>NHEP01000116.1 GCA_002171515.1 bacterium TMED88 | reverse complement strand
GCTCGCGAACCACGGCACTGCCGGCCACGCCGCCGGGGCCTCCGGTGGGGGGCGATGACTCGATCCAGTGGACCAAGCCCTGGGCTTGTTCGGCATTAAAGTGGCCGATCCCGATGGCCCCGCCGCACTGCACCGCATCGACCATCATGCCCGCGCAGCCGGTTTCCGCCACGATCAACTCGCGCAGATGGGCGTGTCGAGCATCCAGGATTTCGGCCATTTTCTTCAGTCGCGCTCCGCGCTCCGCTGGCTTCATGAAGGGCCAAGGTCCCTCGTCGAACGCCCGACGGGCGGCGGCGATCGCCGAACGCGCATCTTCGACGGTGGCCTCCGGGACTTGACCAATCGGCTCCTCGGTGGCCGGATTAATGACAGAGATCGTTTTCCGTTGTCCGGCGGCCGTCCATTGGCCGTCGATATAAAGGTCGTAGTTCCAGCGGGTGTCCATGGTCTGATCTCCTGAAGTTCGGGGGGGGCACGGTGGATCGGCCTCGCCCCATTATAGTCAAATCAGTGATATCATTAAACCAACGAGGAGGAGGTCACATGAATCTGGACTCTTTTCAATATTCCGGTCGCCGCGCTCTGGTGATCGGTGGCGCCACCGGAATGGGGGCGGCGACCACCCGCTTGGTCAGTGAATTGGGGGGCAGCGTCGTCGTGATGGACGTGGCCGAGATTGATGGGCCGGCCGAACAGAAGATCCGCGTGGACTTAAGGGAGAAGGCGAGCCTGGATGCGGCGGTCGAGCAAGCCTCCGGATCTTTCGATGCTGTTTTTTGCTGCGCGGGCGTCGCCGATGGGGTCGAGGGACTGATTCGAATCAATTACCTCGGGCAGCGCTATCTCGTGGATCGTCTACTGGAGCGAGATTCGATTTCGAGAGGAGGCGCGATCGGTTGTATTTCATCTGTTGCTGGATTGGGATGGCAGATGGAGTTCGAAACCCTCAGCGAATTCATTCAGCTGAGTGATTGGGATGCCGCTGTGGCCTGGACGGAGGCCCACGAGGGAACCGACCAGTACCTCTTTAGCAAGAAGGCGGTCAATGCCTGGGTGGCTCAGTCTGCCTTCTCGTTGATCCAGAAGGGCATCCGCATCAATGCCATTGAGCCTGGCCCCACAGATACGCCGCTGGCGCGCGCCAACGCGGAAGTGTGGCTTGGCTTTTCGGCCGAGTACAACAAGGCGGCTGGTTTGGATGCCTTGCGGCCTGAGGACATGGCGGCGCCCTTGGCGTTCTTGTGCAGCCCCGCGGCCCGGGGAATTAATGGCATTTCCTTCTTGGTGGACAATGGCCAAATCAACTCCGGAATCACAGGAAGCTTTGGTTCACCGCTCGGTGGATAGAGACCGCAACTCGCCTTAGCGCGGTTTCAGAGCGACTTGGGCGCGAGGGGAGGTCCAAGCCTCTTCGAGGTCGATCCATTCCGGCAGCGCCACTTTGCGAATCTTCCGAGTCGGGGTTCGCGGTAGATCATCGGCTGTGGTCACCACGATATAGGCGGGCTGCATGTAGCGCGGCAACGTTTGGGCCAGTCGCTCAAACAGGGCTGAAGGCTCAAGCGAGCACCCCGGTCGCGGGATGACGACCAGGGCCACCTCTTGTCCGGCGGTGGGATCGGGAAGGCCAATGGCAGCGCATTCGAGTACCTCGGGATCGGAGGCGACGCTGGCTTCCAAAGCGGAAGAGGAAATGTTTTCACCCATTCGGCGAATCGTGTCCCGCATGCGATCGACGAATTCGAAACTCTCGTCGACGTGTTGGATGAGCCGATCGCCGGTGCGGTACCAGCCCTCCGCAATGGCGGCGGCGGTCTTCTCCGGCTGACCGAGATAGCCGAGCGTCATCAAAAGGCGATGCGGCGGACGGATGAGAAGTTCGCCGGCGACCCCCCGATCGACCTCGTCGCCGGCCTCGTCACAAATTTTGGCGGCGTACCCCCGCCGCAGCCAGCCGCAGTCCCGGCGTTGCGCGGCTTCTTCCCGGGGTCGGCGAAGTCCGATCGGAAAGCCCGCCTCCGTGCTGCCATAGAAGTCGAGGGTCCTGACGTTGAACCGTTCGGCGAAGCGACGGTTGGCCCGGCCATCGTGGCCGCCAAAGACCACCCGGAGCGGGTTTTGGTCGTCGTCCTCGCGTTCCGGCTGACCCATCAGAAGGCTGACGAAAGCCGTCGTGCTGGTACAACCATGGTGGCGAATATCTTCCCAGAAGGCGGCGAGAGAAAAGTGCTCCCGGAGGACAATCCGACCCCCGACGTCGCTCATCGCTGGCATGGGAGAGCGACCCGTGATGTGGAACATCGCGTGGCAGCTATAGACCGCGTCCGTCTCCGAAAACCAGGAGCGTGGAATGCGTCCGATCGTGGCGCTCATCTGGGCCCATGAGAGGATGGCTCCTTTGGCAGGGCCTGTCGTGCCAGAGGTGTAGATCACGCACGACGGATCTTCGGGAAGAGGCAGTTCGATATTCTCGGGGTCTGCTTGCGCGGCCTCGGGCTGCTGACGATCGACCTTGAACACTTGGAGGTTCGCGATGCCGGCATCGATCGCGACGGGTGCGATTTCCGGTCGGGCAAAACAAACTCGGGCCCCTGCATCGGTTAAGGCGTGCTCAAGAAATGCCCCGCGAAGCTCGGGGTTGATGGGCACTTCGCACGCGCCGAGGCAGCTGGTTGCCATCCAAAGGCAGTGTGCGTCGATTGAGGCCGGCAGCATCGAAAGAACGTAATCCCCTCGACGAACGCCAACTTCTTTGAGGTAACGAACCCAGCGGCGAATTCCGTCGAGGGTTTCGCCGTAGGTGGAGGTTCGGCCGCTGACTTCGATGAGAAAGGGCCGGTTGGGGTCGCGCTCCGCCCAGTGCGCGACCCGCCGAGGCAAGACAAAGTTCGGGTCGAGCGCGAGGGTGGCCGCGTCGTCATCCGCTCGTGGGAAAGAGGCTGGATCGAATTGCGAGACCATCTCCGGGGGTTCCTTTGGGTTGGCGTGACGGGGGCGCTCCGCGTTGGGTCCCCGTCATGAATCTAGTACAATCAGTTATACAATTGACTGTGGATGAAGATTCGGATTCAAAGCCAATCCGGCCGACGGCGAATGACGCCCCCGAATCATTAAGGAGAGAGCAGTATGGCCCAACCGATGAATTTCGATGGCAAAGTTGCGGTGATCACCGGGGCCGGGGGGGGTGTCGGCCGGCAGTATGCCCTGGAGCTCGCCGCTCGGGGCGCCCAGGTGGTGGTGAACGACTTGGGGGGCGCCACCGATGGAACGGGCGGATCGGAGACCGCCGCGGCCCAGGTCGTTGCCGAGATTGAGAAGGCCGGCGGGGTGGCGGTGCCCAACTTCGACTCGGTGGCGACGCTTGAAGGGGGGCAGCGCATTGTGGATACCGCGATCGAGCGATTCGGCGGTTGCGACATTCTCATTGCCAACGCCGGGATTCTGAGAGATAAGTCTTTTGCCAAGCTGAGCCCTGAAGATCTTCAAGCGGTGCTCGATGTTCACTTGATGGGCTCTTTCTCGACCGCGCAGCCCGCTTTCCGTCAGATGAAAGAGGCGGGTGGGGGCAAGATTATTCTGACGACTTCTTCGTCGGGGCTCTTCGGGAATTTTGGACAGACCAACTACAGCGCTGCCAAAATGGGGATTTGGGGCTTGATGCGGACACTCAGCATCGAGGGCGCGCGGAGCAATATTCAGGTCAATTGCATCGCGCCGGCTGCGGCGACGCGACTGACCGGCGGAGAAAGCGAAACCGGTTCCACATCACCGCGAAGCGTGATGCCTCTGGTTCTGGCGGCAGTCCACGAGTCGTGTTCGATCACCGGGGAAACCTTCATGGCGGGTTACAACTGGTACACCCGTTGTTTTATGGCCCAAGCGCCTGGTTGGGCCGCTGCGGAGAACGCCGAAGTTTCGCCCGAGGACGTGGCCGCGCATTGGGATCAGATTCGAGCGACCGACGGTTTTCGAGAGATCGATCATGCCCTCGTCAGCATGGAGCCCCTGAAGGAATTCCGAAAAGAGTAGGCGGGGCTTGACCGGATGTGGGAAGGAGCCGACGTGCCGAAGCGCGCTGTGTAAAAACGCGCAATTCAGGACGAGTATTGATCCCGCAACGTCCGCTTGAGGAGCTTGCCGGTGGGCAGTCGTGGCAGCTCTTCTGTGAAATCGATGGAACGCGGGCATTTGAAGTGGGCGATTCGTTCGCGGCAGAAGGCGATCAATTCCTCAGCGAGTGCATCCGAAGCCTGAGCACTTTGATCTGCTTGAACAACAGCCTTGACCTGCTCGCCCATTTCTGGGTGCGGGACTCCGATGACCGCGACATCCGCGACGGCGGGATGAAGCACCAAGGCGTCTTCGATCTCCTGCGGGTAAATGTTGACGCCCCCGGAAATAATCATGTGGGAAATTCGATCGGTGAGATAGAGGTAGCCCTCGTCATCGAGGTAGCCGACATCCCCGAGCGTGCTCCAGCCTTGGTCGTTCCAAGCCTCCGCGGTTTTTGCTGGATCCCCGTGATATTCGAAGCGATCAGCCCCTTCGAACCAGATCTGGCCGATTTCACCCGCGGCTTGTTCGACGCCCTCTTCATTCACGATGTGGATCGGCCCCTTCTTTGATTGGCCGACCGAACCGCGGTGCGAAAGCCACTCGTCAGGTCCGATGGCGCAGAAACCGTTTCCTTCGCTGCCGGCGTAATATTCGTAGAGAAGGGGGCCCCACCAGTCCATGATTTGTTCTTTGACTTCGATGGGGCATGGCGCCGCAGCGTGAATCACGCGCTCAAGGCTGGACAAGTCGTGCTGTTCTCGATCGTCCTTGGGCAGCTTGAGCATGCGAACGAAGTGGGTGGGAACGAACTGGGCTCGGTCGATCTGGTGTTCGTCAATGGCCCGGAGCGCGCCATGGGCATCAAAGCGTTCCATGATGACGGCGGTTCCCCCCAGCCGCTGGGTTCCCATCGACCATCCGATTGGGGCGGCGTGGTAGAGCGGTGCGGGACAGAGGTAGCGGGTCGACTCGTCGAAGCCGTATAGACCCGAGAGCATCTGTTCAAAAAAAGCACCGGTCCCGAACGGTTGCCCGGGCAAAGGCCGGCGGATGCCCTTCGGGCGGCCTGTGGTGCCCGAGGAGTAGAACATGAAGGCCCCTTCTTGCTCATCCTCGATGGGTTGTTCGGACTGTTCCGAAAGGGCCGATTCATAGGTTTCAAACCCATCCAGACTTCCGTCGATCGCCAAGCGAAGGTCGACGCCTTCGAGGTTTTCTCCGAGGCGGCCAATCACTTCGCTGAGACGAGAAGAGGTGATCAAGGCCTTCGCGCCACAATTGCGAATGATGTAACCGGCTTCCTCTGGTCCGAGGTGCCAGTTGATGGGGGTGATGTAGAGCCCCGAGCGCTGAGCGGCCCAGCAGACCTCAAAGTAGCGAGGGTGGTTTTCAAGGAGAATGGCGACATGCCCGCCGACCCCAAGGCCTCTGGAACGAAAAAAGTGGGCGAGTTGATTGGATCGCGCGTTTAACTGAGCGAAAGAGATGGACTCGCCTGAGCCCACCATGATGACCGCCGGCTTTTCGCCAAAGGCCTGGGCGTGTCGACCAATATGCATCAAGGTGTCCTCGCGATTCTCGAATAAAGGAGAGGTGGCTGACGCAACGCTCGGAGAAGGCTCTGCCCTCTCAGGCTTTAGCCGAGGCCTCCGCGATCCCGAAAGCTTGAAATGGCGTCCCAATCCAGACCAATGTCCATCAGGACGGTCTCGGTGTCTTGGCCGAGTTCCGGCGCTGGACCCTGGGGAGCGGTCGGTGTTTCATCGAAGTGCATGGCTGGGGCGACCAGTTTGAAGTCGACTCCATCGTGCCCCGTAACGGTGGGGAGATATCCGTTTGGATCGACTTGCCGATGTTCGTGTATTTCTTGGTAGTTGATGGCCGGGGCCCAAACGCCCGTCAGGGCTTGGAGCTTTTCAAGCCATTCCTCAAGGGGGCGCTCTGCGAAGATGGCGTCGAGTTCGGCGACACATTCACTGCGGTTCTCGAAGCGGAGCGCCGCCGTTGCGAAGCGAGGGTCTTCAATGAGGTCTTCCCGCTCCAGAACGCGACAAACTTCAGGCCAGAACCGATCCCCCTGGAGCATCACGAGATAGATCCATCGACCGTCACGGGTTTCGTACCAGTTGGTAATCGGATTCCCGGGCGCTGTCCGAACCATTGCACGCGACTCGCTCACGTAAGGGGCGCTCACGATCCCAGGTGCCATCGTCCAGAGTCCAACGTTCATCAAAGGAACGTCGACGATCGGCGCTTCGCCGGTTCGTTCTCGTTTGAACAGCGCCATGCCGATTGCGCCGGCGATCGTATTGCTGCCCTGTAAATCGAAAAACGCAGAGGGCATCGGCATCGGTCCGTCGGTATCGCGCATGACATGCTGGGCCATGCCCGACGTCGCCCATGCGGCGGCGAGGTCATAGCCCCCCGTATCGCGCATCGGCCCGTGGTGACCCCAGCCGCTTCCCCGGACGTAGATGATTTTCGGGTTGACGGCACGAATGTCCTCAACATCGATCTGTAACTTTTCCCGAATGGTCGGCAGGTAGCTGGTCAGGAAAACATCGCTCTTTTTGGCGATTTCAAGCAGCAAGTCCCTTCCGGCTGGGTTTTTCAGATCGAGGGTAATGCTGCGTTTTCCACGATTCGGAATTTCATTGAACGGGTTGGGTCCCTGGCCTTCGAGATTGAGCATGTTCTTGAGTCCGCGCTGGGGGTCACCCGCCGGCGGCTCGACTTTAATGACGTCGGCGCCGAGGTCGGCCAAGATCGCGCCGGCTGCAGGCACAAAGGTCCAAGCGGCGACTTCCAGTACTCGAATGCCTTCGAGGGGTTTGCTCATCTTGCTTCGTCCTTCTGTCGCGATGCGGGTTCTGTGAAGGCACCACGAGGGCTGGTCAAGGCCTTGTCTCGGAAGCAGGCCTCGAGACCTATTTTGTTTGAATAGATCGTTTTAGCGACGGGCGTCGCGCCAGATCTGACAAATGGTGGATCCATCAGTGAGGTAGGCCAAGTTGTTGAGTGTGTTCTTGAAGATGTCTTCGACGTAGCTCGACGGGTCGCCGGCGACGCAATCTCGAGCGATCGCCACGCGCAAGCCGCGCCCTAAGGCCTCGACCGTGGTGGCAATGATGCCGATGTTGGCGCTCACGCCAGTGGGGATCAATGTGGTGACGCCCCGATCCCGCAAGGCCGGTTCCAGAGGCGTACCATGAAAAGAGGCCATGCCGTGAATGCGTTCGATCACCAGTTCGTGGTCAAGCGGCTGAAGCGGAGGCACGACGGGACTGACCTTGGCGGGGCCCGAGGGTGGGGCCGCCGGCATGTTGTCAGCGCGCGGCGTGTTGGGCGCGGCGAGGCCATCTGGCCGGAAGGCCATGTTGCAATACGCGATAAAGACGCCGGCTTCGCGTGCGCCGTCCAGCAGCCTCGCGAGGTTGTCGATCATGCCTCTTTGGAGGACGTCCGCGCGCAGTCCTTTGAGGCGGCTGTTTTCGCCGATGACGGCTTCTTGGCATTCGAAAACCACGATCCCGCAGCGGGCCGGGTCCAAGTAGGGTGCGGGATCGTAGGGCACGATGGACCTTTCTTAGATCGATTAAATGGCTTGGTTGGCGTGCTTCCAATATTCGTCGCGGATCCGGCGGCGATAGATCTTGCCGTTTTCTTCCCGGGGGAGGTCCTTTCGAAAGTGGACCACCCGGGGACATTTGTAGCGCGCAATTCGACTTTTGCAGTGGTCGACGAGTACAGCCTGGGTCTCAGATCCCTCGGCGTAGCCGGACTCCAGTTGAACGATGGCCAGGACCTCTTCGCCCCACTCTTCGTTGGGGATTCCGATCACCACTGCGTCCGCGACAGCCGTATGAGAGAGGAGGGCGCTCTCGACCTCCGAAGGGTAGATGTTGACGCCTCCCGAGATGATGACGTCAGCTTGGCGGCCCGTCAGAAAGAGAAAGCCGTCTTCGTCGAGGTATCCGAGATCCCCCAATGTGAATGCCCGCCCGCGTCGACTTTCCTCCGTTTTTTTCTTGTCTTTCCAGTACTCGAACAGCTCCCCCTCTTTTTGGATGTAGACCATCCCCGGCTTTTGCGGCGGGCAGGGGTTTCCGGACGAATCAACGATCTCGATCTGCACGCCGCGAACGGGCCGGCCCGCGGTGCCCGGTTTGGCCATCCAATGATGGGGTTTCGCGATGGTGGCGGCGGCTTCGGTTCCACCGTACGTCTCCCAGATGATCGGGCCCCACCAATCCATCATCGCCTGCTTGACTTCGACCGGTGTCGGAGCCGCTGAATGAGCCACCATGCGGAGGGAACTCACGTCGTATCGACTGCGGGTATCGGGTGGCAGCGCAAGCAGTCGATGGAACATGGTGGCCACCACATGGGTGTTGGTGACTTGGTAGCGCTCGATCAATTGAAGCGTTTGCTCCGCGTCAAAGCCGTTTGTCAGGACCTGAGTATGACCAACATGCAGCGAGCCCCAGCTGAAAATGGATGGACCCGCATGATAAAGCGGTCCGACCACTAAATTGGTGCCGTCGAGGGGGACCAGGCCGAAAGCACGAGCGAAAATTGTGCTTTGCTCGGCAACAAAATCCGGGCTTTCAGAGGGGAGGGGGCGTCGAACGCCTTTGGGAAATCCGGTGGTGCCCGAGGTATATCCCATGATGGCCCCCGGATGGCGCTCGGCCGGGGTGCTTGTTGGCTGGCCGTCGGTCAAGGCTTCCCAAGAGCGAAAGCCGTCGATCGATCCAATGGCGAAACAGCGATCTTCTGAGAGTTCCGCCTCGCGCGCGGCGCCCGCTGGCATGTCCCCAAACTTCTGATCGGCGATGAAGAGCGATGCCTCGCTGTCTCGAAGAATGTACGCGACTTCGGATGATTTAAGGTGGAAGTTGATGGGCGTGACGTATAGGCCGCTCTGCATGGCGGCCAAGTAGATGACGTAGTACGAATCGTCATTGGGCACGGCCATCGCGAGGGTGTCACCGGGCCTGAGCCCGCAGGTCTTGAATCCATGGGCCAACTGATTGGCTCGGGCGAGCAGGTCTCCAAAGCTTACCCGCGCGCCGCTGGAGAGAATTAGGGCGACGCGGTCGGGTTCATCACTGGCGAGATGCCAGAACCCCAACCGCCTCGATTTCGCCCACCCCCCCGTTGTCATCGCCTATCCCGCCTTTTGGTCGCGCGTCGAATCATCCTTCAATTAATATACAGGAATTAGATTAAATAAGTTAAATGATTTTATGAATGACCGGCAGATCGCTCGCAGCGAGTGCGTTATGAGGCGGATATTTCTCAAAAAAAACGCAAGGGATGGGCCAAAGGAAGAGGCAGAACATGCGCAACGGTCGCCGCCGTTTGGTGTTCTCGAGAAGGCCGATGGGAGGGGGCTTAGCGGGCGCGCTGGGCGGAGAGGGCGAGCCCGTGGAGGAGGGCGTTTCGCAGCGCTCGAGGATCGACGACATCGTCGACGCCCAATCGGTCCGCCAAGCCCCAGGGTCCGCCGCGCTGCGCCTGTTCGATTTTTTCTCGGGTTTCGGAGTCGAGGTGGGCCGTCCGGCCACCGCTCTGGGCCGGCATGGCGGCGATGTTGGCGCTGGGCAGAGCCAAGGTCAGGGTTTGTCCATCATGCGGCATATGGGCCATCGTGACGAGTCCGAATCCAAAGCCCTTTCGCATCAGGACGCTGATCTTCGGAGTTTGAAGTCGTCTGCCGGCAAGGTACAGGCGGCCTCCCCATTTGAGAATCCCTTCCTGTTCCGCACGGGATCCGGCCAAAACACCCGGGTTGTCGATGAGGAAAACGACCGGGATTCCGAAGGTGCCGCAGGTCTCGATAAAGTCCGTCGCCTTGATGGCCCCGGCGGCGTCGAGGGCACCGGCCCCGTAGGCGGGATTATTGCCCACGAAGGCAACGGGTTGACCGCCTAAGCGTCCCAGTCCGACCGCGACCGTTCGGCCGTAGTCGGGTTGGATCTCGAGAAAGCGACCTTCGTCGACGAGAACTTCGATGACATCCCGCATGGCATAGGGAACCCGTGGGTTCGGCGGGATGATTTCCAAAAGTTCGTCCGTCGATCGTTCTGCCATGTCACGGTTGGATTGCCGGGGCGGGGGCAGTGGGCGACTGGTTGGGAAGAAAGAAAGGTACTCGCGGGCCAGCGCGATGGCGGCCGCGTCATCTTCGACGACGTTGTGAACGGATCCCGCCTGCTCGACACAAACCTGCGGGCCGCCGAGTTCCTCTTTGGTGATTTCTTCACCGGTGGCGGCCCGGACCAAGGGCGGTCCTCCAGTGAACATGCAGGCGTTCCGAGTCATGACGACGAAATCCGAGAGCGGAGCCGCGAGGGCCCCGTGTCCCGCGGAGACGCCCAGAACCAAGCAAACGATCGGGACCTCGCCTTTTGCGTCCGCCATGGCCTCAAGGTCGACGGGGGTTCGGGCGGGCGTGTCGGTGCGCTTGCCGATGCGAGCGCCCGCCCCCTCCAACATCCAGACCAAGGGGAGGCCCTCGCGGAGGGCGAGTTCGGCGAGGCGATACCGTTTGTAGCCGCCGCCGCGACCAGCGGACCCAGCTTGGAACGTGAAGTCCTCGGCGCCAACGAGTGCCATGCGGCCATTGATCTGGCCGGCTCCGCACACGAATCCATCCGCCGGAGCGTCGCTCTTGTTTCCCACGAGGCCGCCGAGTTCGGTGAATGTCTCCGGATCAAAGAGGTGCTCGATGCGCTGGCGCACGTCGAGCTTGCCCCGCTGATGCATCAGCCGCTCGACTTTTTCGGGACCGCCCATTTCACGAGAGCGCTGGCGGACTTCGTTGAGCTTCTGAAGCCACGGGCTCCAGTCTTCTCGATTCTGAGCCCGCCGTTTGCGGTCGCCCATCAAATTTCTCCTGAGTTCTGAAACGCGAGGGTCAGCGACTCTATAGGCCTTCAAACTTCGGTTTGCGTCTCTCGCGAAAGGCCTTGAGGCCCTCTTTAAAGTCTTTGGAGCGGATCGCCAGTTCCTCGGAGTAGGCTTCGTTCTCCAAGGCTTCAGCCAAGCTGGATGAGAGCCCTCGATGGATGAGTGATTTGGCGAGACCGACTGAAAGGGACGCCGCCGAGGCCAGTCGAGCGACCAGTTGCACCACCGCGTGATCCATCTGCGCGTCGGGGACGACTTGGTGAATCATGCCCCAGGCCTCCGCCTCTTCTCCTGAGATCGGTTCCCCGAGCAACAGCATCCGGCGTGCCCGGGCCAGGCCGACCAGACGGGGCAGAATCCAAGAGGAGCCACTATCGGGCGTGAGCCCTCTTTCCACAAAAGGCTCGACAAATTGGGCGTTCTCCGAGGCGATCACGAAGTCAGCCGCCAAGGCAAGATTGCAGCCGACCCCCGCCGCGAATCCGCGCACACCTGCCACAATCGGAACCGGGCATTCGTGCATGGCTCGAATCATGCGGTGCGCGCCGCGTCCAAGGCCTCGCACCATATGGCCGGTTCGAGGCCGCGTTGAACTCGGTGCATTGGAGATTTCGAGGTCTGCCCCCGCGCAGAAGTGCTCTCCCTCGGCGGTGAGCTGAATGACACGAAGGGCGTCGTTGCTCATCGCGGCCTCGAAGGCCTCGGCGAGTCGATCAAAACTGGCCCCGTGGATCGCGTTCCGCCGTTCCGGTCGTTGAATTTGAATCCTCAGGACCGGGGGGGCGCTTTCAATGGAAATGCCCGAAGACGCTGGATCGCTCACCATTCGGGCTGGTCTCCTTTGAGTCAAGAGGGTATATAATATAACTGATCAGAAAACGGAGGAAGTCCTCGGGTGGAGGCGGACTGTGCGGGAAAAGTCGCCGTCGTGACCGGAGGATCTCGAGGGATCGGCCGGGCCACCGCAGTCCATCTCGCTGAGCGTGGGGCCGAGGTTGTGTTGTTGGCCCGCCGCGAAGACCGCCTGCGTGAAGCGGCCGAAGCCATCGGGGAGCAGGCTCACCCCATAGTGGCCGATGTGAGCGATCCCCGGTCCCTCCGCGCAGCCTTCGATCAAATCGGTGATCGCTTCTCGCACATCGATGTCCTGGTGAACAATGCGGGTCTCGCACGCATTCGCTCTTTAGAGGAGTGCAGCGATGAAGAGGTTCTGCTTCAGGTCGGCGTCAATCTGATGGGGCCCATCTGGTGTACCCGTGCGGCGATTCCCTTGCTCAAGCGGGCGGGTGGGAGCGACATCATCAACGTAACGTCAGAGGCCGTTCTCGATCCGTATCCTCTTTTGACCCTGTATGCGGCTTCAAAAGCAGGTCTCGCCACTTTTAGTGAAGGCATGAATCGGGAGTTACTCCCGCATGATATTCGGGTGAGCTTGATCGTCGTGGGCCGAACCGAAACTGAGTTTGGGCTGGACTGGTCGCAGGAAGAAGCCGAGCGTGGCTACGCGGTGTGGCAGTCGCAAGGATTTTTGAAAGAGGGATGGGACGAAACTAAAATGAAAGCCGCCGAGGTCGCTGATGCGATTGTTTACGCCGTCACGCGCCCCCGATCTCAAGTGCTCGACGTTTTTCGCGTCCGCACTCGGCATTAACTTTCCGAAGGCGTTCTTCTTGATGGCCTTGTAGAGGGGCCGTGTGGCTCATCATTGTTTTGGAAGACCCGATGGACTTCCTTTTAGCTGATTGGGTCAGTGCATTGTTTGATTCATAAGGGAGACGGTTGGGTGGGCTGGAAGTCGGATCTCATTGAGCGTCGAAAAATTTACTACGAAGCGGGTCTCTACGACGGCTTGACCCTGAGCGATGCCATTCGAGAAGGCGCGGTGACCCGTCCGAATGTTCAGATGGTGTTTCATTCCGATACTCGGCCCGACGTAGCGACCCTGGGCGACATGCATCGCAAGAGCGTGGCCCTCGCCGGCTGTCTTCAGAGCCTCGGACTTGAGCTCGGTGATGTGGTGGCGATTCAAGTGCCCAATTGGCTTGAAGGGACGTTGATGTTTCAGGCCGCTCTCGCCCTTGGCGTAGTCGTCTTGCCGATCATTCATATCTACGGCCCTTCTGAAGTGAGTTTTATTCTTCGACAATCGGGTGCTCGAGCTTTCATCTGTCCGGATCGCTGGCGCCAGATCGATTATCTTGAGCGTCTTGAGCGCCTCGATCGAAGCGCCTTGCCTCAGCTTGAGCATGTCATCGTGGTTGGAGACCCGGCTCCAGACACAATGTCTTGGGCCGAATTGGTTCGTCGCGAAGCCCCGGATTTTTCCCCGCCGCCGCTGCATCCGGATGACGTCTGCCTCTTGGTTTACACGTCCGGGACGACGGCCGAGCCCAAAGGCGTTCAGCATACGCACAACACGCTGTTGGCCGAAGTCCGCAGCACGCGACGAACGCTTGATGTTGTGGACGCTCCGGTGAATCTCTCTGCTTTTCCGGCTGGTCACATTGCGGGCGTTCTCAGCACGATTCGGCTCTTTGTTCACGGTGGCCGGACGGTCTTGATGGACACTTGGAATGCCTCAGCGGCTGCCCGGCTTGTCGAGGAGCATCGTGTCACGGGAACCTCGGGGACGCCTTTTCACTTGGCGACCCTACTCGATGCGGCCGAAGCTGGGGGATATGACCTGAGCTCCTTGCAGGGGTATATGAGCGGAGCTGCCAGCGTCCCGCCGGCCTTGATTGAGCGCGCCGAAGCGGTGGGCCTCCCGACCTATCGCGCCTACGGCTCCAGCGAACATCCGACCATCAGCTCTGGCTCGGCGAGCGACTCGGTGGAGCAACGGGCCACGACAGACGGCCCGGTGCTGGCCGGCAATGAAATTCGGATCATCGACGACGATGGGCATGACTTGCCTGTGGGCCAAGCGGGCGAGATTGTGAGTCGAGGGCCCGAGCTTTTTGTCGGCTATCGGGACGAGGACCTCAATGAACGTTCTTTTTTGCCCGGCGGATGGTTTTTGACCGGCGATATCGGTGTCTTGGACGACGCGGGTTATCTCAGGATCACCGACCGAAAAAAAGATGTGATTATTCGCGGTGGAGAAAATATCGCTTCAAAGGAAGTGGAAGATATCTTGATTCGCCACCCTGCTGTGCAGGAGTCGGCTGTGGTTGCGATGCCGGACGAGCGCTACGGCGAACGCGTCTGCGCCTTTATCATTTTTCGCGAAGGACAGTCGCTTGATCTTGAAGGCGTTCGAGACCACTTTCAGCAGGTCGGCGTCGCGAAACAGAAGACGCCCGAGCATCTCGTAGCGGTTGAAGACTTTCCGCGGACCGCAGCCGGGAAAGTGAAGAAGTTTGCGCTGCGGGAGAAACTTCGCCCGCCACAGGAATGACGGATAGGGGAGTTCGAACGAATCACTGAATGCCCGGAGGTAGCCGATGGAAATAGATTTCCCGTTTGACGAGTCCATTTGTTTTCAGTCTTCCGACGACTGTTTGCATTCTTTTGAGTCGGCTGCGGATTGGACCGAAACGCTCTGGTTTAGCTTTCATGTCCCGGAACGCGACTGGGCGGGCTGGCTGTATGCGCAGGTGCGACCGAACATCGGAACAGTGACCGGGGGAGCCTTTGTCTACGGACCTGGTTTCACCGGTCCTTGGGAGCAGCCGTACTACGGATGGTTTTCGCATCACCCCGTTCCCGAGCCCTTGGATTTGACTGACGTCCAATTCAAAAGTGGCTTTTCGTTGCGTTGCCTTGAACCGGGGATGCGTTACGCACTGGGTTATCAATTTCGCGACATGAAAGATTTCGTCGCCGACCTAGAATTCGAAGGTCTCGTGCCGCCGGTTCCACACGTCCAGGGGGCACCCCCCTTCATCGGTTCGACTCACTATGACCAGCCCGGACGGTTGAGAGGGACGATCGAAGTTGATGGCGAGCGGGTGGATGTCGATTGTGTTTCGGTCCGTGATCGATCCTGGGGGCGTCGACCCGAGCGAATCGGTCGAAGCACGCGGTTGAGCTACGCCTTTGGGTCTTGTACTCCCAACGACGCATTTTTGGCCTTCTGTGTCCCTCCGAAAGATGCGCCTTTGTCCGAGGAAGAGACATTGACCTCGGGTTTTCTTTTTCGTGATGGCGTTTTGAGACGGCTCCAATCGGCCCGTCGTCGGGTGACACGAGACCCAGCGCATGGAGGCGTTTCAACCATCGAGATCGAGGCTGAGGACACGGACGGGAGGGCGCTGCATGCTTTGGGACGTGCCCGCAGCTGCCTTTTTCTCCCGAGCAACAGCCTTTGTATCAACACCTTTCTGCGATGGGAAATCGATGGCCAAGAGGGGTGGGGCGAGGATCAGGATGTTTGGTCCATGGCGCACTTCTACGATTTGCGTCGTCAAGGTGAGGGGTCAGTATGAGCGAGCATGTCCTGGATATCGAGCAAGAGGGCGCCGTCGCCATTTTGCGACTGAATCGACCGGAGCGCTTGAATGCGATGAACACTCAACTCCTGAACGAGTTGACAGACGCCATCAAGCGGATTCGTCGCGATGAGTCGATTCGCACCTATCTGATTGCCGGCTCGCCCCGGCCCGATGGCCGGCCGTGCTTTAGTGCGGGCGACGATTTAAAGGAGGCCGCTTCGGGGAAGTTGCCGCCGGGCAATCCAGGCGGCGTTCTCACGAACTTGATCGATCAGTGTTGGAAACCGTCGATCGCTGTGATTGATGGGATTTGTACCACCGGAGCCCTTGAGGTGGCGATGGCGTGTCATCTTCGAATCGTGGGTGAAACCGCCGAGATCAGTGATTGGCACCTCAAGAAACTGGGATCGGGATTGGGGGGCTGGGGCGCGAGTACGCGATTGCCTCGGCTGGTGGGTCTCGCGAAGGCCCGCGAATTGATTCTGACCGGCGCAGTGATCGACGGGGCCGAAGCGGTTCGAATCGGTCTCGCGAATCGCGTTGAAGCTTCTGCAGAACTCTGGGAAAGGGCGATGGAAATGGCCCAGCAGATCGCCGAGATGGATCCCGAGGGCGTTCGGGTCACACAGGCTCATCTTTCTCGGACGATGGATCTTTCAAAAGAGGAGTCTCTGGGGTACGCGAAACAGGTGCGTGAGATGCTTCGTCCGACTCGCCGATTCGATGAGGCTGCCCGAAAGGTCTTAGCCTCTCGCTCGGAGTGAAGGGCTGACCCCCGACTTCAATTTTAGAAGTCCGTCCCGCCGTCGATGTTGAGTGTTGCCCCGGTCATATAGCCGGCTCGCTCCGAGAGCAGAAAGGCGATGAGTTCTCCGACTTCATTAGGCTGCCCCACTCGACGAAGTGCCATCTTCATCCCCCAGTCTTGCTCCGCGGCCAAATAGAGCGGGTCGCCTTGGCTTCCAGCAAATCGCTTTTCGGCCTGGTCTCTCGCTTCAGCCAAGGCATAGGTTTCGATCATGCCTGGGCAGACACAATTGGCTCGGATGCCGCGGTCGCCGTAAGTCTTGGCGATGTTTTTGGTGAGATTGACGAGGGCACTCTTCATGGCGGCATACGGGGCCAAGTTGGCCTTCGGGGCCCGCACCGAGTACGCCGCGAGCGTCACGATTTGACCGCCGCCCTCGGCGATCAGGTGCGGGAGGACGGCACGGCAACTTCGAACGGTCAGCATGAGCTGCGTTTGAAAGTGAGCCTCCCACGCTTCGTCGTCGAGGTCGAGGAGGTCGCCGGTGGGCCCCATCGGTCCGGCCACCGCGGCCAATCCTCGGAGAGGTCCGATCGCTTCGGTGGCTTTGCCCAGAAGCGACTCGATGGCCGCAAAGGACGTCTCGGATTCGACGGCGAGGCCAATGGTTGAGTTGCCATAGTTGTTCGAGATTTCATCGGCAGCCGCCTGCGCGCGATGGGAGTCCTGACCCACGATGGCGAGCCGAGCGCCCTCCGCAGCCAAGACCTCGGCGGCCGCGCGGCCCATTCCGCGGCTCCCTCCGAAAATCACGTAACCCCGATCCCGCACTCCGAGGTCCAAACGCTTTCTCCTTACCGAATGCTCGGTTTCACTTTGGGTATTTTGGTTCGATCGATGGCCCCGGCGGGATTTCCGAGCTGTGTATAAGGCATCGCCCAGTTTTGGGCTGCACGCAGCCCCATGTCGAGGGATTCCCAGATGGCTCGAACGCTCCCCTGAGTGGCCGCTGTTGGTTTGGCTGCGATGATCGCGGCCAGTTCATGAGCGCGATTCCAAAGTTCATCATTTGCGACGACTTCGCTCACCAGTCCGATCCGTAGGGCGGTGTCTGCGCCCACGCGCTCGTCGTTACCCATCAAAGTGATTCGCATGACCTCGCCCAGAGGAATGCGCCGAGACAGTCCAATGGGTTCGCACGCGGCCGTCATGCCGAAGCTCACATGCGGATCAAAGAATTGGGCATCCTCCGAGCAGATGACCACATCACATTCGTTGATCCAGTAGAAAGCACCGCCGGCCGCCATGCCATGAATGGCGCAGATGACCGGTTTCCAAAGTCGGTTTTGCTTCGGACCGAGCCATTCGCTGGGGTCTCGCCGAATCCACGGAATCGTTTGGCTTGAGTAGTCGTAGCCTTCTTTGACGTCGACTCCGGTGCAGAAGGCGCGGCCTGCCGCCGCCCGCAAGACCACGGCGTTCACCGAGTCGTCGTAGCCAATCTGGTGCCAAGCGTCCTTGAACTCGTCCATCATCTTTTGGTTGAACGAGTTGAGTGCCTGGGGTCGGTTGATCGTAATCGTGGCGACTCGATCTTCGGAGACCTCGTAGAGGATTGTTTCGTAGTCCATCGGCTGCTTCTCCAAACCTCGTTGATTCCCTCGGGGGTTTTATTGTATAACTGATTTGACTATTTGTCGCCTGGGGGGCTAGATTCAAAATTCGGCCCAGCATGGCCGTGCGAAGGAATCATATGGCGAAACCGACGGTAGAGCAGCGACTCGAAGAAGGGGTCGGCATTGTTTCCCTCAATCGCCCCGACAAACACAATGCGCTCAATGACGAAATGAGCGCCGAGTTACGCCAAGCCTTCGAGTGGGCGTTTGACACACCGGAGGTCCGCTGTGTTCTCCTCCGGGGCGAAGGGCGTTCTTTTTGCTCGGGTCGAGATACAACGGTGTTGGGTCACCGGGCCGGTGACGAGAGCGATTTTGCGTTTGTCCGCCGGGCCCAAGACGGCCGTTTGTCCATGCTCGACGCTCCGAAGCCGATTGTGGCGGCGATGCGGGGTCATGTGATCGGAGGCGGTCTTGAGATGGCGTTGGCCGCAGACATGCGGGTCGCGGCCGATGATGTCCGGCTCCGCCTGCCTGAAATTCGTTACGGAATTCTGCCCGACACGGGGGGGACTCAATTTCTCACCGCATTGATCGGTCCCTCGAAAACCAAATACCTCGTCATGAGTGGGCAAGCCGTCGAGGCGGAGCAAGCCCTTCAGTGGGGCATCGTCGATTGGGTGGTGGCCCCGGAGGCGTTGGATGAAGAGGCCTTGCGAATCGCCAAACAGCTGGCCTCGGGGCCTCCGCTTGCAATCGCCATGGCGAAGCAATTGATCGATCAATTCCACGGAGAGAGCGTGCGGCGTGGAATTCGGGAAGAGCTCTTGGCCCAGTCGGCGCTCTTTAAAACCGAGGACTATCAAGAGGCCCGCTCAGCGCTTCGAGAAAAACGTTCGCCGCGCTACAAGGGAAAGTAAGCATGCCGTTGCCCGAGCCTCCGGAAAAAGGCGCCCGAATGCTGCCCGAGGACACCTTCGCGAACGAGGTGGTCGTGGTCACGGGGGGCGGGACGGGGATTGGGCGAGCCATTTGCGAAGAATTTGCCCGTGTTGGCGCAAAGGTCGCGATTGCGAGTCGAAACCCGGAGCATCGCGATCGCGGTGTGGCCGCGGTGGAAGCGGTGGGCGGTCAGGCGGTTGGGGTTGCGGTTGACGTGAGAGACCCCGATGCGGTGGCCAGCGCTTTCGACCAGGTGGAAGATACGCTCGGTCCGGTCGACCACCTGATCAACAATGCGGCGGGAAATTTTCCTGTGCCTGCCGAGTCGATGTCGCCGGGGGCTTGGCGTTCCGTCAACCAAATCGTTCTAGACGGAACATTTTTTGCCTCGACGGAGTTTGCGAGGAGACGCCTCGCCCTCGGAGAGCCGGGTTCCATTGTGAATATTGGAGCGACCTACTCGTGGACCGGCGGTCCCGGTCATGCTCACTCCGCGGCGGCCAAAGCGGGTGTCTGGAATTTAACGATGTCCCTCGCGGTGGAGTGGGCGCCGGACGGAATTCGAGTCAATGGTCTCGTTCCAGGCGTCTTCCCGCATGGGGACCACCCGGCCGCGCTCAAAGCCGTTCGAAAAGATACCCGTGAAGAAGGGAAGGCGAGCCGGATTCCTGCCGGTCGTGTTGGGCGGCTCCGAGAGTTGGGATGGGCCACGACTTACTTGTGTTCCCCCTTCGCGGCTTATCTCAGTGGACATTGGCTTGTCCTCGATGGTGCGAATTGGTTACGCCGAAATGTGGTGATGCCTGAATTCACGGCCGTTCGGGACACCATCCCGAAGCGGCCGAGTTAAGGACGCCTGGATGGACCTTCTGCCCGACTCAGCGCAGCAAGAGATCGTCGATACGACAGCCTCCTTTTTGGACGATGTCCTGCCGATTGAGCGCCTGCGCACAGGGGACACTCAAGCTTCTCGCCCAGACGACGGGCTCTGGCGCCAGATGGCCGAGCTCGGTTGGTTCGGGTTGGCGATTCCCGAGTCGAGCGGGGGCGTTGGTTTGTCCCTCGTTGAAGAAATCTTGCTGTTGCGGGAGCTGGGTCGTCGCGTCGGTCCGTTGCAAGTTTTGGCGACCGTTGTTGCCGCTCGGGTCGCAGCCGAGGCGGGTGATGAGGACCGGCTCGAGGCTCTGATCCAAGGTCGAGCTCGGGCGGGATGGGCCGAGCCCCTTTCTTCGTGGGTTCGTCGCTCAGGGGTTTCGGGTGAGATTCAGATCTACGATGGGGACGGGGTCGATTTTTGGGTGGTGGTCGACCAGGACGGCGGATTTCTCTTCGACGCAAAGCCTCTCCCCTATGCGCCGCATCCGTGCGTAGATGAATTTACCGATCTGGGGCGAGCGGTCCTAGAGGACTCGCTTCCGTGTGTCCGAGTTGATTCGGGACCGGGCCTCTTTCAGGTTGGCGCTCTTTTGGTCGCCGCCCTGTTGAGCGGCGTGGGTGAAGCGGCGCGGGATCAATCGGCGACCTACGCCCAAGAACGAAAGCAGTTTGGGCGGCCCATCGGTGTCTATCAAGCCATCAAACACCCGTGTGCCAATATGGCGGTTCGCAGCGAAGCGGCCTGGAGCCAAGTCGCCTATTCGGCTCTGGCGCTGCGGGCTGGGCATGCGGATGCCGGCTTTCAGATTTCCGCCGCCAAACACCTCGCTGGTGAGGCCGCTCTGGAGAATGCATCGGCCAATGTTCAGGTGCACGGCGGCTACGGGTTTACGACAGAGTACGATGCACACCTGCTTGTCAAGCGTGCGAACGTGCTCAATGCCGTTGCGGGTCCCTCCCGATTCCATCTACAGCGCATACTCGAACTTGAGCCGCTCGCTGAGGCGTTGGGATGAATCTTGAGACGACAGTCGAAGAAGAGCAATTCCGCGACGAAGTCAGAACTTGGCTACGAGAGAATGTGCCGAGTGAGCGACGACCCGAGACTGAAGCGGAAGCCCGCCCCTGGGATTTGGCGTGGCAGAAGGCTCAATATGATGGGGGTTGGGCGGGGGTTTCTTGGCCTACGGAATATGGTGGGCGAGGCCTCACGCTGATTCAGCAGATGATTTGGCACGAAGAGTACGCCCGGGCGGACGGGCCGTACATCGGATCATGTTTTGTCGGCGTTAATCACGCAGGGCCCACATTGATTGCGCGCGCGGATGACGAGCAAAAAAAACGCCATCTTCCAAAAATACTCTGTGGGGATGTGGTGTGGTGCCAAGGCTTTTCGGAGCCACAGGCCGGCTCAGATCTGGCGGGTTTGCAAACCCGCGCAGAAATCGATGGCGATGACCTCGTGGTGACGGGGCAGAAGATTTGGACCAGCTTTGCGGATGTGGCGGATTACCAAGAGCTGCTTGTGAGGACCGACCCAGACGCTTCGAAACACGGCGGTATCACTTGGGTCATTGGTGAGATGGATCAGCCGGGGATTGAAATTCGGCCGATCAAGACCTTGGATGGCGGGGCTGAGTTTTGCGAAGTCTTTTATCGAGAGGTCCGCATCCCGCTGAGCAACGTAGTCGGGGGATTGAATAACGGCTGGGATGTGGCCATGTCGACCCTGGGGTTTGAACGAGGGACCGCCTTTATGGCGAGGCAGATCGCCATGGCCCGCAACGTCGAAAAACTCGTCGACCTCGCTCGAGGCAAGCCGGTTTTCGGGGGTCAGGGGACGGCCCTGCAGGATGCCGAGATTGGCTTGCGGCTCGCGAGATTGCGAGCGGAAGTGGCTGCGATGCGTGCGATGACGCTGGCATCGGTTTCGCGTGCGCAACGCAGCCCGGTGCCTGGCCCGGAGGGCTCGATTCTTAAGATTTACCTGAGCGAGCTTGAACAGCGTCTGCGGCGCTTGGCGATGGAGATCTTGGGAGCCGACGGCCTGGTGATGGGTACGTCCTCGGAGGATTGGCCGAACACGTATTTGCGATCCTTTGCATCGTCGATCGGTGGCGGGACGACGGAGATCCAGCGGAACATTGTGGGTGAACGCGTGTTGGGTTTACCCAAACATCGTTAAAAAAAGCAGAATAGAAGGCTGAGGAGTAATCGAATCAATGAAGATGGAAGACATCGTGATCGTGAGCGTCGACGACCATGTGGTTGAGCCGCCTGACATGTTCAAAGGTCATCTGCCCGAATCAGTCGAGCAGCCTCGAGTCGTCGAAACAGACGAAGGCGCCGAGATTTGGGTTTGGGGCGATACAAAATCAATCAATATCGGTCTGAATGCTGTTGTGGGGCGTCCGAAAAACGAATGGGGAATGGAGCCCATGCGTTTCGACCAAGTTCGAAAGGCGACGTACGACGTCGATGCTCGGGTGGACGACATGAACGTCAATGGCGTTTTTGCTTCTCTCTGTTTTGGCACCTTCGTGAAATTTGCGGGCAAGCTCTTCACCGATCGCGCGGCTTCGGATCCGAAGAATGCACACCGTGTCTTGCAGGCCTACAACGATTGGCATATCGATGAGTGGTGCGCAGCGCATCCCACGCGATTCATTCCCTTGGCGAATATCCCGCAGTGGGATGTCGACCTCGCCGTAGAAGAAGTGAAGCGCGTTGAGGCCAAAGGTTGTCATGCCATCACGTTTCCCGACAACCCGGCGGCGGTCGGCCTTCCGAGCCTTCACGATGAGTCGTGGGAGCCCCTGTGGAAAATTTGTAACGATCTACGTGTTGTGATCAATTGCCATATCGGTACGGGGTATCAACCTCCCTATCCCTCGATGGCTTCCCCCATCGAGGCGTGGATCACCGGGATGCCGATTTCGATCGCCAACTCGGCTGCGGACTGGATCACGCTGGAGGCCTTTCAGCGCTATCCCGATTTAAAAATGGCCCTTTCGGAAGGGGGGATTGGATGGGTTCCCTACTTGCTTGAGCGCGCCGACTTCACCAATCGTCACCACGGGGCCTGGACGAACAAGAGTTATGGGTCCAAGAAGCCGAGTGAGATTTTTCGTGAGCATGTGATCACGTGTTTCATCGAGGATGACGTGGGGCTCGCAAATCGTCACTTGGTCGGCATCGACAACATTTGCTTGGAGGTGGACTACCCGCACTCTGATTGCCTTTGGCCCACTATGCCTGAGGGGCTTTGGCGGAGCCTCGAGAGCGTGCCGGGTGGCATTCCGGACGCAGAGATCGATCAAATCTGTTATGGGAACGCGATTCGCCACTACCGATTCGACGGGGTTGATCGATTTGGCGGGCGTGAAAAGTGCACAGTTGGAGCACTTCGCAAGCTGGGCGAAGGGGTCGACGTTGAGCCGGTTTCCTTGAAAGGGGCCGCTCCCCGCGGCTATGCGCCGGGTAAGGTCGTGACTTCCGAGGACATCATCGGGCAACTGCAACGCTGAGAGGCTTTTGGCTTCAATTGACTAGATCGACGAATCAGAATGATTCGAGTCCACAATTCGTTGAACCGAATTGTGGACGCTTGCGTGTGCTCAAAGGGAGGGTGGGATGCGATTAGGTCTCGTCGTCAATAATTACGGTGCGCCCGCGACGGAGGCGGTCCGGCGGATGCCCGTGTTGGCGGAGGAGTGGGGATACGACTCGATTTGGGTCACGGATCACGTGGTGGGTGTCCGTTCTTTCCAGCCGGTTTATGGGGCAACATGGATGGAGCCCATGATGGCTCTGGCCTGGATGGCCGCAATGACCTCCCGGATTCGGCTTGGCATGGGGGTCCTAGTGGTGCCCTACCGGGACCCGGTGTTGACGGCGAAAATGGTGGCCACCCTCGACCAGCTTTCCGGGGGGCGCGTCAATCTGGGCGTGGGCACCGGTTGGGCGCGCCGAGAGTATCAAGCGCTGGGGCGAGTTGATTTGTTTGACGCGCGGGGTTCCGTGACAAACGAAAGTCTCGACGTGATGCTTCGGTGTTGGCAGGGCGGTGAATTCGATTTTGAGGGCAAGCACTTTCAGTTTCGCAGGATCCAATTTGATCCGGTTCCGATTCAGCAGCCGAGGGTCCCGCTTTGGATTGGATCGCGAACGGGTCAAGGGGCCCCAATGCGACGAGTCGCCCAGTACGCCGACGTTTGGCACCCAACGGGCCTGACGCCTGAAGAGGTTCAGGAATCCGGCGCGGCGGTCGATGATGTGGCGGGACGCGAGATTCCCCGCACGATTCGTCTTGCCCACGGCCTTGGCCAAACCACCGCGGAGTTGATCGATCTCTTGTCCCGTTATCGGGAGGCCGGATGCATTGAGGCCGCCGTCAGTTTCGGCGGAGGGGATCCGGATCTCGCCCAGACAGGTGCCCTCGAAGGGGTCTTGGAGGCAGCCCAGGCGCTGGCCGAGCATCGCGGCGAAATCGGCTAGCGGGGGTCGGTCCGTTCGGTGTGAAAGAACCCCCAGGCTTGAGCCACTTAAAAGAGGGCGGGGTAGTGGCGTTCGGCGAGGGCGCCGCTGGCTGATCGGACCAATTCCGTTCGGCGCATCGCTTTCCGATAGAAGAAGTGAATCAGTGCCTGCGCCGGGAGAGATCCATCGCGCATCCGATCGACCAGCACAGACTGACCTTGAGCGGCGTCCTCGAAGTGCTCGCCGATCAGCGTTTCGAGATCGGCTTTTTCCTGTGCTTCAAACTCTTGGCCCATCGAGTCGGCATCTCGGAGGTGTTTAAGGATCCGAGCGATTCCCTTCGCTCTGAGGATGACGAAAGGGTCTTCGCTCTTGGGAACGATCACGGATCGAATTTGGTCGAGGGCGGCGTCGTAAAGCCAGCTTCGGTCTGTTTCGAGGGGCAAGGGCGGCTTGGGTGGGTCCAGCTTGAGGTCGATGGATTTGGCCAGACATTCAACCAAGAGTCTTTCGTGAAGCGCTCCAAAAATGAGTCCGTTTCCGACCTCTCGATCCGACGAGCGATGCTTCATTTCTTGATGACCCATGATCGCGATGCGCAACTCGGCCATGATTTGGTAAAAGCGGATTCGTTTCTCATCAAGAGGGTGCCCTGAGAGTTGTTCATACTCCCGCAGGCGATCGGGGAGGTGTGTGAAGGGCTCCTGGACCGCTCGCAAGGAAAGCCAGGCGATGTCGTCCATGGGATCGCTCCAATGGGCGAGCTCCCAGTCGACAATGGTCGTGACCTTGCCCTCGGCATAGAGAAAGTTGCCGGGACCGGTATCGCCTTGGACCAAGACGACGGGGCCTTCGTAGTCGGGGATGTTTTGGCGTGCCCATCGAAGCGAGAATTCGATCAGGGGGTGGGGCCCAGCCTGAGCCGCTTGGTAGAGATTTTCCCAGGCATCGATTTCCCTTAAGGCGCTCTCTCGTGCGGTGGGCACTGACCCCAGGGCTGGAATATCGAGGCTGTGCGGATCAATCCGGTGCAGTGCCGCAAGGTGGTGCATAAAGTCCTGGGCCACGGAGAGCTGCTCATCCGGGTCCTGAATTTGAGAAAACCACGTATCACCGTCGATCCGATCGGACAGAACGGCTTGCGGCGATTTCAGGACTCCGTGAATTGCGGGGACAGGCACCGAGGTGTTCTGAAGGGCGAGGTAGACCTCGGTTTCGCGGAGAGAGGAATAGGGATCACCCGTCTCGGAACGCAGGCTCCGATCGAGTCGAAGGAAGAGTTCTTCCACCTCACCGTTTTTTTTCTCGATGTCGACATACCAAGCCTCTCGGCGGGCTCCGCCGGGTCGCCGGGTGGCTTGAATCAGGCGACCGTCCGCGGTCTCCTCGATCCACAGGTTTAAGTCATTCGGGAGCTCGCTTTCAGCCATTCAAAATCCGCTCCTCGGGGGGGCGCACGGCCTTCAATTGAGATGCAAGCCGCCATCGACGTGCAAGATCTGACCCGTCGTGAATCGTGAGCGCTCCGAGGCGAGGAAAAGCGCGCCCTCGGCGACGTCGTCGACTGTGCCGTCAATTTTGATCGGTCGACGACCGCGAGTCTTTTTCTTGAGCTCGTCACTCATTTGATCGGCCATATCAGTCGGCACGGCCGGCGCCAAGCCATTGACCCGGATGCCGAATTTTCCGAGCTCTTTCGCAAGCGAGAGTGTGAGGCCGTGCAGCCCGGCCTTGGACGCCGAATAGGTCGCCTGCCCGACATTCCCCCGCAGTCCTGACCAAGACAGAAGGTTGAGGATGGTGCCACCGCCTTGCTGTTTCATGTGGGGAACGGTTGCCCGGATCAAATAAAGGGGTCCAGAAAGGTTGGTGGCGATCACCTGATCCCATCGCTCGTCGCTGATACCCGTCACAAAATTGTCCAACGCAATTCCCGCATTGTTGACCAAGATATCGAGTCGGCCTGTCTCGCGTTGAATCTGCTCGACCAATCGGTTGGCCTCTTCTGGCTTTGACACGTCGGCGGCCATCCCGATGGCTGGGGGCCCAATCGCTTGGGCCACGGCTTCGGCATCCTCTTGCGTGCGACTATTGATAACGACTTGGGCGCCTTCTCGGGCAAATCGTTCGGCGATCGAGCGGCCGAGGCCCCGCGTCGAGCCAGTCACTAGGGCGACTTGATTGTGGAGCAGCGGGTTCTTCACTTGGACAGCTCCTGCGCAAAGAGTTCCCTGATGTCGGGCTGACTGGGCTTGAGGGAGGGCGTACGCGGAATGGCGTCGACGATCTTCAAATGTACAGGAACGTAGTACCGGGTTAAATTTTCTCGAGCAAAATCGAGAATCTCGCTCTCTTCGATGGGCCCAGCCCCTTCTTTGAGCTCGATGAGCGCAGCCGGGATTTGTCCGAGTCGATCATCATCGAGCCCAATCACCGCGGCTTCGCGAACGCTGGGATGTCGCTCAAGGGCCTCCGCGACGCTAGTCGGATCAATTTTGAACCCGCCGCGATTGATGGCGCCATCGGCTCGGCCTTCGATCCATAGGAAAGCATCCTCGTCGAGGTGTGCCTCGTCGGTGGTTCGAATCCATCCCCGCGAAGGGGCCTGGGCCGAGCGGACTTCAAGCAACCCCGATTGATTTTCGGAGAGGACTTCCCCGCTTTCCGGGTCGACGATCCGCAATTCGCAGCCGGGGTGGGCGCGGCCCACCGAACCGCGCTTGGCGCTTCCAAATTCACGATGATCGCGAAGCGTCCATCCCGCGACCGCCCCGGCAAACTCCGTGGCGCCGTAGGTGATCAGGACGGGTATCCCGAACCGGCTTTCGAATCGCTCTTGAATTTCAGGATTCAAAGGCGCTGTCCCCGAGGTCACGGCACGGAGTGACGAGAGCTCTTCCGGGGGGAGTTCCGCATCGAGGACCATCTTCATGCTGGCGGGAACGAGTCCCGTGACCTTGGGGCGGTGCTTTTTGACCGCTGCGCGCCAGGCGTCGAGACGGAACCGATCCAGCAAACAAATGGGTCGCCCGTCGACAGCTGACTTGGTCATATGAAACATCCCGCCGATATGGACAAGCGGTGTGCTCACCAAGGCGAAGCTGTTTTGAAGTGATGGAGTTTCGCTACGGTTGGATTCGTAGTGGTCTGCGCCGACAATGGATTCCTCGAGTGCCTCGAAGCTCAGCGGGATTCTCTTGGGTCTTCCCGTGGTACCACTGCTCAGCATTTCGATCGCGATATCCGGGTTGACCGTACGGTGGGGTTCATCGCTGACCTGCTCAAGCCCGGGGACGCGCTGCACCGCTCCATCACCCGAGGTTTTTAGCTGTAGGCCGAAGCTCCCCGTTTTCTGAGCCGCCTTTTGAAGATCGGGATTCGACCAGTCGTCCTCCACGGCGATCAGCGCGGGCACCCTGACCTCGACGATATCGCGATGAAGTTTGGTTCCGCCTTGCTGGGGGTTCAGGGAGACAATGCAGCGTCGGGTGGACAGCATGCAGAGCACAGCGCCGACCATTTCTGGACGGTTGCGGAGCAGCAAACCGACGGGCTGTCCGGGCCCGACTCCCGCGTCGCTCAGCTGGCTATCGATTTGCTCAATGAGGCGGCCGAGGTCGCCCCAAGTGAGCGACCGGGCCTCAAACTCCACCGCGATCCGGTCGGGGTCGATCTTGAGGACACTCTGAATACGGGACGCGAGTCCCATCGGACCAGTCTCCTCGAAACCATTGGTTTGTTGGGGTCCGGGTGATTCTCAGCGGAGGAAACCGGCCCCATTTATCTAACGATGTTGTATGATTATACTCAAAGAAAGACAGCTTCGTCGGCCTTCATTTGGGCGCTGGGAGACAACTGGGAATGCCGCGTACCCCTTCGGGGAGCAATGGTTTCGTGCGGATTAGGTCTGACAAGGCGATCCGTGTGCCCAAAACCGCCGAGATTGTGGCGGGCCGACTTCGCCAACAGATCATTCGTGGAACCCTGCGCGAGGGGGATTTGCTCCGATCCGAGGCGGAGTTGATGGAGCAGTTCGGTGTGTCTCGGCCGACACTCCGGGAAACGATTCGGATCTTGGAATCCGAGTCGTTGATTGCGGTCACCCGGGGTTCGCGGGGTGGAGCGCGCGTGCTCGCTCCAGACATTCGGGTTGCCGCACGCTACGCGGGGCTATTCCTTCAACATTCGGGTGCGACCCTTGAAGACGTGCAGGCGGCTCGAGTACTTCTCGAGCCGCAAGCGGCTCGTCGACTCGCGGAAGAGCGCGCGGAGAGCGCGATCAGCGTCTTGAGAAACCACATCACGCTCGAATCGGCCGCCCTCGCTGACGGACCCGAGTTCGCGCAACTCAGTACCCGGTTTCATGAACTCATCATGGAATTGGCCGGCAACCAGACCCTGGCCTTAATCGTGGGCATGCTGCGAGACATCATCGAAACGCACGCCGCTCGCGCTCTGACCCCCGAAGCCATCGCGGCTACCCGGACCGATTTAGCGGTCCGTTCCCATAAGAAGTTGGTGGACTTCATCGAGGCGGGTGAGGCGGATAAGGCCATGAGTCACTGGCGAGAACATGTCAACAGTGTCGCTGCCCGTATGGGGGCGGTGATGGGCGAACGAAGAAAGATTGATCTCTTCGAGTAGTGAGCAACCCAGGTAACGGAGTCACCGGTTGGATTTAGCATATGGAAAAGAATACGAGGCCTTCCGTCTCGAGGTCCGAGATTTTCTTGCCGAACATTGGCTTCAGGGCTCTCGGGAAGGAAACGCACCCCAGGCGACTTCCGATTTTCGGCAGACCGCGACGGACCGGGGCTACCTCTACCGAGGGGTACCGAAGGCGTATGGCGGTGGTGAACAGCCCGCCGACGCATTGAAGGCGCAGGTCATTCGAGAGGAGTTTGGTCGAGCGCGCGCACCGATGGAGGTCTCGGGGAACGGGGTGTCCATGCTTGTCCCAACGCTTTTGGAGCGGGGGGAGGAGTGGCAGAAGGAAAAATTTATCCGCAAGACCATCCTAGGCGAATATCAGTGGGCCCAAGGCTACAGCGAGCCGGGTTCGGGCAGTGACTTGGCCTCTCTGAGAACCCAGGGGCGACTTGAAGGCGACGAGTGGGTCATCGATGGTCAGAAGATTTGGACCAGTCAGGCTCAGCACTGTCAATTCATGTTTACTTTAGTCCGGACGGAACCCGAGGCATCCAAGCATGCGGGCATTTCGTATCTGCTCGTTCCGCTCGACCAGCCCGGTATCGAGATTAAACCGCTCAAAATGATCACAGGGCAGTCCCACTTCAACGAAGTTTTTTTGAACGACGCCCGAACGCCTGCGGACTGGATCGTGGGCGAGCGTGGTGAGGGATGGAAGGTTTCGAAAACCACCTTGAAACATGAACGCAACGCCATCGGGGGTGGATCGCAGGCTATTTTTGAGAGTCTGATGCGTCTCGTCGGAAAGGCCACCCTCGACGGACGTCCGGCCTTGGAAGACCCGTCGATTCGCGAGCGTATTGCGGCTCTTGAAGCATGGGTTTGGGCTCAAAAGTACACCGCGTATCACCAAATGACCTGCGGCCTCCAAGGCAAAGATCCTGGAATCGTCACGCTGCTCAACAAGCTGCTGGCGACGGATATCGGTCATGAGGTTGCGGCGGTTGCGCTTGAGTTGATCGGGGATGCCAGCCTCAAGGAGCCCTTCGCGGCTGCACCGGATCAGCGTGGAGACGAGCGGTGGATGAATCAGTTCATGGGCTCTCTCGGTAATTCGATTGCGGGGGGCACTTCGAATATCCAGCGAAATATTATTGCGGAAAGGGGACTCGGTCTTCCACGCGAGGAATCCACTGCATGAACTTTGATCTCAGTGATGAACAGCGGCTGCTCCAGCAGACCGTTGATGATTACTTGAAGACGGAGAGCCCCCTGTCTCGCCTGCGTGAGTTTTATGACTCTGATCAGAGCATTGATCCGGTTATTTGGAAGGGTTTAGGAGAACTCGGCATTCTCGGCGTCCAGCTTCCGGAAGCCTACGGGGGTGCCGGCCTTGAGTTGCTCGACCTGGCCTGCGTGGCCGAGCGAATCGGTTACGCGGCGGCACCCGGCCCCTTTCTCGCCCACACCATCGCTGCTTTGGCCCTCTCCCTCGCTGGGAGTGATGAGCAGAAAGAAAAGTGGTTGCCCCAATTGGCGACCGGCGAGCGGGTGGCCACTTTGGCTTTTGCTGAGCCCGGTGCCTTATGGCAACCCGAGCAGTGGAAGCTCTCTCCACGCGACGGGCGCATCTCGGGTCAGAAGGAAAATGTCCTTGCTGCGGATTCGGCGGATGTCATCCTCGTTGGCCTAGATCAGGGTGAACTGGCTCTGGTTGAGGCCTCGTCTGACGGGGTCCATTTCGATCCCTCAAGCGGTCTCGACCGAACCCAGAAAACCGCTTTGGTGACTTTCGATGATGCGATTTGCGATCCGCTGCCCGGTGGATCGGGTGTGTCGGGTCGGGTGCGCGATGCGGCGCTGGTCCTGTTGGCGGCCGATGCGTACGGAGGCGGGCAACGCTGCCTTGAACTTGCGGTGGACTACGCGGGCACGCGCGAGCAGTTTGGTCGTAAGATCGGTCAGTTCCAGGCCCTCAAACATCAGCTGGCCAACTTGGCCCTCGATATCGAGCCCTGTCGAGCCTTGGCTTGGTACTCGGCCTACGCGTGGGATCACATTCCCGAGGAATCGGCCCGCGCTGCGGCGCACGCCAAGAGCCATGTGACCGACCGATTCACTCGTGTGGCACGGGGAACCGTCGAAGCCCACGGAGGGATCGGGTACACGTGGGAATGCGAAGTTCATTTCTGGCTCAAGAGAGCGATTTTTGGCCGGACCTTCTTGGGCACACCGAGGGTCCATCGTTTGCGCGCCGCGGATCTAGCGGGTTGGTAGGGACGTCTCCCGACCCTCGAGATTCAGGCGAATAAAAGACCACCAGAAGAATTGACTCAGGGTGGGCAAGGCATTGGCAGTACGGACAGGCTAGGAGGCCAAAAAATGAGTGACGAAGAGGACGAGTTCAATCGAGCTGTTTCTGCTGCGCGAGACTTCAACCCTTACCCGGGCGATTTTCTTGAGCATGAATTTGAGACCTACGATCTCCTTCGAAAACACATGCCGGTTGCGCGAAGTGAATCGTTTCCGCCTTTGGCGCCGGGGAGCGAGGACGGGAAAGGTTGGGTGGTCACGCGATACGAGGATTCTCTCGATATTCTTCGCAACCCGGCCGACTTCTCAAGTGAGGCCAGCGGCTACCCCGTTCGACCTTGGATTCCTCAGGCGATCGATCCCCCGATGCATACGGGTTATCGCCGAATTTTGAACCCGCTCTTCACCGCAGAGGCCATGTCGAAGCTTGAGCCTCAAATGGAGAGGTACGCAGATCAACTCGTTGACGAGATGTTGCAGAAGGACTCTTTCGATTTTGTAGAAGACTTTGCAGATCCTTTTCCCACCGTCACTTTCTGTAATCTCATGGGTTTTCCTAAGGAGGATTACGAGAAGATCATGGACTGGAAAAACATGTTCATGCATGCGGATGATGGCCATCCACGGGGGCACAAGCTCGCGACTGAAAAGGGGCGAAGCCTGGGCCAAGAAGTGGATGATCAGGGCAGACTCTCCGGTGACGGGTACATGGCCGTGCGGGGAACTGTGGGTCAGGAGATCTATGCGTACTTTACGGAGCTTCTGGATCGCCGTCGTAAAGAACCCCAGGATGATCTGATCACCACGCTGTTGAGTGCGCAATATCAGGGCGAACGACCGCTCACTCAGGAAGAGTTAGAAGACACGATGTTCCTTCTCTTTCTGGCGGGCCTCGATACAGTGGCCTCGGCTTTGGGGTTGATGATTCAGGGTTTTGCTCAAGATGCTGAGAAGCGGCATGAGTTCATCGAGCTGATGGACGACCCGCAGCGGGTCGGCATGGCGATTGAAGAGCTCGTTCGGTTCCATTCGATCGTTCTTCTACCCCGCCGGATTACTCGCGAGCTGACCTTTAAGGGCGCGTTGTTTCATCAGGAAGACACAGTGCTGATGCCCAGCCAAGCGGCGAATCGCGACGTGAATGCGTTCGAAGACCCCAACGTCATTCGATACGACAGAGTTCCGAACCGGCACCTCGGTTTCGGGATGGGCCCACATCGTTGTCTCGGAATCCACCTCGCTCGTAAGGAGCTGAAAATTGCGCTGCAGGTTTTTCATCGCCGACTGCCCGACTATGGGTTGAACCCGAGCCAGCCGGCGATCGGATTTGGTGGCATGAAGGGGCTGTCCTCTCTGCCGTTGGTGAAGGGCTGAGCGGCAGAGGGCCAAAGGGAATCGATATGAAAGTGAAGCTCGATGCGGAGTTGTGTCAGGGTCACGGGCAGTGCGTCATTTTCTGCCCCGCGGTCTTCAAGGCCGATGAACAGGGGTTTGCTTCGGTGGCCCATGAAGACGTGCCCGAATCGGAGTACGACAACGTGCGGCGAGCTGAGACCATGTGTCCGGAGCGAGCGATTTTGATCGAGAGCTGATCAGCGCTTTCGCTGTCAATTTACTCGCGCACAATCAGCATGCACCCGGACACGGGCCCCCCCCCGACGCCCACCGCGGCGACTTGCGGTTGGCCGGGGACTTGGCGTGCTCCGCCTTCTCCCCACAGCTGGGTGCACGCTTCGTGCAGGTATCCCATCCCATGGAGTCGTCCGCCGGAGAGTTGTCCACCCTGTGTGTTGAGCGGAAGCTCTCCGTCCAACCCGATGCGGTGTCCCCCTTCAACAAAGGGTCCGGACTCTCCCTTGGCACAGAAGCCAAAGGCTTCTAGCCACGCCAGGGTCAGGAAGCTGAATCCATCGTAGAGCTCTGCAACGTCTACGTCGGCCGGCTTGAGGTCGGTTCGATTCCACAGCATTTCAGCGCTCTCTTCGGCGGGCATGCTGGTGAGATCGGAATATTGGTCCCAAGAGTACCGGCCGTGGATTGAGCTGCCGATGGCCTCGATCCGGATGACTGGCTTGCGGAGGTCTCGAGCTTCTTCCTTTCGGGAGACGATGACCGCAGTTGATCCATCGCAGGGGATGTCGCAGTCGTAGAGGCCAAAAGGAGTCGAAATGTTTCGCGCGCCCAGGTAATCGTCCATGGTCAGGGGCTTTTGAAAGATTGCGCGGGGGTTATGGGCAGCATGACGGCGAGCATTCAGCGCAACCCAGCCCAGCTGTTCCTTGGTGGTTCCATACTCGTGAAAATGTCGCTGAGCAAACATCGCTATCCATTGAGAGGCCGACATGGCCTTGAAGGGAACTTGGAACTGAAGGTCGCCCCGGACGCGTTTCCCTCCTGAACCACTGACGCTGGCCCGGCGGTTCTTAGTTTGCGACGAGGCTTCGGTGACCGTGCGAAAGCACAGCACATGGCGAGCGTAACCGGCCGCCACAATGGCAGCGGCGTTGATGACGCTTGCAATCTGGGATGGCGCTTCTCCGCCGGCGGTGAACCAGTTGAGCTTCAGTCCCAGCGATTCCTTCACCTCCATGAGACCAACGGGAGACATACCCGGGTGATCATCCGAGCGGCCCGGCCAGCTGGCCAGTCCATCGATGTCCTCGGGGTTGAGTCCGGCATCCGCGATGGCTTGAAGGCACGCGTCCACGGTCAGTGCGAGTCCAGATCGGTTGACAGGGCGCCCCACGTCGGAGACACCGATGCCTGTGATGGCGGCCTCTTTTTCAAGGTACTTCATGACCGGCCTTCCTCCGGCGCGAAGAAGGGTAACCACACGTCCTCTTTTTGTTCGAAGGCGACGCGGACGGATTGACCGACGTAAACCTCTTCAGGCGGGCATTGAATGATGTTCGTCGTGAGCCGAAGGCCCGGCTGCTCGTTGAGTTCCACGATGGCCACGACGAAGGGCACTTTCATGCCAGGAACCCATGGCTGGTGGTTGACCGTAAACGTGTGTACGGTGCCTCGGCCCGAGACGGTCTGCGGCGACAGGTTCTCCCCTCGGCATACCGCGCAACGCGGTCGGGGAGGGTGAACGAAGTTCTGGCAGTCGCTGCACCGGAGAAAACGCAGCCGCCCGTCGGCGCCACTCGTCCAGAAGAAGGTGTTGTCTGGGTCCAGTTCGGGAAGCGGCCCCGTCTCGGTCATCCGCGCATTCTCCCTGATGAGAGCTAGGTCAATATAGTTATATCATATATCTCTTCGGCTACGCTTCTCGTCTTTGATCGAGCTGCGCTCTAATTTCGCGTTGCTTCTCTTCGTTAAGCGGAAAAGTGATCAAGAGAGCGACGACAAGCAGCTCCGAAAAAACGGGCACGAAGGCAAAGACGTAGCGCAAGCCATTGAGTTGAGCAGGGTCGTTGGTTCCATCGGGATCAAAACCAACCCAGTCAAGCAAGGGATAGCCAAGG
>NHEP01000115.1 GCA_002171515.1 bacterium TMED88 | reverse complement strand
TCCCATGATCACACGCTGAAAACAATCCGTCATTCTTGTATTGGCACTATATGTGCCATAACCTCAGGCACCTAAGCGATGTTCTCAATCTGAATGCCGTCGAACACAGCCCGAGCCGATCCAGTGAGGAGCCCATGCCGATCGCCGCCCAACTACCCTACCGCCTGTATGCCCACATCGGCTCGCCCTACTCGATGAAGATGCGGGCGGTCCTTCGCTACCGCCGTATTCCCCACGTCGTGATGGGAAGAGTGAGCGACTGGGCCAAGGCCTTCGGCCAAGTCCGGGTGCCCGTCATGCCCGTACTTGAGTACCCCGACGGCACTTTCCATAATGACTCGACGCCCCTCATCCGCGACCTGGAAGAGCGACACCCCGAGCGTTCACTGCGTCCGGCGCAGGAGGTCGATGTTTTTCTCGCCGACCTTATCGAAGACCTGGCCGACGAGTGGCTCACCAAAGCGATGTACGCGTACCGCTGGGCGTTCCCCGATCACACCCTGTGGACCGGGAGGCTCATCGCCTTCGATCAGCACTTCGGTGGTGGGCGCGCATCCATCGAACAGCAAGGCCACGATTTCGAGACCCGACAGGTGGGTCGCAACGCCCTCGTGGGCTGCACGGACGCCAACCTCCCGATGCTGATCCACATCGCAGAGACCGTACTCGACGCGCTCGAGCCCAACATCCCCGAGCGCCCCTTCCTGTTTGGCACTCGCCCCTCCAATGCGGACTTCGCTCTCTTCGGACAACTCTGTCAGTTCACCCTGGATCTTGCCGCCATCGAGCCCTGCCAAAAGCGAGCCCCCTACACGATGCGATGGTGTCACCACGTTCACGATCTCTCCGGCCTCGAAGGCCGCTGGCGAAATGAAGACGAGTCCATCAGTCCAGCCGTTCAGGCTCTGCTCGATCTCGCAGGCGACGCCTACCTGCCATTCTTGATCGCCAATCAAGCGGCCCTCGAATCGGGCGCCGATCGAGTCCAGATTGATGCCCATGGTTTGCACTATGAAGGCACACCGTTTAAGTACCAGGCAAAGTGCCTCGCTGAGTTGAGAGCGGGCTATTCCGCCCTGTCGAGCCAGGCACAACAAACGATTGACCCCTTGCTCGCGGAACACGACTGCCTCTCTGCCCTAGCGAACTAGCAGCCCTCGTGGGTGCATTGACGCCGGATGTCCCCCAAAACTGCCTCACCACTGCATCAAAAGGAGCCCCGATGAACGTCGAGAATCAAGTCCAACCCGATCCTGAGCAAATCGCTCTTTTCGTCAAAACCGAAGGGCCGGTCTGCATGGTCAACCTGCTGAAGTTTAAAGAGCGGGCCGAATACGCGGATGGTCGGACCACGGACCTCACCGGATACGAGGCGTACTCACTCTACGCCACTCAGATGCGCAAGCTGGTTGAAGCGTCTGGAGGCACGTTTCACTTCACCGCGGCCTGCGTCGGGATGCTGCTCGGCAAAGTCGACGAAGAATGGGATTGGGTCGGAATCGTGGAGTACCCCAGCACTCGGGCCATGCTGGAGATCGCCTCAAGTGAAGCTTTTCAATCCATCGAGGTTCACCGCGTGGCCGGGCTCAAAGGCCAGCTCAATATCACAACACAGCAGTCTGATCTCTAGGCTCCCCAAATCGCACAGGTGGCCTGCGCCCTGCGGAGCCTCATCCCTCGCGCTTTTGAACCTCGAAAATCGTTCGAACCCGTGAGGGGCCCACTTGGCACGGCCGGGGATCATGGCGGGCCCAGCGGGCCGGCTTGCCCCGAATCAGCGTATCTCCATGGGGACTCTGCGCAACCAGATCGGTATAGGTAAACGCATCGGCGGCGGCGTAGGTCTGTAACAGAAGGGGTCGGCCCTGATGTGACCGATTGGGCGCCGAACCATGCACGGTTCGGCAGTTGTGAACCGTGACCGAGCCCGCTGGACCCGTGGGGTAGACCGCTTGCTCCACCTCCAGCCGTTCGACATCCGAAGACGACAAGCAACCGACCCAGTCGTCTCCATCGTATTGGTCGAAGATGTCGAGCTGATGGCTCCCCGGGAGAAAGCCCACATTCCCCATATCACCCTCCACGTCCTCGAGGAACACTCCAATCGTGAGCGGTGTGTAGTTGGTATGAGGCCAGAAGGAGATGTCTTGGTGCCACTTCACCTCCTCACCCCCACCCGGCTCCTTAAAATTCAGCTTGCTGTGATGAAACTTGATGTTGGGACCGATCAGGTCCTCCACCACATCCACGATGATGGATTCACTCGCGAAGTGCCAGAAAGTTTCATGCAGGTCCGCAGGTGAGACCAAGCGCCTTAAGCGGGGAGTCTCCGCAGAATGCCCGGCCTCAAGGTCGAAGAGTCCGTTCGACTCGGTCAAAGAGCGGCTGTGCTCGATAAACTCTTGCATGGCTTCCCGCAATCGAGCAACCCAGCCTGTGTCGACGAGCCGCTCTAAAAAGATATAGCCATCGCGCTCATAGTCTCGAATGTCGCCCGCCGTCAAAACTTTCCGCAGGGAGGACTTAGCCTGAGTAATTCGAGTCAGCTCAGCTTGTTCCCTTGCAGCCATGGCGAATCAGCGCGCATTCGTTGAGAGGAACAAGAGCATCAGCCCCTCGACCAGCTGAGCAAAAGGAGGAATGAAGAGAAGCGCCAGAACCCAAGCCACTCCAACGCCGCCGCAGACCTTCGCATATGTCACGTTCTTCATCGTTGTTCGCTCCGGGGTTTCATTTCAAAGATCCAGGTGTCGCCATCGGCCACGCTGGTCCCAATCTCGGCCACTGCTTCAGGAGAGGCTCCGCCCATATACTTCGTGGCCAGTTTTTGAGCCACCCCCTCGATGATGACAGGATCGTCCACACGGACCAGTTCACGTTCGTATCGGGTTCCATTCATGCGCGCGACCACGAGCGGACTGCCCTCTTCGACTCTGAAGGCCCACTCTTTCCAGAGCCGTCCCAGAAATGAACGCATGTACCCAGACGGGACATAGACCTTCCCATCGCTCTCCATCACGAAAATTCGCCTTGAACTGACAGGGTCGTCTGTCTGCAACTCAATAAAGAACAGTTCATCCGTAAACGACCAGTCCGGCTCAGGGCCATCGTACAGCTCACCGGACATCAAGGCTCCACCCGGGAACAGAACGGAAGGGCCGTCTGCATTCTGATTTTTCAGCTTCAAAGTAATGATTGTCAAAACAAGCAGCAGCGCGAATAGACCGACCGCTTGCAGCACGCCTCTCAACATCTTGACTCCTCAGGAACACCCTCGTTTCGGGCTAGACGGTAGGACATCTCGGTGATGGACTGACGATTCCCTAGACTGCCGGAGGCGGGCCATCGACTCAATCAGCACGGCTGGGCCAAAGCGGGGGGCGAGAGTGCCTGGGGACCAAGCGGAGAGACCAGTGAATGAAGTCGAGGGTGCTCAACGGCCCTCGATATCCGCTTTTTTGTGGAGCCGCAGCGCTCTCCTGGGTCTGGCTGCATTTTTCATCGCCGTGGGCTGGATGGGGAGCGACTTTGGCCGACATTGGGATGAACACTGGATGGTGGGGGCGTGGGTCGAAACCGTCGAAGAGCAGGCCTACCGATCCCCCCGCCCCTACCCGGGCTTCTATTACGACCTGACCCTGCCCAGCCTGGTCTGGGCCAGCGGTCAGTCGTCGAGTCGAGAGGTCCTCCTCGACAGGGTCAAGCAACCCAGCTTCCTCATTAATGTGCGAAAGCAGTTTGTCGTTTTCACCGCGACCGCGATCTGGATCGCCTTTGTCTTGGTCCGTCGCATGGGCCGGGCCAACACCGAGGCCCTCCTAGCGGCTGCAGTCGTCGGATTCTCTTGGCAGCTTTCGTACCACAGTCGCTGGGTGGCCTCCGACGCGCTGCTGGCCGTGTTGGTGCCCGCATCGGTTTGCCTCAGTCTAGAAGCCTGGCGGCGGCCCGAGCGCGGTCTACGCCGGCTCGGGGCCGCGGTTCTGGCCGGGCTCGCCATGGCGACCAAATATCCGGGCGGACTTGCGCTCTGGGCTGTGCTCTGGGCCTCAGCTTGGCCCCGCGGCGGTCCACCCGATCGGCCTCAGGCCGGTCTGCGAATCATGAGCGCCGTCGGCACCTTTACGCTCACCTTCCTCGTTTTCTCTCCTCATGTTTGGCTCAATCCGAGACAAGCGTTGACGGATATCCAGGGCATGATGGCCCAGTACGCGACCGGGCACCTCGGCCACACGGTCCAACCCGGTCTTGAGCACGCACTTCAAATCGGCCACTACCTCCTCGAAGTCCTGTCTCCTTATCCGTTGATCGCGCTGGCCTTTTCATTATTCGCCCTGGTTGGAGCCGCGGCGCTGCTTCGCGCGCGGCCCGTCGAAACCGTTCTCGTCTTCAGCGTTCCCCTGGCCTACTGGGCTTACTTCAGTACCCAGCACGTGATGATCATTCGGAATCTCTTGGTCCTCACGCCCTTCGCGGCCGCGCTCGTTGGCATTGGCGCCGGGGCCCTCTGCCGCCTGCCCTCCGAGCTTGGCTTCCGTCGCCTTCTTTGGGCGGTGGTTTGGCTCGCTTGTCTTTTCAATGCCATTTGGACGCTTCGGGCGGCCCACTCCATCGAGACGTACGAACTGAAGCAATCGCTGATCAGCCTTGCGGAGACCATCGAAGTGTCCCCGGATCAAGAATTCCGTGTCTCGAAGCAGATTGGGTTGCAGTGGCAATCTTCCAACCTGACGCCTCGCTCAGAAAACTGGCAACTCTTCGAGCCACAGGATGGGCTGGAGCGCGAGGCCCGGGTGGCTGTGCTCTCGCATCAATATCCCGTCTTGTGGTTTCCCTGGCCGGCCAATCAGCGGGGGCAATATCAAGATCTTGGCCCCAGTGAGATCGATTGGGATTTCTACCCGGGTTGGACCGGTCCCGATCGAGTGATCTTGATGTCGGGCGACACCTTTAAAGAGGTTCGCACCCCGCGAAGCGACGAAGCCTCTCCGTAATGCGCTGTAAAAATCGCACATCGAAGAGGCCCCCTCCGGCGGTTCGACGCACTCATATCATCGCGGCGGTTGTGGCAACATCGAGCCTATGACCGACCGCACCTTGCGAGCCGACCGCCACGGCGAAAAAACCGATCACTCGTCGAATGATTCGGATCCGCGTTCAAACGCCTGGGGCTCGGTCGGCGTGCTTTTTGTCCTGCTGATCGCTTGGCTATGGACCTTTCAGGGCCTCATCGAGCATCCACCGGGAAGCTGGGTTCCCCGATATGCCTCCCTCGAACAGGGCCCCGAACTCACCCTGAACTCCCACGTCTTGGACACCGATCAGGGATTTGTCGCCTGGCTGGTCTCTCGAAATGCTCGGACGTGGACCGAATCCCCGGCCCGCATCTTCGATGGCGAGATCTGCCATCCCACGCCGCAGAGTTTGGCATTCGGGGAACCCGCCTTGACGCTCGGGCTTCTCGCAATGCCAGCCTGGTGGTTCACCGGGGACCCGCTGTGGACCTACAACTCGGTCGTTTGGATCCTTCCCTTGTTTTCGGCCTTCGTGATGTTCCTTGTGGTCAAGAGTTGGACGGGCAATGCGCTTGCGGCTGGGGTAGCCGCTTTGCTGTACGGATTTCATTCGGCCCGACTCTCGGACCCGACCCATCTGTATGTCCCGGATACAGTCTGGACGTTGCTTGCGCTCTTCTTCTTTCGTCGCTGGCTCTTGAATGGGCGCTGGGGGGACGTCAGTGCCCTCGGCGGAGCGATCTCTCTGCAGATCGGAGGCAGCCTTTACCCGTTGATCGCTGGGGCGTCCGTCGGACTGCCTTTTGCCATTTGGGGATTCTCTCACCTGGGCGTGAAGCGGACTCGGCCGCTTCAATGGGCGACGCTGGTTGTTCTTCTAGGCGCCGTTCTTTACGCCGCTTTCTCCCCGGCGCTCTCTATGGCGAGCAACGGGGATCTCATGCCGCGCAATGTTCAGGTTTTTCTGCCGTGGTCGACGCTCTGGTCTGATCCCGAGCGAAAACTCGGCTTCTGGCTATGGGGGCTCCCCCTCCTCGCACTTTGGCCTCAGTCTGCGCGACCGGTCACCAGTCTTCGCTGGGCCCTGCTGGCCGGAGCGCTTTTGGCCCTCGCCTTAGCGACCGGTGGAAACGTGGCGGCGCGACATGTCGCGAGCATCGCGGGCGAGCCGCCTCCGTGGGCACTTCCCAACCTTTATGCCGCTCTCGCCTCAGTGCTTCCTGGGCTCGACGTCGTCAGGTTACCCGCCTCCATTGCGTACGGGGCCTACTTGGCCTTGGCGCTCCTCGCAGGTCTGGGTGTCGCGGAAGTTCTCAAGCGGTTGCCCCCGCGAGCCCATTGGGCGTTCGGCAGCTTGGTTTTGGGGTGCGTTTTTCTGTCCACAATTCGGCCCGGATGGTCCGGGGATCAAGTCTTTGCTTACAAAAACTTGCGTCCCGAGAGGGCGGAGCTCGCATTCTTCGACCGCCTCGCCGCCTCGGGTGACCAGGGTCCAGTCCTTGAACTCCCCATGGAGCCCGGACTTCGGTCCCGAGACGGACTTTCCATCCTGGTCGCCGCGTATCATACGCGCCCGACCAGCGCCTGTTATAACTCTTTCCTCCCCCAGCAAACCCGGCGGGTTCAGACTCTTGCGGCAGCGCTCCCTGAGGTCGACGCGATCCAATCGCTGCACGGCATGGGGTTCCGGACCGTGGTCCTTCATCACAACGTCTATGGAAAAAACTCTGATGCGCTCCTCCATGCGATGGAGCGGGCCGCGGGCGACTCCGGTGGCGGGCTGATCCGGATTGAGAGCGACGGCGAGAGGACCGCCTTTAGGCTGCGGCCGAAAGAGCCCGGGCCGGCATCCTGAAAGGTCTGCGGGGAGCCAGACGGGGCGCGCCCGGTCAAAGAATCAAGTCGAAAGCAGGAACGTCTCCAGCCCTCGGGGGGGGGATAATAACGACTTGACAGTGCTCCCTCTGCGGAAGTAGAACAAGAACAGAAAGGGGCGTTCCTTGAGGCATTCGGCCCGCTCGGATAGTCATCAGCTTGGCTCGAAGCGTCGGGGCCTTCTCATCGGATCCGCGAGTTCAGCTCGAACACAACTCCGAATTCCGGCCTTGTGCCTCTTGCTGGCCTCGCTCCTACTCTTTTCCTTCGGATGTGGAACTCGAGAAGCCCGCGTCGTGATCATCGGGCCCGCCAATGGTCTCATCACGACCGATCCTTCGGTCGAAGTTCAGGCTGTCTTGCTCGATGTCAACCTCGACGCCGTCCAGGAAGTGCGGGTCAATGGTGTGGCCATTCCACCGATCGGCGAGACGGCCAGCTTCACCGCTCAGGTCGACCTCGATCCCACCCGAATCGAGCAACCGATTTTAGTCGAAGTGATCGGCGAAAGCGGCACAACACTCCGGGATCGAATTGTCGTCATCTTTGGAAGTGGTCTTCCCGACGGCGACTTTTCCACGCAGGGGATCGGACTTCGGCTGACCGACTCCGGCCTCGATGAAGTTGAGCCCATCGTCACAGACCTCGTCCCACTGGACCTCGCGGAGCTCGTGCCGGCAGGGACTGTGGTGGAGGACAACTACTGCTACCAAGACAGTTGGTTTGGTTGCATCGGCCGAGTCGACGTCACGGTGAGCGGCAGCCCACCCCCGAGCATCACTGATTTCAGCATCGATGTAGACGCCCTATCGGGTCGCGTCGCCGCAGACGTCATCCTCAGCGATTTGTTTTTTAAGTTAGACGTCAATTCAGTCTCGGGCATTGGATTCTCTTGCGATATCGAGGTCACCGCCGACACGGCGCTGATTCAAGGAGACTTTGAGCTCGCCCCGGATCCGCTTGACCCCGAGGTCGTCGACGTCACGCAGCTCGGGGGAGTCAGCCTGGCTTTCTCCACCTTCAATGACAGCACGAACTGTGCTGGATTCCTTGGCGGAATTGTTGAATTTTTTGTTGGGCTGGCCATCAGTGATCTTCAAAACGACTTCGTGAAGCCGGGCTTGGAAGATTTCCTGAATGCGGTGGACGAGTTCGGCAATACGCCCGTTGCGAGCTCGCTCGAGACGGCCCTCACCGCGGTCGATATCACCGGCCCCATCGGGACTGCCTTGGGGGTCGTCCTCGAGGCCCCGCTCTTCGGCATCCAGGTCGATTCGCAGGGCATTACGCTTGAGAGCGACGCGCGGGTGATTGCCTTGACGCCCGACCCCGACGCGGTGGACCTGACCGAATCCTACACACTGGAATTGCCCGCTCCCGTTTTCTCAGCCACGACCCCCAGCGGTGCCGCGTACGACCTGGGTCTCTTTATTTCCGTCACGGCCTTCAACCAGCTCATGCAGGCAGAGACAGAGGCCGGCCTCCTGCTTCAATCACTGAATGAATTTGACTTTGGACTAGGCCCCCAGCCCATTACGGCCGCCACCCTGGCCCTGCTGCTGCCCGAATTCGGCTACCTTGACCCCACCACCGCTCTGCAACTTGAAGTCCGGCCCACCACCGCGCCCATGATCACCCCCGACCCAGGCCCGGGCGGCGAGCTGGTTGAACTTCTTTTGCTGCAATTTGAAATTAAGATCTCGCCGTCCGTGGAGCCCGCCCTGACCCTTCTTGGCGGGGCTGTCGATGTCACCCTTGGCATCGATATCGATTACGGGCCGGACGGTCTGTCCTTTGTCGTGACGCCCCCCACGCCGGACAACCTGGTCGTTTCTGTCCTCGAAAACCCACTCTTTGTTGACCAAACCACTCTTGAGCTTTTGATGCCCCTCCTTGTCCAAACCTCGATCCCCACCCTGGCCGAGTCCCTGGGCAGCTTCAATCTCCCGGAGTTTCTCGGGCTGCAACTCACCCTCATCGACCAAACACGCCAGGACGGATACCTGATTCTCTACTTTGACCTGAGCCCAGCGGTGGCGCCATGAGGGCGGTCGTGAAGAGATCCCTCAAGGGCTGGGCGATGAGTCTCGCCCTCGTCGCCGCTGGAACCGCCCAGGCTGACACGGGCACGTGGACGACAGATCCCACGGTCGGTGCGACGGCGCTGACCGTAACCCTCCAGGTGAGTTGTCCGAGCAGCAGTTTTATTTGCTCTCAGATCGATGGGTACTCGGACACCCAAGTCACAGCCCTGACTGGCGCTGGCCAAATCGACGTGGACGACGTCGCCGGCACGATCCAGTTTCTCAGCGACGGAGACATCGACCTGGGAAGCGGCGTCCAACCGGTGTACAACCGCCTGGGCGGGGGCGCGCTGACCTTCGCCTACCTGCCCTTCGCGGGCATTCCTCGACTCGAGAGCCTCCAAGCCTTTACGACGGCGGACACGCCGTGGAGCCCTGCCGACTGGTCGGCCTGGAGCTCTGGAGATTTCCCCGTCTCGGTCACGCTCCCCTACTCGATCAAGGCAGACGTCGTGGGAGACCTTGAGTTCAACGTGCCCGACCTGACTCTGCCGCCCCAAAACGTGAACACGGCTGGGACTTGGCGCGTCCTCGAAGGGCTGAACCCAGAAGGCCAGATCGCGTATCAGCTCATCGGCCTCGAAACCACTGTCAGCCATAGCCAGGCCGCTCAAATTCTCGGCGAGCCGGTCACGCTGGATCTAACCCTGGCACTCGCATCGAATCTCTCAGGTTCGGCGGGCGCCCCCGCCCCCGTCCCGTTGCTCGAGGAATGGGCGCTGGTGTCCTTCGCCATGATCCTATTGGCGACGGGCGCACTGCGACTCCGGGGCCAAAAGCCGGAAGTGGCCGCCTAGGCCCCAGAACCTCTGGGGCAAGCCTTCAAGGCTTCGCCGACTCCGACCCTCGGAGATCTGAGTCGAGCGTTGCCGAAACGGCACCCGCCTCCTCAGGCCCCGTTGACCCGGCGGGCGCCATTGTGAGCACCCACGATTCGGCCGGACCGACCTCAATCTCAAAGCGCTCTCCCGCCGCTGGGCGCTCCGCGAGGACACGCTGCTCGCCCGTCCAGGGGTCCCACAGCGTCAGTCTCGATCCGCCCCGAGTCAACGTGACTTGGACGCTTTCCTGTGACCAAGACTCGTTGAAGAGCAGCGCAATGTCGCCGGCGTCGGTCTTCCTTTTTGTCAGAGAAATGGATGATTCGCCGCGCTCATCTTCGAGGGCCAGAAATTCCGGCTGGACATGATCTCGGACAAGCCCACCCACATCCTCACGACCCAGGGATTGAAAGATCGCCCCAGCCCATTGCGCGGTTGATTCGCGCACAGACTTGTCCCGCCGACTCGCATCGTGCCAACCCGGCGCCCGTTGCGGCAGCGCGCCCAGCGCGGCCACGGGAATCCCGGACGCAACCAGAGCGGCAATGCTGTGCACAAGCTTGGGCTCGGCGCTCTCCAAAGGATCCAACAACAGGAAGCGATAGATTTGTGCGCCGACACGAAAAGCGCCGCCCGGCAGCGGCTCGGCGCGACTCAACATTTTGCGACTGACCCGGTCGTAACCGAGGCCGCGACGACGCAAGGAGGCCGCCACTTGAGACTCGCCCTCGCCGGGATCGACTCGCCCCCACTCAATGCTGGGGGCATCCGGAAACTGAGACTCACTTTTCAGCCACGCGACCTCCGTCGTCGGCACACCCTGGCTCATCGCCAGGGACAGCCGAGAGAGGAACTGATTGAATCGAGGAAGATGTTCGAGCGCCTCCTCATCGATCTCGGAGGACATCGGCAGCGGCCCCGCGAGGACTCGCCCAAATCCTCCCGGAAAGGGGTACCACTTGCTTCCATCCGCTCGCCGATACGGATAAGGCACACCGTGAAAAACCAGCTGATTGATCCCCGACGCGTAAGCCCGCCCCGCAAGCAGGCGCATTTCCGGGTCGGATAGCCTTGTTTTCCAGGTCTGCAGCGTGATGAATGACTCGGAGGAGGCCCTGCGTCGACCGGCCACGTGCGCCGCCGAGGAGGCCAACTTCAAGAAATCCGCGCTGCCTCCGGCAAACAGGGCCTCCGATTCGGGAATATCGGCCAGCGCGTAGGTATCCAGATCATCTCCGTAGCCACCATGGGCCTGCAGACGCAAGTTCACGCCATGGCGGGCCGACCACTCAGCAAGCCGACCGATAAAAGCCTCTTCGAAGAGGGCTTGACGGACCGACTCATAGTCTTCGCGGATTCGTTCAGCCTTCTCCGGATCGGGATAGACGTAGCGGGGCCCCCCGTTTTGGCCGAAGAGGTCCATCATCTCGGAGTACTTCGACTCGCCGCCCTGGACAAAAAGGACGGGAAGATGGGGAATCAGGTCATATCCCTTCATGGATTGAAAGGCCTCAGCAAAATCCGCTGTGAAGGGCAGTTCGCCCATCAATTCAAAGCTATCGACAAAGATGCCCCGAAGCCGCTCGGCCCCGATGGCCTTCACAGCGGGCACCGCGTAGCCATCCAGCAAGGCATCGGCCCCCTTCGATGAAAGGTGGTCAATGACTCGGGCCTCTTCCTCTCGCCCGGGATAAGCCCCCCCCATCACGAAGTGGCTCGTCGAATTCGAATAGAACGCCATCATGCGCCACGGGCCCGCAGGAACATCCCAGTCGAGGCGATCCCCCTTCACGAACTCGGACAGGTCTCGAACTTCGCCCAGAACAGGGACGCCGCCTCGTTCGCCAACAATCTGAGCCGCGAGAACCGTCATACGCTCGAGCTCTGGATCGGGGGGGCCGAGGACATCCAGGATCCACTCGACAGAATCCCGATACGATGAACCGGACGGCAGCGGAACCGTCTTCGAATACCGACTCGGGCCGCTCACGGAATCGGTTCCCATCAGAAGTTGTCGTTCCGCCGACGAGGGCGAAATCGGCAGCCCCCCTGGCCAGCCACTTCCCAGGGTGAGATCAAACTCAAGACGATTCGCGTGCGCCGCCCGGGCGGCCTCAGCCAATTTCGAAAAAAAATCGGCCTTCCCAACCGTCCGAAGGCGGGCGTCCGCCTCGACATCATCGGCCCCGAGACCGAGCAACAGGGGCTGCACCTCCACAGCCCCGAAACCCGCCCTCGCGATCAGGCCCAGGTGGGCGCGAAGCTTTTCGTCATGAACACTCCCTCCCGGCCACCACCACCGGGCGACCGGTCGGTACTCGCGCGGGGGCTCCTTCCAGTCTTGCAGTCCCAGAATCGACGAAGGGCCACCCTGCACCCGCTCATGACCAAGCACGTCGGCCCCAGCGCCCATCGCAAATAGACCCAAGGTGAGTCCAAGAAGCAGGTCACGAAACGTGCTCTGCGTTGATCGGTGCGGGCCTCTATACGGCATGGGCGCGGATTCTCCGTTTCAAGCCGCGCGCCCCCAGCCAGAGGCCCCCGGCGGTCGAATTCTATCGCGGCCAGCCTTCGCAGCGCCCGCCAATTCGCCCCTCGAAATCCGTTCCAGTCCTCTATTATCTGGGCCATCCAACGCGCGTCCCCAGTCGACCCGATTCAAAGGAACAATGATGACTCGCCCCGCCCTGCTCTCGATTTTTGGTTCGCTTTGTCTTCTCTGGCTGGTCGCCGGCTGCGGGGAGGCTCGGCCTCCTGAAACCTCCACGGTTGCCCAGGCCCCAGCGGCTTCGGCGAGCTACCTCGAGGATATTCAGCCCATTTTCAACAATCGATGCATCTCGTGTCATGGCTGCTTGGGGTCCCCGTGCAACGTGAAGCTCAGTTCCTTTGCGGGCCTCGACCGCGGGGGGTTTCCCAAAAATCCCTACTCGGTTCACTTTGAAGACTACCCGCGGACCGACATGGATGTGGTGAGCACCACCGAGGCCTGGCGCAAACGCGGCTTCTACCCAGTCGTCGAACGCGGAGGCGATGGATCTCAGAATTTAGCCGGCTCCATGTTGGCCTCGTTGGTCTCCAGCGGCCTCCAGCACAACCAACCCGGCTTTTCACGAAAAGCCTTGATGCCTTCTTACAAACATCGCTACAAGCACACCTGCCCGAGCACCGCCCAAGATATGGATGCACTTCTTAAAGAGCACCCGGAGCAAGGCATGCCCTACGGTTTGCCGGCCCTGAACGAAGCCCATGTCGACACCATCAAAGCTTGGATCAAGGCCGGGTCACCTGGCCCCACCCAACAGGAACTCGCGGACGCTCGGAAGGTCGACAATCCGCAAATCGTCGCGGAGTGGGAAGCCTTCTTCAACGCACCCGATGACAGGAGCCAGCTGGTTTCCCGATATATTTTTGACCACGTCTACCTCTCTTCATTGGTCCTCGAAGAGAGCTCTGGCGACATCTTCAAACTTGTTCGCTCTAAGACCGCCGGCCTCACGCCCGAGGAGGCGGCCAGCGGTCAACCCACACCGCCCATTGAAATCATCGACACCCCGCACCCGTACAACAACCCAATGAAGGCAGCGGGGGTCGACCGATTCTATTATCGCCTGAAGAAAGTCACAGATCGCCCTGTCCAGAAAAACGTCTTCGTCTGGAATCTCTCCCAGCAGCAGATCTCTGCCTTGACAGATCTTTTCCTCGGACCCAAATGGGCTCAAGACAGCGGCTTCGATGCACCCTGGGACGTGGGGAATCCCTTCGAGATGTACCAGGCCATTCCCGTGCGCTCGCGCTATCAATTCTTGATTGAGAACTCGTCGATCATCGTGGCGGGCATTACTCAGGGACCCGTCTGCCTCGGTCAAGCCGCGACCTACGCGGTCAAAGACCATTTTTGGGTTTACTTCGTCGACCCCGATCACGACGTCTCAATCCTTGAACCGCAACTCGGCCTAGGGAATTGGGATGCCCTGATGGACAGGTCACCCCTCGGAAACGGAGCCTATGAGAAGGCCTACGAAAAGGCCCTCGCGCGCCACTTCCCACAGGGCTACGACATCAACGCGGTTTGGGACGGAAACAGGGAAAATCCGAATGCCTGGCTCACGATCCTCCGGCACGAGAGCAACACTTGGGTTCTCCGGGGACGACAGGGGGGGATCCCGAGAAGCCAATGGATGATGGGCTACAGCGGCTTCGAGCGGATCTATTACGACACAGTGGCTCACTTTAAGTACTACGGCGGCGACGCGGGAAAACTCGCCACCTTGGGTTTTTTCAACTTCCTCCGTCAGGAATTCGAAGACCTCTTTCTCCTGCTACTGCCGGAAAAAGACCGAACTGCGCTTCGCCAGAAATGGACTCAGGGCATCGGAGAGATTGGGCTCTGGCTCTCACCTTTCCCAGGCCGAACACTCCCCTCCCAGGTCAAGCAGAATGACCCCGACCACCCCATTCTCTCTGTGGTGGCCGACATTCAGGCACATTTGGGCCCTGTCATCAGCGGACCGCCTGACCAGCTGAACCCTTGGGCCAAGCCCGACTTCGAGCCTAAAAAACCCGTCACCAGCTACGACGACTGGGCGCAGGCGATTTCGAGTTTGACGGTGACTGATCGGTATCGCTTCCCTCGCTATCTGCCCAGCATGATTTTACTGAAGCTGAACGACGGACAGGAGTCGCGACTGTACTCGCTGGTGGTCAATCGAGTCTATGAGACCCAGTACACGCTCCTCTTCCAGAACGGCGAGTCGCTTCCCGACCTCTATACCCTGAGCGTCTACCCTTCGGTGGTCGGAGGCTTCCCGAATCTCTTTATGGAGATTGACCTGGACCAAGTGAACGGCTTCATCACCGAACTCCGGAACGTCCAAAGCCTGCCGGACTTCCTCGAGTTCAGAGATCGATACGCGGTCCTCCGAAACCAAGCGCAGTTCTGGGGTCTCTACGATTGGTTCAATGACTGGAACTTCAAAACGCAAGGCCCTGAAGCCGGCGTTTTCGACCTCTCGTATTACGACCTATTCGATTCCGTCTACTGACAGAAGTAGGCCAAAAACCTGTGGCTCAACGAGGCTCACAAACAAACACTGGAATATTACGGTCTGTCCTACGACGATAGTCGTCGTACTCCTTGTAGTGCTCAACGCAGACCGGCCAGAGCGCCGCTTTCTCGGCATCATCGACCTGACGGGCCCGCAATGGCACCTTACGGCCCTTTACTTGGACCTCGACGTCTGGGTGAACCTGAAGATTTTTGACCCAAACGGGCGACTCGGGAGCCCCGCCCTGGGAACCCACGACGATCACCCCGTCCTTATAGGGCACATGCATGAGGGGAATGGTTCGCTCTTGGCCAGTCTTAGCGCCCCGCATGGTCACCAACATGATCGGGCGCCCTTGGAAGTTCCCCATGAGCCGACCCCCCGAGAGTCTGTAGACCCAAGCGTTCAAACGAGAGAACGGTTTAACGAATGAGCGCACACGGCGGAATTCCTTCTCGCTCATCGGATTTTCGGCCATCTTGCCTCCTCCCCAGTGCATTAATTCGGACCAGCCCGTCCAAAAAAGACGAGTGACCAAAATCGGGACCGGGACGATACCGAATCGGCAGAACAGAGGCTGGATCGTCCCTCTGGCGAAAGCCATTCGAGCCCCTTCTCTTGATGCCGACTACACTGGAAGGCATTCTGATCAGCGAACAGCCGTGTTGAGACCCGATGCGGCGCTCATGATTATTGGGAGATCATCATGTCACGTGTACTCGTCACAGGCGCCAACTCTGGCATTGGCCGAGCGACGGCCATTGAGCTCGCCGAAGCCGGATATGAGGTCTGGGCGGCTATGCGAAATCCCGACAAAGCCACAAAGCTGATGGAAGGCGCGGCCGATGCCGCTGATCAAATCCGACCCATTGCCCTGGATGTGGATCAAGACGAATCCGTCCAGACAGCCATAGCGACCATCGTCCGCGAAGGAGGTCCGATCGACGCCCTCATCAACAACGCCGGCATCGCCATGAACGCGGTAGTCGAGGACGTTGACATTGCTCACGGGAAGGCTGTTTTTGAAACGAATTTCTGGGGATTGATCCGCTGCACCCAGGCAGTGCTTCCCGCTATGCGGGAGCGCCGCTCTGGACACATCGTCAACGTCAGCTCTGTGGCAGGCCGCATCGCCGCGCTCGGTCAAGTGGTCTACTCCGCCTCGAAATGGGCCGTTGAAGCAATGAGCGAGAGCCTCGCACAGGAAATGGCCGGCTTTGGCGTTCGTGTCTCAATCATTGAGCCCGGCGTCACCCGCACCGCCATCCTGCCCAAGAATATGGGCCATCCAGAGCCAACCGCTTACGCGGGTCACTATCGCCGAATGCTGCACTTTTACGCAAAGGGGATGGTGGCCAACACGTCTGCCGAATCCGTGGCCCACGTGGTACGGGGGGCCCTCGAAAACCCCTTACCGCAACTACGGTATCCCTGTGCGTGGGCCGGCCCAGAGATTTGCGAACGACGAGCGAAACTCTCTGATCAAGAATGGGTTGCGCTCGGGGCCTGTGAATCGGACAACGAGTACTATGAGGAGTTCGAACGGCTGTTTGGAATTTCGATCCGACCCGATTAAGCGTTTGTAAAGCTTCCCACCACGAGGTGCCTCAATGTCTCGAACCCTGCAAAGCCTTCTCGTCTTCGTTCTGGTCTTAGTCGTCCTCAACTGGTTTCTCGGCGAAATGGACTACGGAATCCATATTTCGATTGTGGGGAGCCTCGTATTGACCGTCGTGGTCTCGCTCATTATGAGCGGGGTGGGTGGCTCCCGTCGTCGATGAAACGCCCCAGGGCGGCCTACGAGTCTTCCGAATAGCCGAGGGCATGCAGTCGCTCGCGATCAGCGGCCGATAACGTATGTTGCCGACCGCTGGGCGCACCCAATTTCTTGGCGAGCGCACTGATCCGGTCTGCGTGTTGAGCCACCACGTCCGGGTGCTCTCGATGGACACTTCGGCGCTCTCCCGGATCAGCCTCCAGATTGACGAGAAAATGCCTTCCTGTGTCACGGTGAATCATGCTTTTCCAGGGTCCGTTGCTGTATGTCTGAAAGTGCCGCTCGCTGACAAAGCGTTCGCCCGGGCCCAGTTCCGACTGGTCGTCCACCGAAATGTCAGCAAGACCTAGAATCATCCGGTAAAGATCTACGCCACGAAGCGAGCGCGTAGGCTCCGAAAAAGCAGCAGGCGCGATGATCAGCGGAACTCGAATCAGGCTTTCGTAAGCGGGGCGGCCCGAGTGCCCCACCCCCGGCTTCACAAAGTGCTTCTCAGACGGCAAATGCTCACCGTGATCAGAGGTTAGGACGATGACACTCCCATCGAGAATCTCAAGCGCGTGCAGAATCGACACCAGTCGGCCAATTGCTTGGTCAGCAACCCTCACACTGGCTTCATAACTTCGGCCCTGAATCTGGTAATCGTGGACATCCATGAAATGGACATAGAGGAAAAACCGATCATTGGGACGATCGGAAAGGTGCTGCTGGACCGCTCGATTCACACGACCGGCCTCAACCGGCGTTCCCGGAATTTCTACCCATCGATCGAAACCTTGCTCGTACCCGCCCGGTCGGTACAAAAGTTCATTGCTCGTGATCCCCAGCGTCCAATAACCGCCATCCCTGAAGCGCTTCGCCAAGGTTTCAGCCGATCGCGGGATACAGTGCGTACCGGATTCATCAACTTCCCGAAAACGCCACAGCCCGCACCACGTCTCTCCCGACCAGCCCAAGCGATCTCGATCCGCTCCGCGCTCAAGACTCGGCGTTCGCCCGGTAAAAAGGGCCGCCATCGACATCGTCGTCTGATGGTAGGCGGCACTGAAGTCACCAAAAACCTGCCCCCGCTTTGCGAGGGCTTCAATATTGGGGGTCACCGCTTGCGGGGAATACGGCGAGAGGTGATCTCTCCGCAGCGTATCGATCACGATCAAAACGATTCGCTCGGGCGGCGCGATTTCAATCTGTTCTGCGTCGCGACAG
>NHEP01000114.1 GCA_002171515.1 bacterium TMED88 | reverse complement strand
TCGATGTGATCCGGGGTCATCACGCGGCCACCGCGGGTTCGATCCCGCCGAAGCGTTCCGGCGGTAAACACTTCAACCTCGGAGCCAACCTCAAATCCGTGGAGAGCCCCTCGATTCAAATAGACGTAGTCGTTTGAGCCCATGTGGGTTCGATTCGAGGGCATAAACACGATTTCACCCTGCCCACCTTCGGGCGTGTACCGAAGTTCAACGATCGGAGGCGGCGCAACCCGCGGGATCAGGCGGTCTCCTCGTTGGATTTCCGAATGGGACATTCGAATCTCTGCGGTCGCCGCTTCACCGGAAATTGCCCGAACGACCAACCAGCCCAGGATGTCAACGTGGTAGCCCAGAAGACGACCCGTCTTGAGATCCTTCACGGGTCGGGCTTCGCGAAAAATCGTGAATTCATCTCCGACTTCCACGGCCCCTAGCCCCAGGCCGACATACACCTCATCGCCGTCGGCCAGCCACGTTCGAAGACTTGGACTGTCGACAATGCTTGTCGCGGCGTCGACTGCACCACGAGCGACAAAGCCCATGGCCTCTCGTTCGGCCACGCTGACCGTGCGAGGCGGCAGGTCATCCGCCAAGGGATCTGCGGGGGCTTGATTCTCAGCAACCATCAAGTCGACCTCATCCGCGGTGGGCTCCCAAGACGGGGCCGCGGGCTCAACGCCAACCAATGCGTCTGCCGCTTCGAGCATCTGGTCTGCCTGCTCGCGGGTCACTTTGCGCATGACTCCGGCACCAATCCAGATCCGATCGCCGGGCGCGATCCGGTGAGGGTTCGGAATTTCTTGGTTCTCATCCCACACTGAGGGCCAGACCCACGGTGTGCCCAAATACAACGAAGAAATGTCCCAAAGAGTGTCCCCGGTCACGACCGTGTGGATCCGACCTCGACGGCCCTCTTCGTCCACCGCTTCGGGGCCAAGCGCAGCCCCCTGTCGCTCAGCCGGCCGCTCCGCCGCAAGCGCCTGAAAATCCTCTCCTGACTGACTCTCGTTGAACGATGGGCCGGGCTGGCCCTCAGCGCTGACCCCACTTGAGGCCAAAAGGGCCACAAGGAGAATGATCGCGTTCGATTTCATGGCCCCTCCGTCTCAAGGTGACTCCCCGCGGGCAAAACCAAAACTGGCCGCTGCGGCGGATTCGGCTTGGGTATCGACGGATCGGTGCGAGGGCTTAATCCCCAACTTCACTCAAAAGGCGCCCCCGCTGGGGAAGGTGGGAAACGGTCGCTGCGGCACCCTCAGCGATCTATCAGCCCGCCGTCTGGAGCCTCTGGATGCTCTCCTGCGCCTTCGTCGCCCAAGCAGACTTGGCAGCCTTCCCAGAGGATTGCCGACTTGTGTCCCGATCCAGAATCATCTGATAGGTCTCGAGCGCCCGAGTAACGTTCCCATTGGCCTCATAGGCCAAGGCCAAGTGCACCTGGATTTCATCCAGAGCCGGGTCATCGGCACTGGCCAATTGCGCCGCTTCCCGGAGGTAACCGACGGCCGCAGAGGGAACTCCACGCTGGTACAAAACCCAGCCCAAAGTATCTGCCGCGTTCGGGCTATCGGGCATCGCCGCCTTGGATTCTTGGGCCAGCTTCAGGGCTTGGTCCAGATCTGCGCCCTCTGTTTCCGCCATCAAGTAGGCAAGATTGTTTTTCGACTCAGCGGCATCGGGATTGTTCTCGATGGCCGCTTCGTACTCTTGCAACGCCTGGTCGCGTTTGCCCGTCATCTCGTAAAGCATGCCGAGCATATGATGCGCTGCAGCGTTATTGGGTTGATTTTCTACTGCGGACTCGTAGAGCGCGATGGTCTCCGCGGTCCGACCGGTGGACGCGTAAAGCTGGGCAAGGAACTGGTAGGCGGCCAGATCATCCGGATTCAGTTCAATCGCGCGCTTGAGCCCGGTCTCACCCGCGTATCGATCACCCGACATCAGTCCGATGACGCCCTTTAGCCGCTGTAAATCACCGTCATCGGGTTTAGCCGCAATGGCATCATTCACTCGCTTGATTGAGTGACTGATTTTCCCTTCCGCGCGGTCGAAGCCGAGCAGGACTTCGAGAATCCGTGCCTCGTGGGGACGCATTTCATTGGCCGCAAGCATATTTTGGCGTGCGCTGGCAAGATCGCCCTGGGCCGCTTGGAGTCGCCCGAGTGCAAACAGGGCTTCCAAAGATCGCGAATCGGGCGGAATCACCGTAACCAACTCGATCGCCTCATCGACTCGACCCAATCGAACCAGACTTTGAGCGACGAGGATTCGGGTCATGGAATCCTCAGGTCTCGCGACCAGATAAATTTCGCCGTTTTCCACGGCGTACTCGTGCTCCCCCAGGCGGCCATGCACCCCGATCAGCAATCGCCTCGCTTCTAGGAGTCCCGCATTCAATTCAACAGCCCGGGCGAGTTCGGATCTCGCTCGATTGTTTTCACCCTTGAGAAGCAGGGCGGAACCCAAAATAAAGTGCCCCTGAGACCAGTTCGGCTTACCCGCCAAGGCTTCTCGAATCGAGTCAATCGCCGAATCGAGCTCTCCATCGGCAATTTGCACCTTGGATAGGACGAAAAGCCCTTCAGGGCTGGTGGGATCCTCTTCCAAAACCTCTGCCACGATGTCTCGGCCCGCAGCCATCTGGGCCTCATCTTCCTCTCTGCTTCCGAGATCGATCAGCAACTCTGCTTTTCGCAACCGCGCTGCCGGTGAGGTCGGATCGGCCTGAAGAGCTCGCTCCGCGTATTCCAGCGCCCCGGTCAAATCACCAGAGCGGCCCCGTAAGTTTGAAACAACTAAGAGGGGCTCCGGATTCGATGCATCTAATGCCGAGGCCTGCAGGAGGAGTTCCTCAGCCTTCTCCGCTTCGCCCTGCTCGTCGAAGTAGCGAGCCAAAATGCTGACCAATTCACGATTGTTGCCCTGGAGACTTTCAATACCTTGCTCGAGGACTGCGATCGCTTGCGCCTGGTCCTCCCTCTGGAAGTAAGCCGCTGCTAGATTCTTGTAGGCATTGGAGAGTTCCTGGTAGTCCGACTCCGACGGGTCATCACTGTCTTCGATTGATTGAGCCGCCACGTCGATCGCGCCGCGCAAGGCGACCTCGGCCTCCTCGAACCGTTCTTCATCAAAGAGAAGCTGCGCGAGCAACGTCCACAAAAGGATGTCTGGGCTCTGATTGATCCCCTCCTTCAGAGTCACTTCAGCCTCGACGGGTCGACCTGTCCGGGTGTAAACCGCGGAAAGCACTGCATAAAAGCTTCGATCTTTCGGATCGAGTTCAATCGCTCTCCGAAGTGCCGCTTCGGCTTCATCGAATCGATCCACCGAGGCATATGTCTGCCCCAATAAAAGCTGGCCCTTCGGGTTCTCTGGGGCCAACTCGGCAATAGTTTCGACTTGCTCGATCAACCCGTCCGTCTGATTCATGGCAAGAGAAAGCGTCGCGTAAGTAATCCGCGACTCGACGTCTTCCGGGTTGAGGCGAATGGTCTCTCCGAGTTCCCAGTACCCCTCACGAATTCGATCAGTCCGGAGATAGGACTCCGCTAATGACTCGTGCGCCGACACTAAGTTCGGGTTGATCTGAAGAGCGTTCTTGTACTCGATGATTGCTTCATCATATTCGCCGGCCGCTCTATAAGAGTCGCCACTGGCCGTGAAGCTTTGGATCCGCTCCTCTTCGCTCTCGCAGCCGACCAGCAGGAGCACCAAAAGGCCCACAGCCAGCCGCCACGCTTTTGATCCATCTATCAGAATCTTACTCACGTCTTAGAAGCCTCCACGGAGGGCATAAGCCACGCTCCGAAAGGCTCGAAGCTCGCCCAGTCGATCGAATTTCGCTACCGCGATCGCCGAAAGATTAGCCAATCGGCTCGGACGGGCAGGATGGAGCGGCGTTTCACGCCCTCTGAAGGCGGAGTTCTGTCTCAAGTTCGGAGAGCCAGCCCGCTCACCAGCATCGACATGGGTCTTCAGCCGTCCGCGTTGGGCAGCATATAACGCTTGCCCACTTGGCCGAGCCATCCGTCCTGCTTGAGTTCCTTTACGGCCCGAGTCACTGTCTCTCGGGAAGTCCCAATCATGTCCGCAATTTGCTGATGAGTCAGCGGCGGAGTCAATCGGCGGTCGAGGGCCTCTGGATCACGAACAGCGATCCGCTCAAACAGACTTCGCACTCGGTCGGTGACGCCCTGAAAAGAGAGAGAACTGGCCTGCTCATTGGTCTCTTTCAAGCGACGGCTTAACTCCTCAATCACCGCCAGAGCAAGATCCGGGCTTTGCCGAAGAAGCTCGATAAAATCCCGCCGCGAAAGCGCAAGCAATCGAGTCGCCTCAAGAGTCTTGACCGTGGCGGATCGTACGCCACCCGTGAGTAAAGCCATATCCCCAAAGAACTGACCTCGATCGAGAAAATTCATAATCTTCTCGCGTCCATCCTCGGAGGCTTTCGTCACCTTGACCCGACCTTCTCGAATGACGTACATGTAGTCGCCTTCAAGCCCTTCCTCGACAACTGTCGCATGCTTCGGAAATCGTCGCTCGATGAGGTGAGAGGCGATCTCCTCTAGGTCATGGTCGCTCACGCACGAAAACAAGGGGATCACCCGAAGCGAATCGAGTGCTTCTTTTTTTCGCCACTGGGCATCCGTCATGTTGCGCTCCTTCGAGGCTCATCCAATCGTCTTCAACTGGCGAGCTGTGCTCCATGCAGCAGCATTCTCGACTAGGTTAGATTCTCGCGCCCCTTGGCCTTGAGCGCAGCCACCAATCGACGAACGTCGGGACTCCGTTCAAGCTTTGTGATCAGGATCACATCATCCGTATCAACTACTGCAAGATCATTCACGCCCAGCAAGGCTACGAGCCGATCTTTACCCCAGACCAGATTCCCTCGGCTTTCTTCCGCCAAGAGGTCCCCATCTAAAAGAAAGTTCCCCTGCGCATCTGTCCGATTCCGCCCCGCCGATTGGCCGGGCTGCGAGCGAGAGCCCACACCCAACTCTTCCGCAAGGGAGAGCCAGGTGCCCACATCGCTCCACGCAAAGTCGACAGGGATCATCCAAACCTGGTCACTTTTCTCCATCACCGCCACGTCGATTGGCAACGAGGGGGCCTTCTTGTAGGCCGCTTCGACGGCCGAACGATTTCGACCGCGTGGATTTTTACGAAGTGGGGCCAGCGCCCGATGCAAGCTTGGCGCATGGCGTTCGACTTCTTTCAGCAAACTTTTCGCCGACCAAACGAAAACCCCTGCATTCCAAAGATAATCGCCCAGTTGCACAAAGCGGAGCGCCCGGTCCGAATTCGGCTTTTCCACAAAACGCCGAACTCGATGCATTCTGGGATGATCTGGACTGGCTGCGGCCCCTTGATGAATATACCCGTAACCGGTATCCGGCCGCGTGGGGCGAATTCCCAAAGTCACCAGTACGTCCTGATCCGCGGCCGCCTTCGCCGCCGACTTGATTGCGCGGGCAAAGGCCATTCGATCCGGGATATGATGATCCGCGGAAAGCACCGCCATCACTGCTGTCGGATCCTCGGCTGCGATCCTTTCCGCCGCCCAGCTGACCGCCATGGCGGTATTGCGCCTCTGGGGCTCTACCAGAATCCGTGATGGCTTTAAACCGCTCTCCGTCCGCATGGCCCGAGCATGCTCGTGTCCACACACAATCCAAATTTGATCTGAGTTTGCAAAGGCACGAGCTCTTTGGAGTGTCGCCTCCAAGAGCGTCTTTCCGCCGACCACGCGAAGAAAGGGCTTGGGGCGCTCGCGCCGAGACGCGGGCCAAAAACGCTCGCCCGCTCCTCCGGCCAAAATCACAGCATGGATGTTGGCTGCTGATCGCTTCGTTCGCTTCGCCAAGCTTCCGTTCCTTTCGGTTCTACGACGCGCTCAAGCGTTCCCGATACCCCAATACTCGAAACCCGCAGCCCGGATCGAAGCGGGCTCATAAATATTCCGCATGTCCACCATCTTGGGCGTTCTCAAGACCTGCTTAACTCGCTGCAGATCAAGCATTCTAAACTCGTTCCATTCGGTCACGATGGCCAAAACATCTGAACCCTCGCAGGCCTCGTAGGCGTCTTTGCAAAGCTCCACGCCTGAGAAGAGGCGGCCGATTTCATGCATGGCTTCTGGGTCATACGCCCGAACGCGAGCCCCTTGCTCCAGTAGGTTGGAAATCAGATGGAGCGACGGCGCGTCGCGGACGTCATCGGTTTCAGGCTTGAAGGCCAAACCCAGTAAAGCAACCGTCCGCCCAGACACATCTCCGCCACAGGCCTTTACGATCTTTCCCAATGCGTAGTCGCGCTGGCGCTCATTCACCCGGAGCACTGCCTCGACAATCTCAAACGGACTTCCTATTTCTCGCGCAAAATGAGCTGCGGAAAGCGTGTCTTTTGGAAAACACGATCCCCCAAAGCCTGGCCCAGCATGGAGGAACTTCTTCCCGATTCGCCGGTCGAGTCCCATCGCCCGAGCCGTCGCCTGAACATCGCCCCCGATTTTGTCGCAAAGAATAGACAGTTCATTAATGAAACTAATTTTTGTCGCCAGGAACGCGTTCGCAGCGTACTTGGACAATTCTGCGGTCACGAGGTTGGTCACAACAAAGGGCGTCTCATTGAGAAAAAGCGGGCGATACAGATCTTTCATAATCGCAAGCGATTGCGGACTTTGGTCTTCCAAACCGATCACAACCCGATCTGGCCGCATGAAATCCCCGATCGCGGCACCTTCTCGCAGAAACTCTGGATTTGACACGACACTAAAATCAACTGTGCGTCCCGACGCATCCAACTCTTCTTGGATCCATTGGCGAACTTTCTGCCCCGTGCCGACTGGCACGGTGCTTTTCGTCACCACGACCGTAAACTCTTCTATGGTCTGGCCAATTTCCCGAGCCACGGACTCGACATAAGACAAGTCCGTGCTGCCATCTTCGGCAGGGGGAGTACCCACTGCGATGAAGACGACCAGCGCCTGACGGATCGCCTCGGCTGTCTCGGTCGTAAAATTTAAACGGCCGGAGCCCATATTTCGACGGACGAGATCCTCGAGTCCTGGCTCATAAATCGGCATTTCACATCGGCATAAGCCTTCGATCTTCTCGACCAACTTATCGGCACAGGTAACCCGAACGCCGAACTCAGAGAAACAAGCACCCGTCACAAGCCCTACATAACCCGTACCCACAACACAGATGTTCATCACAAGACTCCGTCTAAAAACGGGTTGCCGAAGAGTTCAGCGCGTACCCGGACCAGCGATCCGACGCCCCGAAAGTCTCGATTGAGCCTCCAGGTCGGCATCGACCATGATATGAACGAGTTCTCGAAAGCTTGTCTTTGAATTCCACCCCAATTCGCGCTGCGCCTTAGAAGGATCGGCCAGCAGGGTGTCCACTTCCGCAGGCCGCTGCAGGCCGGGATCAGTTTTCACAAAATCGCCTGGATCGAGTCCGACTCTCTCAAATGCAAACTCGAAGCACTCTCGAACAGAATTCTGGCGGCCCGTCCCGATCACATAGTCGGCAGGCTGATCTCGTTGCATCATGAGCCACATCGCCTCGACGTATTCCTTGGCATAGCCCCAATCCCGTCTAGCCTCCACGTTGCCCAAAAGAAGTTCATCCTGCAGGCCGAGCTTAATCCGCGCAACGGACTCAGTAATTTTTCGAGTCACGAACTCTCGACCACGACGGGGTGATTCGTGATTAAAAAGAATTCCCGACACGGCGTATAGGTCATAGCTTTCGCGGTAATTCACAGTAATCCAGTGCCCATAAAGCTTTGCGACCGCGTACGGACTCCTCGGGTAGAAGGGGGTTTCTTCTCGCTGAGGGACCTCTTGAACTCGACCAAACATTTCCGAGCTAGAAGCCTGATAAAAACGGATCGATGGATCGACCATCCGGATCGCATCCAGCATTCTCGTCACGCCTAAGGCACTAAACTCGCCTGTGAGAGAAGGCTGCGCCCAAGAGGTCGGCACGAATGACTGCGCGGCCAAGTTATAGACCTCCTGAGGCGCGGCATCTCGAACGGCGGTCTGAAGGGAAATTTCATCCAATAAATCGCTCTGATGAAGGGAAATTTGGTCTTGAATATGAACAATTCGCTCAAACGTTTCCGTACTTGAACGACGAACGATGCCATGAACCTCGTAGCCCTTCGCGAGGAGAAGCTCAGCCAAGTAAGAACCGTCTTGGCCAGTGATACCCGTGATGAGCGCAGTTTTTTTACTCATGAACCTCTCTTTCGGTCAGATCAGAGGCGTCAGACTCTTCACACGATTCACCCTGGACTTCGAATAGCCCCATATTTCGAAGCATCCTGATTGTTAAAGCGAACACGACCAAGAGCAGGACACCCGCCATGACGGGACTCAGCTGTGAAAAAGAAATCGCAATCAGACTAAAACAAGCTGTTTGAAGATACAGCCACAGGACAGCTCGCCTCTGGGAGCCTTCACGTTCAAGCAGGCGGTGGTGCATGTGCATTTTGTCGGCATCAAAAATGCCTTTCCCCATTCTAATTCTTCGAATGATCGACAACCCGGTATCCAAAAGAGGAACTGCCAGAGCAATCAGGGGCACGAATAGGGTCAATAGAGCGGTCTTCCGATAGCCCTGCATCGAGGCCAGCGAAAGTGAAAAGCCGATAAAGAGTGCACCGGCGTCACCGAGAAAGATTCGGGCGGGTGGAAAGTTGGAGGGCAAGAACCCGAGCAGACCACCCATCAGAGAAAGGCCGATCACGACGCCGACAACTTGCCCGCTCTGCCAGCAAATCACGGACAGAGCGAAGCCCATAATGGCACCCGTCCCTGCCGACAAACCATCCAGACCATCCATTAAGTTCATCGCGTTGGTCACTGCGACAATCCACAAAAGGGAAAGCGGCCAGCTAATCCACGCTGGAAGCTCATAGGTTGTCAGCATCAGGGGGTCAGTCAGATAATCGATCCTGAATCCACAACCGATCACCAATAATGCGCAGCCAATCTGAATCGGCAGCTTCTGCCACGCGTTCAAATAGAAGCGGTCATCCCACATACCCATGGCAATCAGAGCCACTGAGCCGATGACATAGCCCAAGACTTTGTTGGCATCAGCGGGCGAAATTGCCCCCGCAAGAAAGAACCCAAGGAGCCCTGCGAATGAACCGACGGCGACAGCCAATCCACCGAGCAAAGGAATACCCTGCCGGATATTCACTTTCCGATCGCCGGGTCGGTCTTCAATTTTCAAATATAGAGCCAAGCGAGCAGCCATGGGCGTTGTAACCGCAGCTGCAACTGCAGCGGCAAAAACCGGCAGCACGACGTAGATCGGCTCGAGGGTCAGCTCCGACACGTACCCACTCCGAGGCCGTCTAGACCGATGGATCTCTCCACCCTTTGATTCATAAAAAATAATCCGCTGATCTGACTTTAGTAGTAGCCGTACTGGCGGCGAGTCATCTCGACACCATTTAATACCATCCCGAGAAGCCGACTCCGGTCAAGAATCTCGAGGACCGTCTCAACATCTTCGCGCGGCGTGACATCTGCACGGACGACGAGGACGACACCATCCGCGAGTTCAGTCACGGTCTTTGCATCAGGAAGGCCCAAGCAGGCTGGAGTGTCGAGAATTACCTGGTCGTATCGGTCGACAAGCTCAGCGACCAGCTGCCGCATCTCGCGACTTGCGAGAAGCTCAGAAGGGTTCGAAGGGGTGTTCCGCACAGCCAGAACATCCAGACTAATTCCATCCGCCTGGACAATCGCCTCACCGAGGGAAGCTCGGCCCGTCAGGACTTCCGCCAGGCCCACAACCGGCTCGATCCCTAGGCTTCGATGAATCTTCGGCTGCCTGAGGTCGCAGTCGACTAAGACCACCTTACGCCCCACACTCATCGATGTGACCGCCGCAAGATTAATTGAGGCGGTGCTCTTCCCCTCATCGGGATTTGCGCTGGTCAGGGCCACCGATTTGATATCCCTTTGCGTCGCGAGAGAATCGATTCGGCCGCGTAGAGTTCGGAATTGCTCTGCGGCAAAAGAGTCTGGCTGAAGAATCGCAATCCTTCTCTTGTTGACCTCGTTTGCCGTTGACGGCCTGCGCAGCGGCCGACGGAAGCGGGACTGGAAATTCTGGAGCAAGCCCTGGGAGCTCGAGCGCTGGCCTCGACTCGGGGAATCTATGTCGAAGGGCTGGGGCGCCGGCTCTTGAGCCCGTCCCGCACGCTTGCGACGCTCTTCCTCCGCTTTCTGAAGTGCTTCATAGTGTTTCGCCATTCGATTCTAGTCCCCAAACCGCTTGAAGAAATCGTTACCGACCAAATATCTCACGCCCATCAAAGACTTTTCGCCCTACGCACTTACATCAGACCCCTGCTTCACGACGCCGTATTCACGCAAGTTGAACCCTGCTCAGCGCCACGCTACCGAAAAAAGTCGCGTAACGTGCGCCGGCGGGACCGAGTCTCAGGCTCGGATTCCTGAAAATCGGATGCAAAATCGCCGAGCTCAAGATCCTCCGCGACCTCCCGGATGATCGACTGATCAATTGTCGCCTTTTCCTTCGCGTAGCCGAGCAAAAGTGCGCTGTCGCAGACGCTGTTGATCAGCCGAGGGGTACCCCCGGTGACTCGATACAGCTCTTTTAAAGCCCCCCGTCTAAACAGCCTGCGTCCGGTGTAGCCAGCCTTCGCCAACCTGGATTCGACATACTCAGCCATCTCACTCTCATTGAATGGCCTCAAATGGTGCGCCAACGCGATCCGTTGTCGCAGCTGCCTCAAATCGGGGCGCCTCAACATATCCTTCAGTTCCGGCTGACCCACCAACATGATCTGAATGAGCTTGGAACGAGGCGTTTCGAGATTGGAGAGCAGTCGTATCTCTTCGAGCATTTCAGCCGAGAGATTCTGCGCCTCATCAACAATGAGAAGCGTTTTCTGATCTTTGCCAAGTCGCCCGATCAAATACTCATTTAAAGTCAATAGATACTCGGCCTTTGTTCGGCCCTTGACTTCGATTTCAAGCTCCTCGAACAGCAACCGAAAGAAGTCGAGCGGGTTCAGTCGAGGATTGAAGATATAGGCCGATTGGGTATCGGCATCGAGCTGGCCAAGAAGGGAGTGTAAGAGAGTCGTCTTCCCCGTCCCCACCTCGCCGGTCAACATGACAAAACCCTTGCCTGAGTTCACACCGTAAACAAGCGTTGCCAACCCTTCTCGGTGCGCTTCACCGAGGTGCAGAAATGAGGGATCTGGCGTCATCTCAAAGGGCGGCCTCAAGAGCCCATAATACTCGATGTACATCGAATGCCTCTCCGGGCCTTAGCCCCGACCTTCCCAAAACCGCTCGACTGGGCTCCCAAGGTGCTCTGAGATCGTCACTTCTTCGGCCTCTGCCTCTTGTCCGGGTGCGCTGGACTCCATCGGCGATCCGTTAACCAAAAAATAAGTCACCAGGCCTCCAGCCAAGAAAAAGGTCGATATCCCAACGGCCACGATCGCTTGAATCATGTTGCGCTTGGCCCGAGCCGCGCGATCCGGTTCCAGAAGAATCGCTGGGACCGCAGCCAAAACAGGAAGCTGGACCAGTCGCTGCAAATCCTTCGCCTGATGAAGCGAAGTATCCGTCGCCTCGGCAATCAACCCGGCACCTGCACCGGCCCCCACCCCCATCAGCAGCCCCACAAACAGAATCATCACCCTGTTTGGTGAGGTCGGGCGGGGGGCTGGAAAAGCGGACTCCAGAATTCGAAACTGCTCACCGAGCTGCTTTCGCTCAAGATCAGCTTGGACAACAGCTTGCTGACGCCGTTGGCTAAAGTCCCTGTAGGCCACGGAAAGATACTCGTGGCTCCGAGCCAAGGCGTCGAGCCTTTCTTCAACCGCTGGAGTTGCAGCCAAGCGCGCCTCCGCAGCCTCGACCTGCTCTTCCAGCCTTTCAATTTCGACCCGGGCCGCATCGATTCTAAGCGTGGCCCGATTTTCCTCGGCCTTCGCGTTCTGCTCGGCGTACGAATTGGACTGGGCTTCGTCGTCTCCTTCTCCATCGCCATCCATCCGCTCGTCGAGCATATCGATCTCTTGCAACGCACTCGCCACATCGGGGTGCTTATCGGTGTAGCCCTGCGAGCGCATACGCCCCACTTCGGCCTTCAGCATTTTTTTTCGCGCGGCCGGACTGTTCATGTCGTTCGGAGAGGACATGGAGACCGCCGCGATAATTTGATTCTTCCAAAAGGCCTGATCGCTGGTCGCCAAGTCCAGTGCACGACGTGCCTCGCGAGCTTGAACCGAAAGGTCCTGCAAAACCCGCTGATTTGCAGAGTACTCCTCGGGGAGGCTCCCGGCATTCTCTGACTTTACCTGCTTGACCTCAGATTCCACTGAGGCAAGGTCTCGCGTCAGCGATGCGATGGAGTCCTCCATAAAGTCGAGGCTCTGCTGAGACTGATCCACACGCGCTTCAATATTCTTCTCAAGAAAATCATTGGCAATGCTCTGTGCAACTTCAGCAGCGACTCGCGGCTCGCTCGCTCTGAAGTTGATTTTGAATGTATTAAACTCGACATCACCTGAATTCCGCTTGTCGGCCTCAAGCTCACTCAGAACGGGCTCAACCGAGACATCGCGGCGCATCATATCGACAACTTCTTGTCGTTGGAAATCGTCGGCATAATCCGCGTAGAGATCGAACTGATCGATCATTCGCGAAAGCCGCTGACGACTTAGAATCTGCGCCGTCATGATGCCCAAGCGTTCCGTCAGATCGCTCTCTCGCACCCCCGCCTGTACGAGCCTCTCGTCAATCGACTGAGGTTCGACAAGGACAGTCGCGTACGAACCGTACTGATTGGGCAAAGCCATGGCGACCCAGTAGGCCGTTAGGGCCACCAAGCCCGCGACGGATACCATCAGCTTTCCGCGACGCCGCAGAATCCCGCCGAGGTCCGACAGTTGTATGCCTTGCTGGGAGTCCATTTCTTCCTCTTTTGGTCGATCAGCCTTAGCCGCTAGAACTGGTAAGGGTCGAACGTGTAAACATATGAGACAACGCCCGTAACATTGTCAAAACTACGCCACGGGCTGCCGCCATTCCGATCTCGCTGATTGTAATAAACAAAGAAAAGCTGGAACCGTGAATTCGGCCCAAGCTTTCGAACAAGTCGCAGCTCCGCCAAACCCACTTGCTGTTCAAAATTCGAGATCCGACGTGTTGCGACGATGGCGTTTGCCTCGGCGAGCGTTCTTCCTTGCTGGTCGGTCAAGGGCTGACCGCCGGCACCAATGGCTTCCCGGGCGGAAATCGCTGATCCTTGAAGATTCGCCACAGATTCCCGAAAGGTATAAAGGGCGGAGAAGCTGATGTCCCAGAATTCAGACAGCGGATATCTAAACTGCCCGCTCACCGAGTTCAAGATCGTTGATGTTCCGAAGCCGTTTCCCGCATCCTCATTTCGGATAAAAGCAGCGGTGGCCAAGCCTTTCTCAAACTTTCTGACCAGTGAGAAATTGAGAAAGTAGGTCAGGGATCGGGTTCTTTCGCCAAAGAGATCGCGCTGAGAGGGGTCCAGCGAAATCGTCGAGGTATCCGTCAGGAAGCCGGGTACGCCGGGACCCACTTGGCCGCTCGTTGGACAGCCGAAAAGAAGCGGGCGGCCGAAGCTGGTCAGACAATCTCCAGGACCACCAGGTGGAGGCGGCGACCAAAGCCGGCCACACGGAATGCCCTCTTCGCAGCCCGCGAGGGTTGGCGCAAAGCGGCTCACCGTTTGCGCAGCAGGCGCCTGCTCCTCTACGAAAACACCCGCAGGACCACCGGCCCCCCTGAGTCGCCACTTTTCAGAGATTCGATAATCGAAGCTCAGGTTCATATTCAAAGTGGTGTTATACGACGGCGGCGAAACACGACTCGCAGCAAAAGATCGATAACGAGCACCGGCGTTCATGCCCACGATCAACGTCTCTTTCAAAACGTGGTTAAAAGCGACCTCCCCGCGAAAGCCCTGATTGTCAATATTGTTTTCAGTCGTGTAATCCCACCGGTCGTAACCCACCGATGCGGTCCCGAAAGACCTGGCAGAAAAGCTCCTTTCCCAGCCCAACTCAAGAAAGAACTGCTGGCTCGTGCCGTTTGCGCTGGAAACCGTGATCGGCTGCCCACCCGCATCGATTGCACTTTCATTTCGTATCTGGCGCGTCCTGAGGAAATCGGTTCGAAAGAAAAGGGTGTCCCTGGCGTCAATTTCGTAAGAACCTCTGCCCCGCAACAGGTGGTCCACGCCATCAATGCCTTCAGTGGTCATGTATGCGGTAAAGCGAGGTCGGTACTCAATGTTGTAGCTCAGCGCTTCTTGAGGCTGACTGAGGGTCACAATGGGCATCAACACAAATATCCCGTCAACCCTTGGATCAACGGGTGTCTTCAGCACGTTTGTCTGAAAGCCCAGCTCGGAATTAATTCCAAGCTGAATTTCGTGCGCCTTTGTGGTAGTCACACTACACATCGCTAGACACCAAAGAAAAGCTAGAAGAAGACGAAGCTGCACAGCAGGCGCTCTAATCCGGAACAACCACTGTATCGCCGGGTCTCAAAATTATGTTTGAATCGGGCGCTTTGCCCGCCACGTAGGCACCATAGTTGAATCGATACGAGATAATCTCCCCGTCCTTCGGTCGAAGTACGCGGATATCGCTCTTCTTCGCCCACGTATTGAACCCACCCATTGCGGCAATCGCGTCCATCACGCGGGTTTGTTTGGTCAACGGGACAGTCCCCGACCGCAACACTGCACCAACAACGGTGGCCACGTGGCTGTTCGGCTGAAGCACAATCACGGTGACATCCGGGGCCGTGATGTATTCCGCCAGTTGCTCACTGATGACTTCCTTGAGCTCGGTTGGGGTAAGCCCCTCGGCTTGTACGTCGTCAAGCAGCGGAACAGAAATTTTGCCATCCGCCCTGACGGGA
>NHEP01000113.1 GCA_002171515.1 bacterium TMED88 | reverse complement strand
CTCGATGCGATCGAATTGAAGGGGCCGATCAGGTGCGGGATGTCGTCCTCGTCGATCAAAGCCCCGCGGTACGCAGTCCTCGATCGAATCTCGCCACGGTTTCCAAGGCTTTTGACTCGATTCGTAAACTCTTCGCGGGCACCCGGGAGGCGAAGGCTTTGGGGGCCAAGCCAGGTTGGTTCTCCTTTAATGTGGCGGGCGGGCGATGTGAGTCCTGCGAAGGCTCGGGGGAGGTCGTCATTGATCTGCAATTTCTCGATGACGTCCGGGTGCCTTGTGAGGCCTGTGAGGGAACGCGCTACCAGTCTCGCGTTCTGGAGGTGCGGTGGGCTGGCCGATCAATCGCCGAAGTGCTGAATTTGACGATCGATGAGGCAATCGATTTTTTTGGAAGTGAATCGAAGATTGAGAATGCCCTGCGACCCTTTCAGCGCCTCGGATTAGGGTACGTCCTGTTGGGGCAGCCGCTCTCCACACTGTCCGGTGGGGAAAATCAAAGGGTGCGACTGGCATTGGCCCTTGCCGAACCCGGTGCTGGCACTCTGTACATCCTTGATGAACCCACCACGGGTCTGCACGGAGCGGACGTCGAGGTGCTTCTTTCAGGCCTGGACGCCTTGATTTCGATCGGCGCGAGCGTGGTGGTGATTGAACACCATCTTGAGGTCATCCGTCGAGCTCATTGGGTGATTGACTTGGGTCCGTCCGGTGGGCCAGACGGCGGCCAACTGGTGGCTACGGGGCCGCCGGAAGAAGTTGCAGCCGTCGAGCACTCACGCACGGGCCAAGCTTTGCGCCAGATCTTGTAGAGCTGCCTTTCGCATCGATTGTCTGAGGGCGACTATTCTTCGTCGGGCTCGTGTCGATGCTTCTGGGCTTTCCGGCGCTGACTGAAGATTCGCTTGTCGTGGTGTGTGCGGAGTTCCCGCTCCAGTTTCTCGAGGAACGCGTCGCTGGCGTGACGCGCGCTTTCAAGGCCGCTGGCATGAGCCGCTGTCCGGGTCTGTTTTCCGCTGACGTGACCATGGCAGTCCACCGCATGGTGACTGCGTTCGACTGTGATTTCGAAGGATTCCGTTTCGGGGAATTCTTCCGCCAAGTGTTCGCAACGGGTCTGAATATGATTCCGAACCGCCTCGTCGATTTCGAGGTCTTTGAAATGAATGACGATTCGTGCGTCGTTCGACATGCCGTAATCCCTCCATCGGTCAACGTACCACAGTCGGTGCCGGCCGAGCGCCGGCTGGCTTTGGCGGCGAGGGACGGGAATCGAACCCGCCTAGAACGTGGCGACACGCTCCACACTCGATTTGAAGTCGAGGCCGGGCACCAGCCGCGGAAACCCCGCCGCTGAAAAGAGTACGAGAAGAAATCGCTGTACGCATCATTCGCAGGGTGAGGTTCACCCAGTGTGATCACCATTTGTGTTTTCAAATCGTGGGAAGATCGGCTTAATCCGTGTATCGTCTGTCGCCGTGAGCACCTACTCTCTGCGTGACGCTGCTCGTATTCTGAAAGTGTCTCCCGCTCGACTGCGTTACTGGACACGCACCGAGCTTCTTTCGGCGGCAGGGGTAGACGCGAAAGCCTTGGAGGGGCGGGCGCTCGGCTTCTCCGATTTGGTTGTGGCTCGAGCGGTCCTCGCCCTCCTGAAGCAAGGGATTTCCCTCCAGCAGATCCGCAGAGGCTTGGATTCTGTTCAGTCAGATACCATCGAATCCGATTCCCCTCTATCGGCCTTGCGGCCTTCCCAGGTGGGCGAACGACGATTGCTGGTTCGGGCGGGGGGCGCATGGGTTGAGCCAGGTGGTCAGGGGGTCTTGTCTTTCGAAGGACCTGAGAAGCCTTTGGGAGGGGTGGAGACCCTCGACGCTGCGAAGAATCGGGGCGCCCATCAAAGTGATAGTGAAGATCTCTTTGCCAGAGGATGTGCGCTGGATGGTGATCCTGCGACCTATCAAGAGGCCATTCAATGCTATCGCGAAGCGGTCGAGCTCGACCCGGAGTTCGCGGACTGCCACTGCAACCTTGGGGCGGCGTACTACAACCGGGGAGAGCGTGGACCCGCCCGAGAGGCTTTTATGCGATGTCTCGATTTGGCGCCGCATCACGTCGAGGCCAATTTTAACTTGGCCAACTTGCTCGAGGAGGAAGGCGACGACCACGGCGCCCTTCGCCACTATAAAGTGGCCCTCGCCGCGGCGCCCCTCTATGCAGACCTTCAGATTAACCTTGCCCTGCTGTACGAAAAAATGGGCGAAGATGGATGGTCCCGAAAACACTGGCGGCGCTACCTCCAGCTCGATTCGGCCGGCGTCTGGTCGGATTTGGCTCGCTTGAGGTTGGCGCCAGAGAAAGACTGATTCTCGTGGGGCGTCTACGAGCCTCTAGCTGCGCTCTTCGATGGTCTTTTGATAGCCCTGCCGGTCGAGGAGCTGATCGAGCGCCTCGGGTTCTGTGGCCTTGACTCGGATCAGCCAGCCTATGCCGTAGCACTCAGCATTGATTGATTCGGGCGCTTCTTCGAGGTCTTGATTGACTTCGAGAATTTCCATAGATGTCGGAGCGAAGAGGTCCGACACGGCTTTGACCGATTCGACAACACCAAAGGGTTGACCCGCCTCAAAGGTATCGCCGGGAGACGGCAATTCGACAAAGACGATGTCGCCGAGTTGTTGCTGGGCGTAGTCGGTGATCCCGACCCGGTAGTGGCCATCGGGTTCAGACTTGACCCATTCGTCGTCACGTGTGTACTGAAGATCTTCAGGAAGTTGGAAGTCGGACACGATCCTGGTCTCCTGGTGGGTTGTCGGCAGACCCCGGGGGTCCGGGTCTCATGCCTAAGATGGGTTCGGGCCCTACGCGGCGCCGATAAATGGAGTTTTCACGACCCGCGCCTGTACGGAACGGTCTCGAATCACAATATCGATCTCTGTTCCGACGGCCGCGAGTTCCGGCGGAACGTAGCCAAGTCCGATCGCGCTTCCGAGGGTCGGCGAGGGCCCCCCGGAGGTTACGCTTCCGACCTCGGTCCCGTCGAGGGCGATGGGATATCCGCCTCGCGGGATGCCGCGCCCTTCGATCACGAAGCCAACGAGTTGTCGAACGCGCCCCTGCTCCTCCCGTCGTTGGATGGCTTCGGCTCCCAAAAATCCTCCCGTCTGGCTTTTGATGAAACGATCCAATCCGGCTTCGAGGGGGCTGGTTGAGTCATCAAGCTCGTGGCCATAGAGCGGAAGGGCTGCTTCTAATCGCAGCGTATCGCGGGCTCCGAGGCCTGCGGTTTCGAGGCCGTCATCTCTCCCCGCGTCCATGAGCGTTTCGAAAATGGAAGCCGCGGATTCGGCCGGCAAGTAGATTTCGAATCCGTCGGCTCCGGTATATCCCGTTCGGGAAATTTGGACTGGATGTCCCGAGAGATCAGCGGCGGCAAATCGAAACCGACCGAGTCCAGACACTTTTTTGTCCGTCGAAGTCAAAGAAGAAACTCGGTCGAGAATGGATGCGCTGGCTGGACCCTGCAAAGCCAAGAGGGCGGTTTGGTCGCTTTGATCAATTACGGTGACCGCTTCCGGGGCATGTCTCTTGATCCAGAGAAAGTCTTTTTCCACGTTCGCGGCATTGACGCACAGAAAGAACGCCGTGTCCGATTTTCGGTAAACGGTTACGTCGTCGACGCAGCCGCCTGTTTCGTTGCAGAGCACGCCATATCGGACTCGGCCGGGCCGGAGGCTCGCGATGGGGCAGGTGAGGAGCTTCTCCGCACACTCGACGGCTCCCGGACCCGCAATTTCGATTTGGCCCATATGGGAGACGTCGAAAAGACCGGCCCGCTCGCGAACGGCTGCATGTTCCTGCTTAATGGATGTGTACTGGACCGGCATGGCGAAGCCCGCGAAGTCGACCATGCGGGCCCCCAATGCCTGATGTTGATCGTGCAGGGGCGTCTTGCGCAATTCGCTCATACGTTTTTTCGGGAACGGTACGCGTGGAGAGTGTTCCGCAAGAGCATGGTGATCGTCAGCGGCCCGATGCCTCGCCGGGAAGGCGTGATAAGGCCGGCGATCCCGTCAGCGCCTTCGAAGTCGACATCGCCGACGAGCTTTCCGTCCACTTCGGTCACCCCGACGTCCATCACGGCCGCGCCGGGTTTTATCCAATCGGCTTGGACCATTCGAGGCTGGCCGACGGCGGCCACCAAGATGTCGGCCTCGCGACAGACCGCGGGCAAGTCTCTTGTCCGGGAGTGGCACATGGTGACGGTTGCGTTTCGCTGTTGAAGGAGGAGTGAGATGGGCTTACCGACGATTTGGCTGCGGCCGATGACCACGGCGTTCTGTCCTTCCATCTGAATCCCGTGATGATCGAGTGCGGCCAGGATGCCCAGGGGTGTACACGAAATGAGTTCGGCCGTGCCGGCGAGTAGACGGCCGGCGGTGATGGGATGAAGGGCGTCCGCGTCCTTAGCGGGATCGATTGCGGCGGCGACTCGAGAGGCTGAAATAGCCTCAGGCAGGGGAAGCTGGACTAAAATGCCATCGATCCCATCGTCTGCGTTCAGCTCGGAGAGCAAGTGGAGGAGTTCCTTCTCGCTGGTCGTCGCGGGAAGCAGACGCTCGATTGAATCCATGCCGACGCGTCCGCAGGCTCTTTGCTTGCCCTTGATGTAGGAACGACTGGCGGGGTCGTCACCGACCAAGACGACCGACAAACACGGAGGGCGATGGCCCGAGGCGACTAAGGAGTCGACTTCACTGGCGAGCTCACCGCGAATTTTCTGTGCCAAGGCTTGACCATCGAGGACTTGGGTCTCGATGGGATTGTCGGGGGTATAATGACTCAAAGAGGGCTCCGGACCGCCGATCAGGCGGCATTCTTCTTGGATTTCGAGGAGCCCTTCTTGGACTTTTTCCCCGAAGACCCACTCTTTTTCTTTTTCTCATCGCTCCCCGAATCATTCGAAGTCTCATCGCTGCTACTCCCCGAGTTGGAATCGGTTGTCGAGGAGGAGTCGTTCTTAGAATCCGAATAACCATCCGCGTACCAGCCCCCGCCTTTTAGGACGAAGGAGCTTCTCGAGATCAGTTTTGTCACTTTTCGGCTGCGACACTTCGGGCAGGTCTTGACCGGCGGGTCAGAGATGGACTGCTCACGTTCGAAGGCGTAACCACACTTGTCGCATTCGTACTCGTAGATCGGCATGCAGGACTCCGCTGGCCCGCCGGAAAGGGCCGGGTGTCCGCACATCGCGGTCCGCTCATTCCCTCGGGATCCGGGTTGGGTTTTATCCCAATCGCGTCGTCCCTGCCAGTCTCAGCGGTCGCGTTTAAGCCTTCGAGCGGCCTCCTGGACAGCCGCGGCGATGAAGGCGGCCTGTCGAGTCCCATGAAGGGTGGGTGGAGTCAGGCGCTCGGGCGTCGGTTTCCCCGCTGGGTGGCCGTTGCGCCTTCGTCCTCGCGACCCGGCCGACCCGGAGGACGGATCTGGTCGAGAAAGGCGACCTTGCCTTCGACCATGTCGTCGACCATCGAGCCGGCCTCGGGGTCGATGGTCAAATTGTCGATCAGCGTCATTTGGGTCTGGATGGCGCTGCGAAGAGATTCGGCGATTCGGGCTCGCATCCCGCGGAGCTCTCGAATGTTTTCCGCCAGTCGAGCCGCGCGCCGATGCGACGCGTCGATGATCTTTTCCGCCCGGACCTCGGCGGCACCAATCCGAACTTCGCATTCTTTCTCGGTTGAGCTCCGCATTTTCTCGCTGATGGACTGCGCACTCACCAAAGTATCCTGCAGAAGCCTTTCGTGGGATTCGAGGGCTTCGACTTGCTCTTCGAGGTCGGCGATGCGGCTACGCTGATCTTCGTTCTCATGGAGGAGATTCTCGTAGTCTTCGCTGACCATCCGCAGGAATTCATCGACTTCCTGATGATCGATTCCTCGCAGCCTTCGACGAAAACGGTGACTTTGGATGTCCAGCGGTGTCATGCGCATTCGGGCAATCTCCTCGTCGGGCAGCTGGATAACCCCGCCCATTGCACGTCATCGGCGAGACAGCCGAGCGGCTTAAACGGGGGCTGACCCTTGGGGCTCCCATCCGGCGACGGGCCTAGTCGGGTCCCGCCCGGGGGGCCGTCGGCCGGGCGCAGCGCCGCTTTACTCGCCGAGCTCGCGAGAGCGGTGCGTCGCGGCTGTCACGGCCCGGTCCACCGCGTCACGAAAGCCGGCCCGATCCAGTTCGGCGAGGCCCGCCACAGTGGTGCCGCCTGGCGAACTCACCTGAGCGCGCAGTTCGGCCGGTGAGAGCTCACTTTCAATGGCGAGGCGTGCCGCGCCGAGCACCGTTTGGAAGGCGAGGGCGTCAGCGGCCTCGCGGGGTAGCCCCTGTTTTTGGCCCGCCTCCGCGAGCGCTTCCAGGAAGAGAAACACGTAGGCCGGGCCACTTCCAGACAGACCGGTGACCGCGTCGAGCATTTCCTCATTCGGCGCTTCCCAGGTCGTCCCTACCCAGGCGAGCAGGCTTTCCGCTGCGGCACGATCCGATTCGTTGGCCGATGCGTTCGGGCAGAAGACGCTCGCGCCCTGACCCACGAGGGCGGGAGTATTGGGCATAACGCGGATAATTCGAGAGGGGGTTCCCAAGGACTGCTCCAGGGCAGACAGCCGGATCCCGGCAGCGATTGAAATCCACAGCCGGGGCTCGGTGCGAAGGGTCTCGGGCAATGCCCCGATGGCTTCCGCGACAAGTCCTGGCTTTGTACAGAGAACAACGATGTCCGACGAGGCAACGAGGACTTCGTTATCCCCTGTGGTTTCGATTCCGAGCGAATCCGCAAAGTTTTCTCGCTGGGACGGATTCGGGTCGGAGCCCCGGAGATGGGCCTTGGGGACCCCGCCCGCGACGAGGCCTCCGCAGAGGGCGCGTGCCATGGCACCGCATCCCAAAAAGCCAATTTTTTGCTCCGCGAGGCCTTCGCTCATCTTGGTTCTCCCGGGGGGTGTCCCCTGTATCGATTGGCCGCTCGGCCGATTGAAGATCGGCGGCTGTGTTCAGCCGGTTCTGTCAGACGCCTCTTTTACTCAGGCGATCGCTCCCCAAAAAGGGCCGAGCCGATTCGGATATGGGTCGCGCCTTCTTCGATGGCGATTTCAAAATCGCCCGACATCCCCATGTTGAGCTGTTGGAGGTCTTGCCCCGCCGGACTTTGGTGCAGGGTATCGCGCAGTTCGCGCAGTTGCCGAAAGGCCTGCCGGGCCTTTTCGGGATCTGCGGCGGGGAGCGTCATCAGGCCGACGACTCGTAGGGCGGGCAGGGCGCTGCAAGCTTCCAGGAGCGCTGGCGCTTGAGCGGGCTCAATCCCTGATTTTTGGGGCTCGCCTGATAGATTGACTTGCAGGCCGACCTCGAGGGTTCGCCCAGCGTCCTGAACGCGCTCGTTGAGGTGCCGCGCCAGTTTGATGCGGTCCACCGAATCGACTTTGTCGAAACATTGGACGGCCTGGCGGGCTTTATTGCTTTGAAGATGACCGATCATGCTCCAGCGGGGCAGCGGAAGATTGCGCTCGGTGAGCAGGGCTTCGAGTTTGGGGCGAACGGAATCGGCCTCTTGTACATAATTCTGGCCGAGTTCGGCCAACCCGCCCTGGACTGCCGCGGCGATGCGTTCGATGGGCTGGCGCTTGCAGGCGCCGACCAAGGTCACCTCCGCCGGGTCGCGATTGGCTCGACGGCAGGCGGCCTCTACGCGGGTGTGAAGGCCTCTGAGACGCTCAGTCACCTCGTCAAGGATGCTCGAGTCGGGCCAACCACTCACTGACTGGTTCCTCTGGGACCGGCTTTCAACTGCGACTGAGCGACCCGGGGGAGGCGAACCTCGCCGGCCGCTCGTTCCAGCAAGGCCAATGTCTCATGGCGCGGAAGGCCCATGACATTCGAGACGCTGCCGCGCACCTCGGAAACGAAACGACGTCCTCCTTCCCCTTGGACCCCATAGCTGCCGGCCTTGTCCAGGGGCTCTCCGGTGTCCACATAATCCGCAATCGCTTGAGGATCGGCGGTTCGCATTTTGACTTCCGAACTCACGGCCTCAGACCAGCAGCGCGAACTGCCCGGATAAACCACGGCCACACCGGTGACAACCCGATGAGTCCGTCCGGTCATCCGGGCCAGCATCGCGCGGGCATGCTCAGGATCCCGAGGCTTGCCGAGAATGTCGCCGTCCAATACCACAATCGTGTCCGCGGCTAGCACGGGCCGCTGCTCCTGCGATCCCAACCGTCCCGCAACGGCTTGAGCCTTCTCCTGAGCGAGCCGTGTGGCGAGTGATTCGGGCTTTTCGCCGGGTCGTGGGCTCTCGTCGATGTCGGGAGGCATCACTTCGAAGGGGACACCCAACTGCGCGAGAATCTCGCGACGTCGAGGAGAACCGCTGGCGAGGACCACCTCCGGCCGGTCGGACAGCGGTGTTGAGGATTTTTCTTGGATGGCATCGTGAGACATGCGAAGGATTTTCCTCAGGCGCCGGCGGGTCTCGACGAGATCCCTTGAACCTTGGGCCTCTAGGCGTTGAGGATCCACTGCGCGGTGACGGGATCATTTGTGTCGGGTTCCTGCCTTCTCACCCGTCCCTCGGTTTCAAGTTTGAGCAGGTGAGAGGCTACAGACTGGCCCGCGGCGGCATGGAGCGCTTTGGGGTAGGCGGCATAGATCACGCTCACCATCGCTTCGATCTTCTGGTGCCCGTCTCGCAAGGTTTGAAGAATCTGCTCCTCGCGAGCGAGGCGATGGGCGATGTATTCCCGAATCTTGCTCGGTCCATCGTCGATTCGAGGTCCATGGGCGGGAAAGAGGGCGCCAGGAGATTCTTCCAGCAGTCGATCAAGGGATCTCATGTATTGCCCCAAGTCGCCCGTTTCGGGTGGGATGACGGTCGTTCCAACACCGAGAACATTATCGCCGGTGAACAGCGCGGACTCCTCTTCCAAGACGAAACAAAGATGATCCGGGGCGTGGCCCGGTGCGTGAATCGCTTTCAGCGTGGCGCCCTCGGTCTCGATTCGGTCCCCATCGTCGATGGCATTGATTTCAAGGCCGAAGGGCTCGTCGAACCGGGCGTACGGCCGTTTAGAGATCCTGACGGGGCCGTGTTCGGAGCTCACCGATCGGGCCCCGCCGATGTGGTCGGGATGGCCGTGGGTGAGAACAATTTCCTGAATCGCAACACCGCCTGCGGACTCAAGGGCTTCGCTCAAGACGGGTAAATATTCAGGACGACCGTCACCCGTATCTAAAAGGATGCGAGCCTTTCCTGTTCCCACCAAGTAGGTGTTGGTGCCTGGTCCGGTGAAGGAGCTGGGGTTTTGTCCCAACGCGGTGATGACGCGATCAGACCACCTTTGGACATTGCTCATTTTCATGCCGAGCATGACGGCCGTGTCTGATTTTTGACTTGAGGCGCTCATGGTCATTCACCGGCCAGCGTCATCTGCGTGACTCGGAGAGGGGGCGCCGCCGTCCGGCCGAACCATCGAAGGTCTGATCCCACTCTGTCGATATCCATGAGCATATCCCCGAGATTTCCCGCAATGGTGATTTCCTCCACCGGGTAGAGGATTTCTCCTTTTTCCACCCAAAGGCCACTGGCGCCTCGCGAGTAATCTCCAGTCGTCGGGTTGAACCCCATACCGATGAGCTCAGTCACCACCAGACCTTTGTCTGTTTGAGCGATGATGTCGTCCCATGAGTCGGGTCCAGGCTCGAGCCAGAGGTTGGTGGTTCCCACGCCGGGTCCGCTGCCCGCGCCCCGCGACGCACTGCCCGTCGATTGCATGGCGAGCTTCCGCCCGGAGTAACTGTCCATGAGCCACGTCTGAAGAACGCCTTGATCGAGAATGACATTGCGGCGTGTCGGCAAACCCTCCCCATCGAAAGGCCGGCTGGCCAGTCCGGCGGGTTGACATCCTTCGTCGATCAAAGTCAGAGAGCTGGCGGCTATTTTTTCGCCCAGCCGCGAAGCGAGAAAACTCGCCTCGCGATAGATCGAGTAGCCGTTTACACAGGCAGAGAGGTGTCCCAGCAGGCTGGGTGCGGTTCGCGAATCGAAGATCACGGAGACTTCACCGGTTTTCGGTCTCCGTGCGCCCAGTCGGCGTACCGCTCGTTTTCCGGCTTCCCGCCCGACTTGCTCGGCTCCTTCCAAATCGCTCAATCGCCGGGCGACACTCATCCAATAGTCGCGCTGCATCGAGTCGCCCTCTCGAGCGAGGGGCTCACTGAAGATCGAGTGATAGGCACTCTCGTAGTCCCCGGCGAAACCCAAACTATTCCGGTAGAAGATATGATTCCAGTCTGAGCCAACTTGGCTCCCCTCGGAATTATCGATGCGCGGGTCGACTGCCCGGGCGGCGGCCTCAGCTCGTTTGGCCTCTTCAATGCGGGTCTCCAATGAGACCTCACGATCCGCGGGATCGGCGAGACCTAAATCGATAGAGCCCTCTGCAAAGGGACCGTCGGGTAGACCCGCATGGGGATCCGGTGCAGTTGCTCGGGCGAGGGCCACCGTTTCTTCGGCCAGTCGGTCGATGGCATCGAGTGATAGGTCCGAAGTGGACGTGACAGCGGTCGATCGCCCTTTACCGCCGGCTACCATGGCGCGGAGTCCCAGACAGCGTTCTTGGGATTGTTTGACGGTCTCAATCTCTGTGTTGCGAACTTTCGCTTCTTGGCTGTTGGACAGCACCAGCACGCTATCGACTTGATCAGCCCCTGCTTGAGTTGCGCGTTGAACGGCCCGATCGACAAGGGCTTTGCCATTAATTTCGTTCCACCCGCTCACCCTTCCGTACCTCCGACCGTGAGCCCGTCCAAGCGCACGGTGGGCAAACCCACTCCGACCGGGACGCCCTGTCCATCCTTTCCGCAGGTTCCGACCCCGCGATCGAGGGCGAGGTCATGTCCGATTCGGCTGACCCGAGTCAGAACATCGGGGCCGTTTCCGATCAGCGTGGCGCCTTTCACCGGGGCTCCGATCTGCCCGTTTTCGATCAGATAGGCTTCGCTGGCGCTGAAGACGAATTTTCCGCTGGTGATGTCGACCTGGCCGCCGCCGAACGAGACAGCGTATAGCCCGCGGTCTACGGAGCGGATAATGTCCTCGGGCTCCTCTTCGCCTGCGAGCATGAATGTATTTGTCATCCGGGGAAGGGGAAGATGGGCATAGCTCTCTCGTCGCCCATTTCCGGTGGGTTCCATTCCCATGAGTTCGGCGTTAAGCCGGTCGTGCATATAACCCACGAGAATGCCGTCCTCGATCAATACATTTCGTCGCGACGCGGTTCCCTCGTCATCCACGTTGATGGATCCCCGCCGCTCGGGGAGGGTCCCATCATCGACTACGGTCACGCCTCTTGAAGCGACGCGTTGACCAAGGCGGTCTGCAAAAGCCGAGGTTTTCTTGCGATTGAAATCGCCCTCAAGACCGTGTCCGATCGCTTCATGGAGAAGAATTCCGGGCCATCCCGGCCCAAGCACCACGTTCATTGTTCCGGCAGGGCAGGCTATCGACTGAAGATTAAGCTTGGCGACACGGACGGCTTCGTCCACCAATGGCTTCCAGATTTCGTCCTGCATCAGCCGCTCCAGGGGGTAGCGGCCCCCCATTCCGTCGTAACCCACCTCGAACTTCTCGCCATCCGAGGCGATGACCTGGACATTGAGACGCACGAGGGGCTGAATGTCCCCGGCTAGGACGCCATCGCTGCCCGCTACCAAGACATGGCGATGCTGGGAAATCACGCTCGCCATGACTTGCTTGATTGAGGGGTCTAATCGGTGGGCGTAGGCATCGATTTCCGATAGTAGGTCTACTTTTTGGCCAACCGGAATGTCGGTGGGCGCAACGTCGAGCGGGTACAGGTTGTGGGTGCTTGAGGCGTGGGGTGCGACGGCTGACGTCTTCGATTGTGCCGTCTCCGAAATCGCCCGGGCGGTTCCCGCGGCCAGTTGCGCGCTGTCCAGGCTGATCTCGTCGCTGTGCGCGTAACCCTGTCGCTCGCCGGAGATCGCCCGCACGCCAACGCCTTGCTCGACGTGACGGCTCCCGTCTTTGACGAGGCCTTCCTCGAGCGATACCGAGTCTTGGGTGGTGTACTCAAAGTAGAGATCGGCCCGATCCACACTGCGCTCAAGCGCCGTACCCAAAACGGCTTCAAGACCCTGCTCGCTCAGGTCGAAGCGGTCTCGAAAAAAATCAATCGCCCCTGAGGGTTCAGTTGTTGATTGGATCGGGATGGGCCGGTCCGGTGTTCGATTGCCTGTCCCTTCAGTACTCATCCTGGCCTCGTCATGGGGACCCTTTCGGGCTAGGCCCGAGGATCTTTCATTGTTAAGCCGATAGGGTAGCGATCTCTTGGACTCGCGTCGGGATCGAGGACAGAGGCCGGCTTCTTTCCACCATGAGCGGAATCAGGCCCGCAGATCGCGCAGCCGCTTCGTCGAGGGCGGGGTCATGCCCGACGAACAGAGTTTGATCGGCGGAGACGCCGAGGGCTTCGAGCGCGTAAGCGAAAGCGCGGGGATCCGGTTTGGCGAAACCGGAGCGGATCGGAATGGCAGTGATGTCGATAAGTCCAGCAATCCCGAGGCCTTTGAGGACCCCGATTAGGCGATGGTCCCAGTTTGAGACGATGCCGGTCTTCAAGTGATGGCCTCGCAGATTCGCCAGAGTCTCAAGGGCCGAGGGGCAGAGCGACCAAGCTTCGGCTTGGCCGAAGTGACTGAACAGCCGATCGAACAGCCGCGGGAAGTCATCCATGACAAGCGTGCTGTCGACGGCCTGAATCACTTCACGGACCCGATCTTTCCACCATGCATATTCAAGCTCGGTGGGATCGCCCTGCGTCCCCAGGGCGTAGGGCACACGGGGAGCATTGTTGAGGATTCTGCGCAGTCCATCTTCGATTCGCCAGGCCGGGATTTTGATCCCCAGCTGCAAGAGAAATCGCGCGTAGGTTTCTCCAACGGGCTCGGCGGCCTCCAGCAACACGCCATGTGCATCAAAGAGGACAGCGCGGATTTTCACAATAAAGCCGGTCCATGACCCTCGTGGGGAACGCGAACGCTCGCGACGAGTGTGGCCGGCAGGTCGCGTTCCCGCGCGGCGGGCGAGATTTCTTCAATTGAGGCGCCGGGCAGACCAGCCGACTCGAACCAGGTCCGCATTTCCTGGGGCTCAAAGCCCATCCAGAGTACACCGAGTTCGCCTCGCATCCATTCGTGCGCGTGTCGAACGAAGTCGACAACGACCACAATGCCTCCGGGTTGAACGACGCGAGACATTTCTCGGATGACGTCGGCCGGGTTGGGAATGTAATGGAGGACCATGTGGGCGAACGCCGCATCCACACCATCTGTCGAAATCGGGATCTGGTCGGCTTCCCCTTGCCTCAGCTCGACGCTGCTTCCGACGGGCGTACCCTGGGCGGCCAAGTTGCTTTCAGCGGCTTCGAGCATTCGGCTCGAGTGGTCAACGCCAATCACCCCAAGTCCGAGCTTGGCCAATTCGCACGCGAGGATACCGGTTCCAGTCCCGATATCGGCGACGCGAAGGCCAGCGGGAACCAATCGCGCGATTGCCCGCGCGCGAAGCGCATCATCGTTGAAGACTTTCCTCAAGGCGTCCCATTCGGGGCCGATCGCATCGAAGAAGTTGCGGCTTTTTTGGCTGCGGGCCAAAACGATTTGCTTGAGGAGGGTGTCGTCCCGATCGGATGTGGGGTCTCCATCGAGGCGCTCTCGGATCAGAGTCCACCCGTCACGCCACGGGCCTTCAGTCGGTGGTATGAATCGGTAGAAAACGTAGGTTCCATCGCGGCGGTCTTGGAGAAGGCCCGCCTCTCGAAGAATGGCGAGGTGGCGAGAGATCCGGGACTGAGCCATCGCCAGGATTTCCATAATTTCCTGCACGACCAGTTCCTCGCGTTCGAGGATCCGAAGGATCCGCATTCGAGTCGGGTCCGAAAGTACCTTGAAGACTCGCTGGAGTTCATCCGCTGCACTGGCCGTCGTCATTATTGGAGCCTGGGCTGAGAGGGCGTGCCCTGAATCGAGAACCGCGAGCTTCCTTGGCCGCCCAAAGGGAGCCCCATGCCTTCGAGCATCGCTCGTAGGGGAGGATTTTTGATCTCAATCTCAACTTCGAGATCGAGGCTGGGTTCTTGCTCGGGCGACTGGCTGAGGATCGTGCCCTTGCCGGAGGCCTCAATAATCGGCCCCGCGAATTCAAGGGATTGAATTTCGACGTTCTGAAGGCCGCCAAGGAAGAGGTCGCCTCTGATTTGGTCGAACTCGATGCCGACCGGCAGGGCCGAATGGTCGAGTCGCCCGGCGACGGCTTCGAAGTGGAGCGGGCCACGGATGCCGTCCGCCCCGAGGCTGAGATCGGCCTCGCCTGTGAGGAGCCCCTCGATGGCAAAGCCTTCGGTCGGAGGAAGAGGCAGGAGGGCCAAGTCGATTTCTGTGAAATCGCCACGCCAGGCTGGCGTGTCCCCGAGTTCCAGCGTGCCCTCCACTTCGCCGAGGGTGCTGAGGGCGGTCAATTTGAAAGCGGGGTCTCCCCCAAGCCAACTCGTCGACCACGCGGGTCTGATCGTCAGCGGGTCAACATCGATGCGCGTCCGGTCAGGCATGACCACGCGAACGTCCCGAGCCGCCATGCCGGGCCCGCCAATCGTCCACTGGGGTTCGATGTCGCCGATGAGAACCTCGCCGCCGGTGCTCTGGCTGAGTTGGCGCGCCAAAGTTGGGGCAAATTCGCCGAACGGAAAGCGCAGGAAAACAAAAATCGTGACGAGGGCCAAAGCTGCCGTCGGCACAAGGACCCAGAGCAGGGGCCTGGGGATTGGGGCTGTGAGAAAGGCGATGAGTCTGTCCATCGGGTCAGGTCGGCTCGAAGGACGAAACCGAGAAGGTGACGTCCAGTAATTGGCTGTCGTCGGGGCGGGTCCGAATCCGGAGATTCTTAATCGACAGGGGTTGGGAAGAAGCTTCGATGTTGTGAAGATATTTGACAGTCTGCGATAGAGAGACGTTCTTGAGCGCCACCTCAACTTTTGTTTCGACGTATTGATCATTCTTGCTCGCTTGTCGTTCTTCCATCGAAGCGATGCGTACGGCGGACTCTCGGGCGAGTGTGTCCAAGAGGGTTCGGAGGTTCTGTTGGCTGCCCTGGTTCTGGATTCGGCGCTCGACGGCGGAAAGTCGACGATCGATTTCCCCGTATTCACGCTGCAACCGGACCATCGCCACCAAGCTCTGTTCCGCGGTCTGAACGCGACTCCGGGCTCCTTCGACAACAGAGAAAAAGGGCATCACTACAGCGAACACCAGCAGGCTGATGGCCAGGACGCCCCCGGCCGCACCCACAAGGATTTGCTCGCGAGCAGAAAGATTGTCCCAAACATTGCGAAGGCGTTCGAGAATTTCGCTCATGAATCCTCTCCCGGAATTTGGAGGGGAATGTTGAGACTGAAAGTGACGCTGCCATCGCGCTGGCGCTTGGCTTGGCCGGCTACGTCCACCGACGCGAAGTGCGGTTCTGTTCGCAGTTCGTTTTCTAACCGGTCCATCGATTCGTAGCTATCGGTCGTCACCTTGATTCGAATGACTTTCGGGTCGATTGCAATCTCATCAAACTTGAGTTTGAGATCGCCGGGAATGAGGGCCGAAAGCCTTGTCATCAGATCCAAAGCCGAGAGATTCCCGCCGTAGAGTCCGAGGAAGTCCGCACGGTCCTGGGCTTGTGTGACCGCGCGGCCCAGAGCGGCCATGGGTCTCTCAGGCTCGGGTTGCCCAGGAAAAAGCTCGAGGTACATCGAGCGAGCTTGGTTTTCAAGTTGTTCCGCTTTTCTCGATTCGACCACGATTGAGCCGACAAAAGAGAGGGCGAGCATTAACAAAAAGATGCCCGCCATAATGAAGGTGGAGCGAAATTCGGGTCCGAGTATCCAACCGAGGTCTGAGCGGTACGAGAACTCATCTTGTCGGAAGTCGACCCGGGTCGTGGACCGTGCTGTTGCCCGCAGGCAGAGAGCCAAGGCGGG
>NHEP01000112.1 GCA_002171515.1 bacterium TMED88 | reverse complement strand
GGGTGATCTGCGCCGGCGGGGTCTACGCACGCCGATGTTGATCCGTTTCTCGGACATTCTGGCCAGTCGCATCGAGGCCCTCGCGGATGCCTTTCATTCGGCCATGGAGGCCGCCGAATACCCCGGTCGCTTCCGAGGGGTCTACCCCATCAAGGTCAATCAACAGCGTCACGTCGTCGAAGAGATCGTTCAGTATGGACGCAGCCGGGGCGTGGGCCTTGAAGCCGGGAGCAAGCCGGAGCTCTTGATCGCCATCGCCTCACTCGATACCCCGGACGCCTTGATCATTTGCAACGGGTTCAAAGATCGCGCCTACGTGGAAACCGCCATGCTGGCGCAGCGATTGGGCCGGACACCAGTCTTGGTGGTGGATCGCTTTAGTGAACTCGAACTGATCATCAAGACCTCTCGAGAACTCGGCATCCGGCCAAAGGTTGGCCTCCGAGCTCGATTGACCGCGCAGGGTTCAGGTCGATGGCACGAATCCAGCGGAAGACGTTCGAAATTTGGCCTCTCGCCGTCGGAAATTGTGCGAGCCGTTGAGCGTCTGCGGGCCGAAGATCTGCTGGACTGCCTCACGCTCCTGCATTGCCACATTGGCTCCCAGATCACATCCATCCGCGCCCACAAAGAAGCGCTTCGCGAAGTCGCTCAAATTTATGTTGGCCTGCGCGCGCTCGGCGCTGAGTCCCTCGAACTCATGGACGTTGGAGGCGGCCTCGCCGTCGACTACGACGGTTCCCAGAGCGACCTCCCCTCATCGGCCAACTATCGGGTTCAGGAGTACGCAAATGACGTCGTCGACGCTCTACAGCGGGCTTGCCATGCAGCCTCTGTCCCCGTACCCGACCTGATTACAGAGTCCGGGCGGTCAATGGTGGCCCATCACTCCGTTCTGCTCTTCGATGTCATCGGAGCCAATCGCATGATGACCGGAGAACCTCCGCCTCCGGTCGCAGCGAATGATCACCCCCTGCTCTTACAACTGGAAGAAGTGCGGAAGACCATCGAGACGGGACGCATCGAGGAGGCCTATCACGACGCAGTTCAGATTCGAGACGAAGCGGCCTCTCTGTTTGCCCTCGGCCATCTCGACCTGCCCTGCCGGGCTCGGGTGGACGCGCTGTTCCTCCATTGTTGCGAAAAGATCCACGACGCCGCGGACCAAATCGATCCCGTCCCGGAGGATTTGGCCGCCCTTGCCGGCGAGCTGGCCGACACCTACTTCGGAAACTTTTCCGTCTTTCAGTCAGCTCCGGACCACTGGGCCGTCCGGCAGCTCTTTCCCGTCATGCCGATTCACCGACTCGACGAAAGGCCCGAGCGGCAAGCGGCCTTCGCCGATCTCACCTGCGACAGCGACGGAAAGATTGACCGCTTTATTAACCGGGAGGACGGTCAGCGCACCCTAGAATTACATGAGTTTGATGGCCGGCCTTACTACCTCGGCGTTTTCCTCGTCGGCGCTTATCAGGAGATTCTCGGCGATCTTCACAACCTCTTCGGGGACACCGACGCGGTCCACGTGCGGCTCCACGAAAACAACGGCTACGAAATCGAGCATGTGGTCGAGGGAGACGAGATTTCCGAGGTCCTTTCCTATGTTCAATACGATCTTCGAGCTCTCCAAGAAGGCATGCGTCGAACCATCGAGTCAGCACTCCGTGCGGGTCGAATTGACCTCGACGACTCCCGCCTTTTACGACGGCGCTTTGAAGAGGGGCTCCGCGAGTACACGTACCTTTCGGGAGATGATTGAGCGATGGCCAAGAAACCCCTACGCATCTACTCGTGGAACGTGAACGGGATTCGCGCCGCCACGGGCAAAGGCCTGAGCGAATGGCTCAGTGGCTGCGGGGGCGAGATCGTCGGCTTGCAGGAGGTTCGGGCTCAGCCAGACCAAATCCCGGATGAAATTCAACGATTGCGACGATATCACCAGCACTGGCAGCCCGCCGAGCGACGCGGGTACAGCGGGGTGGGATTGCTTTCACGACGCGCGCCCGACCAGCTGGAGACCTCTCTGGGTTCTTCACGCTTCGACATCGAGGGAAGACTGCAGATCGCTCGTTTCGGAAAATTGGTCATCGCGAATGGATACTTTCCGAACGGCAACGGCAAAGACCGCGACAACAGCCGCATCCCCTACAAACTGGATTGGTACAACGCGCTTTTTGAGAGAGTCCAAAAGCTTCGCAAGAGCGGATACCGAGTCCTCGTCATGGGCGACTTCAACACCGCCCATCGGGCCATTGACCTCGCACGCCCCAAACAAAACGAAAAAACCAGCGGCTTTACACCCATCGAAAGAGCCGAGCTGGACCGTTGGATGGATGCGGGATGGGTGGACACCTTTCGACATTTCGAGCAGGGCCCCGACCACTACAGCTGGTGGAGCCAGCGGTTCGGGGTGAGGGCCAAGAATATCGGCTGGCGAATCGATTACGTCTTGGCCTCGCCGGCGGCGATGAAATTTGTCCGCAGCGGATTCATCCACCCCCACATCACCGGTTCCGACCACTGCCCCGTCGGAGTCGATGTGGAGGCCGACATTTTTGGACAGAACTCGCAAGGCTCTGGGCAAAAGAGAACCGCGTCCAAACGTTAACTCCTGTCCGCCGACTCGGGTCAACCATCCTTATTCCCGGAGCCTTTTCGCGCGTCCCACGCCGGTTTAATCTGGGCACGCGGATTGAACAACGCACCGGGGATGCGGTCCTCTCTCCCAGCCCTCTGCGATCGGCGGGCTGCCTCACGCTTCCTCCCTCGCTCTGCCGCCAAGCGGGCCTGCTGGGCCAGCCTCTTGGTCGGCGGCTCCTTGTGGGCGTGCCCTGAGTCGCCGGCCCTCCGCGGCGCGGGCCAGGCTTTCCTCATCCTCACCCTGGCCCTCCCGGCTCTCCGCAAGCCCTCGGTTCGCTTCCGCGGTCTGGGCGGTCTGATTCAAAACCTCCGAAGGGCGCGCCGTCACCCCCGCAACGGAGTCTTCCTTTCATGGATCGCCATCGCGGGGCTGGGCGCAAGTCTCACCTCGGCGCCCGGCCAATATGGCCCAGCCTGGACTGGATTCCTGATCGGTCTCTGGGTTTTGAATCTTCTCGAAGATTTCAAGCCGTTCAGCCCAACACCCACAGGCATCGCGTCCCCGACCGGTCTCTTCGATGACGGAATCGCAATCGTTGGGTGGAGCCTTGCGGTGACCTCAATGGCCTTCGCCATCGTTTCGACTCAAGCCGGGACCGCGCTTTCCCCGTCGACTCAGCGAACCGACTGGTGGCTCCGAGGCCTCATTCTGGCCGCGGGATTACTCTTGGTCTGGCGTGAATCCAGTCAACAACATGAGTCGACGGGCTGGGCTCTGGTCGGATTTTCTGTGCTCTTTCGCATCTCGCTGATCGCCTCTTCCCCACTCAACTTGAGCGATACCTTTGCCGTGCTCTGCCTGCACCGAATGCTGCGTCACATTCCGCCGAAACGCGTCCCGGCGACCGCCGTGAACAGGCCTTGGGGGCCTCTCCGCCCCGGGCCTCTGTGCGAAGACACACGAAGTCCTAGACTGCCCGGTGGAGGGGGGTGGAAATCCTTGGGGCACGACAGCCGAATCGATGCCGAGCAATCTCGATCGACCTCTGTCGGTACTCTTGTGCTGCTTGCCCTGGCGTTCGGCATCGGGGGCTGGCTGAGACTCGATGGCGTAGGCCCCGCCTTTCTCTTCGGCGATGAACTCCACAGCCTCTTGGGTCTACCACAAGGCTACGGGCACCTGATCAGTCACTTCAGTCCAACCGGTTCGGGAATGGCGCTTCCCTTGATGCAGCGGGCGCTCATCGACGGATTCGGAAACAATCATTGGGCCATCCGAGCACCGGCTTGGATTCCGGGGCTTCTTCTCCTTCCCCTCACTTGGTGGTCCGTCCGCCGATGGTTTGGGGCGGGCGTTGCCCTGGGCTCGACCTGGCTTGTCGCCGCGAGCCCTTTGCTGATTTTCTACAGCCGTTTCGCCCGGTCCTACGCATTGGTGGCTCTGCTGGTGTTGTTATTTCTCGAAAGGGTCCAGAGCGCGGCTTCGAGGCCGGCCATCTCCATCCGGGCTTTCGGCGTTTTGGTTGGGCTGGCCGCCACGATCCCTTTCATCCATCCCACAGCCCTCGGCAGCGTTGTCCCCATTGGCCTTGCCGGAGCCTGCGCGGCCGCTTGGGAATCGGGCGGTCCGGGTCCCAAACTACGCCGTTCGTGGGTCTCCCTGCTCGCTGTCTTGCCCGTGGCGGGACTTCTCTGCGTCGCCCTGCATTGGCCCGCTCGCGAGAGCCTCCTGGCTTTCGTTTCAGCCAAGACCACCCAGGTCTACAGCGGTGCGTTTGGCCCACTTGATGTCGCGCGACTGGTAACAGGGACCGACTTGCTCACCGTCGTCATCGCAACCTTGGCCCTCATCGGTGCCCTAGCGATCACCGGTCGCTGGGGCTGGCGCGCAGCCCCCTTGCTGGCCGCGACGACCGGGCCCCTTTTCGTCATCGCGCTGACCCAACCCTATGGCGACGCCTATGCGTACGCGCGCTACATCATTGCTGCCGTCGCGCCCTTCTTCATTCTGGCCGTCGCCGGCATTCATTGGCTTCTGTCTTTGATCTTTTCTCGACCCGGAGGCCTCGCAGGAATCGCGGCCATCGCGCTGGCGGTCTGGGGCCTGGTCAGCGGCCCGCCCCCTCCGTCTTTGAGCCTGACCCCGCAACACGCCAACACCTACCTCGGGCTCCGCGAATTGGATGAATTCAATCGGCCCTGGCCTGGCATGCCCGCCTTCTATCGCGATCTGCCTGACATCGAAGGCCGCCGTCCGCGTTTGCTCGAAATCCCGGCTCTCACCACTCGCACCCGGCACCTCTACCGTCTTTACCAACGCGCTCATCAGAGCCCGACGCTGCTCGGCCCCCTTCCCCATGAGTTCCCGATGATTCCCAACGGGCCCTATCAACCGCTCTCTGGGAGCAAGAGGCTCGAGCCAGGCGAAATCGATTTCATCATCGTGCACCGCAACATCGCCGGAGAATTGGCGCGTTACTGGGAATGGATTTACGGCGACCGCGCTCCAGATCGGGAATCGAGGGCGGACGATGTCTTTATGACGCGACATGCTCAATACGGGGGCCTGCTACCCCAACCGAGCCCTGCACTGATTCGAAAACTAGAGATGAGCTGGGGGCCCCCGCTGTATCAAGACAGCGACATCCTCGTCTATGAGCTCTCTGAAACAGCAATCAGCAACAAATAGAAAACCCAAGCCCCGAGACAAACCCTTAAAACAGCGAAGAGTGTCCTTGTGCTACTCGTCGCCCACATGTGTTTTCGTCAACTCTGCAATCCAGCTTCGCTGCTTCCGTACCGCCGCAGGGCTTTGCAGCCGAAGGCCGCCCTCGCGATCGCGATGCTGTTCGTCATCGGCTGTGATGCCTCGGAACCCACGCCGGAAGAAGTGGCCCATTTCGTCGCTCGAGAAGAGTTACCCGAAGGACCCGCTCCGGGACTTTCCGCAGATGCCCGGGTGGAAACCTGGGAGTTGCTGACTGCGGATCAAGCGGCGATTCGCTCCCCCTCAGACGGCGGAGGACAGGCCCGGATCATCAAAGCACCCGAGGCGGGCGTTCCGGCCGCCACACCTGCGAAGATCACGCTCGAATATGAAGCCGGCCCACTCGGCATCGCGGAAGGCGGTGTGGTTTTCCTCCAGCCCTCGCCCTTCTGGGACTGGGATCCCCCTCAAATTCGCGATCCGAGCGGTCCGGCCTACACGAGCTTCAGCACCTCAGCCGAGGGGGTCGAACTCGAAGCGGATGATTCCTCCGGCGCGTTTTTGGCCTTGAAGATCCGCGGCCGTGCCCTTGAGCCCGGTGAAACCATTCGTTTCGTCTATGGGGACGGCCCAATCGGCGCTCGGGTAGACCGTTACGCGGAACGAGACAGCCCCCTGTACGTCTCCGTCGACGGCGATGGCGACGGCGTTCGAGGCCTCACTCACCCTTCGCCGCATGTCGATGTTTTGGCCCACCCCCCCGAGCAGCTGCATGGCGTCATTCGCTCAACCGCGACCCCGAACGACCCTGTGCGGATTACGGTCGGCGCGTTGGACGCATTGGGGAATGCCGCGCCCGTTCATCAAGGAGGGATCCGGCTGATCGGTGCCCCGGACAGTGTTGGCCTGCCGGAGTTCCTCGATCTGTCCGGGCAAGAGAACGGACATCTCACACTCACTTCGACGGGCTGGCCCGAAGGCATTCATCGCCTCCAGCTCGAAGGCACCGGCGAGCTCCAGGGGCTGAGCGCGACCGTCAATCCCATTGTGGTCCGAGAAGGAATTGACCGCGTTCTCTGGGGCGATCTTCACGGCCACTCCCAAATTTCCGATGGCACCAGCACGCCGGACCAGTATTACGATTACGCCCGCGAAGTCGCAGGGCTCGACGTCACTGCGCTCACCGATCATGACCATTGGGGGATGGCGCCCCTAGACGCCGACAGTTCCGCCTGGAAATCAATTCGCGACAGCGTGCACCGCTACCAAGAGCCCGAGCGATTCATCACGCTGTTGGGCTACGAGTGGACGAATTGGCTCCACGGTCATCGTCACGTGCTCTACTTCGACCGAGAGAACGATCGCGAAATCTATTCGAGCCTCGACCCGGATTACGACACGCCGGATGAGCTTTGGGCAGCACTCCGGGGACAATCCGCTCTGACCTTCGCCCATCACTCGGCAGGCGGGCCCGTCTCCACCAACTGGCGGGACTATCCACCTGACCCGGTCCTTGAGCCGCTCACCGAGATTGTTTCGGTTCACGGCAGCAGCGAGGCCGCGGACTCACCCCATCCGATTTACCAGCCCGTCGCAGGAAACTACGTGCGGGACGCACTGAATGCCGGCTACCCGCTTGGTTTCATTGGCAGCGGGGACAGCCACGACGGTCATCCCGGACTCGTCCAGCTCGCCGACCCAAGGGGCGCTGGGGGGTTAGCCGCGATTCGAAGTGAATCCCTGAGCCGGGAGGGCGTCTTGGAATCGCTGCGCGCGCGACGCACCTACGCGACCGACGGGGCGCGAATTTGGCTCGACGTTCGACTCGATGGCGAGCCCATGGGATCGATCCTTGAACCCTCGCCGGATGGTGCGCCTGCCACGCAAACCCTCCAAATTGAAGTCGCCGGCACGGCGCCGATTGAGCGAATCGATCTGATCCGCTCGGGACAAATTGCCCAAATCGATGCAGAGGGCCAAGAAGATCTCCAGATCTCAAGGAAAATTCCGCGACTCGGCCGGGGTGAATACCACTACGTGCGGGTCATTCAACGCGACGGACGAACGGCCTGGTCAAGCCCCATCTTTGCCCAGTAGTCGGGGCCTTTGGCTGCGGTCCGCTCAGAATTCTTCGTTCACAGTGCGAGTTGCGTCTCGAGTCAGCGAGAAAATCAGGAGCGTCGCATCTTCCTCAGAGCAATTAGCCCAGCGGTGTGGCTGGAGCGTGTTGAGATGGATCGTGTCCCCCGGCCCCAGCTCCCACTCCTCATCTCCCACACCAACCGTCAGCTGACCAGTTTCAACAAGAATCACCACCTCGCCCTGATACCGACGCCAAGGCTTTTCCGGATTCGACATGTCCGAAGAAGTGCCCGCAGCATGCCGAATCCGCCAAAGATCGATCAAGGCACCACCAATCGGCCCCACGACCTTTTCGAGGTCAATCCCGTTAGGGCTGGCCCAAGTTTGGCGATCTCGGGCGCGGAGCACTGCGACACCGTTCGGGACCTCCACCTCGGCGTCGAACAACTGGTGGGGCTCGCGCCCCAGCCCGGACGCCACCCGCAACAGAACCCGAATCGTGGGGACGGTTTGGTGATTTTCGATTTTGTGAATGGCACTCGCGGAGACACCCGAGCGGTCAGCGAGTTCCTGCAGGGTCCAGCCGGACTCAAGCCGCCAGGCTCTCATGCGTTCCGCGATCTGCTGAATCTGGTCAGCCATCAAAAACCGACTAAGTTAACGGATTGAATGGTAAAAACTCTTATCCGTCTGGGACTGCTTTGTCTCAACTTGACTGCCCTCCCACTTCAGATACTGATCAGTATCTCATACTTTTTCGGCAGGATCAACCGAGGAGTCCCGCTTTCTCTAAAAGTCCCTCACGATTTTATGGGTCAGCAAATTAACACACATAAGTTTCAATCAAAGACCCCGTGAAGCGAACCCAAGTCGACATTCTTATGCCGGTCTTCAACGCCGAGGCGACACTCCCGGCCTGCCTTAAAAGCCTGAGCCGACAGACCGAGAAACGGTGGCGGTGCTGGGCGATCGACGACGGATCCACTGACGCCAGCCCTGAGATTCTTCAAGACGCAGCCGTCCGGGACACGAGGATCCACCTCATTTCGAAAAAGCACGAGGGGATCGTATCCGCTCTGAACACGGGGATGCGTTACTGTACTGCGCCCAAGACCGCCCGGATGGACGCTGACGACTGGATGCATCAGAAACGTTTGGCACTCCAAATCTCTGCTCTGCAAAAGAACCCTCGCTGGAGTGCCGTAGGCTGTCACGTGCGAGGCTTCCCGCGAGGAGACATGACCGCGGGCGGGCGACGCTACGAGGCCTGGCTGAACGGAGTCCAAAACGAAAAAGATCTCTGCTCCGAGGCATGGATCGAATGTCCAGTCGCTCATCCAAGCCTGATGTTCCAAACCTCGACCCTGCAGGCCTTCGGCTATCACGAACACGGCTGGCCCGAAGATTACGATCTGGTCCTCAGGATGTTGACCCAGGGTAAGCACATCGGAATGGTCCCTCAGAAGTTGCTCTCGTGGCGGGACTCCCCCAACCGACTTTCGCGGACGAGCCCTCGATATCAACTTGATGCCTTCACGCGGTGTAAAGCCTTTTACCTTGTTCAGAACTTTCTGGCGTCCCATGCCCGCTACGTCCTTTGGGGCCACGGTCCAACGGGTCGTCGTCTTCGACGATCCTTGGCTGAGTATGATCGAAGCCCAAGTCACATCGTTGAAGTCCACCCCAGGCGGATCGGCCAAGTGCTTCGGGGCGCACCCGTCATTGTCCCCGAGGACCTTCTCGACCTTCGACCCGAAAGAATTGTGGTCAGCGTGGCCGGCGCCTCTCCCCGGGCAAAAATTCGGATGGCTTTAAACGCCATGGGGTTTCAGGAGAATCAAGATTACGTGTGCGCCGCCTAAACCCCGCGGGACCGTTTGATTTGAGCCAGACATCGCTTCAAAAGAACGGTTTGTTCCGCATGTGTTGGGAATGCACATCACCTGAAAGTGCACTCAATTTGATTTGAGCTTCTGATCGATGGCATGGCGGTTGCACCTCTAGAGCGCAACAGCCGCTTCAGCGAAATCGCCGATTTGAGCGGCAAGGAGAGCCATCATGAGTGCAGAAGTCATCGTGCTGCGACAACCGTTTGACCCCTCGGAACCCGAAGCCGAACGACGCTATGACGACATTGTGGTTCGGATCAATCGTCTATCGGCCGAGCGCGAGCGCAACCGGCGAACCTGTGTCGAACTGGAGAGACAGTTTGTACAAAACGATCTCTGTGCGAAGACCGAGGAAGCGAGCGGGGAACCCTTGACCGAGACCGAGCGAAGGAAGAGATTGATCCGCCTGATCGACGCTTCATGTCTTCGCATCGAACAAGACAAGGAGTATGACCGACTTTGCACTCGCCTCGACGAAATGAATCAAGATCTCGACGAATGGGCCCGGCAGTACTGGGCCCATCAAGGAGAGGGCGAGTAGCAAGAAACCGGGCTCGTGAAGGGCTCAGAAACCCGCGTTTCCGGGAACCCGCGGAAACGGAATGACATCCCGAATATTCGTCATTCCGGTCATGAACTGGACCAGCCTCTCGAAGCCGAGCCCGAAGCCTGCGTGAGGGACTGAGCCGTAACGTCGCAGATCGAGATACCACCAGTAGTGCTCCTCGGGGAGCGACTGCTCGGCCAAACGATCGCGAAGCACGTCCAAGCGATGCTCGCGCTGGGAACCGCCGATGATTTCGCCAATTCGGGGGACCAACACGTCCATGGCGCCCACGGTGCGACCGTCATCATTGAGATACATGTAGAAGGCTTTGATGCCCCGGGGATAGTCGGTCACGATCAAGGGGCGACCAAAGTGCTCCTCGGTGAGAAACCGCTCGTGTTCGCTTTGGAGGTCCACCCCCCACTCGACGGGAAAGTCAAATTCCTGTCCCGATTCTTGGAGAATCTGAACAGCCTCATCGTAGGTGATTCGACCAAAAGGCTCTTCGATGACATGCGACAATGTGCTGAGGACCTGATCATCGATGCGTTGATTAAAAAACGCCAAATCCTCCTCGCAGCGATCGCGCACTCGGCCAAAAACAGACTTGAGGAATTCTTCGGCCAACGCTGCAAGACCGTTGAGTTCGCAGAAAGCGACCTCGGGCTCGACCATCCAAAACTCGGCGAGATGGCGACTCGTATTCGAGTTTTCGGCTCGAAAAGTTGGGCCGAAAGTGTAGACCCTTCGGTGCGAGAGCGCGGCGATCTCCGCTTCGAGTTGCCCCGAAACCGTCAGGTAAGTCGGCGCTCCGAAAAAATCCGCCGACCAGTCCGTCGTCCCCGCCTCGGTTCGCGGACAGTCCGCAGGATCGAGCGACGAGACCCGAAACATTTCGCCCGCCCCCTCGGCGTCGGAGAGCGTGATGACCGGAGCGTGAAGCTGAATGAAGCCCTCCTGATAGAAGAAATCATGAATCGCCCGAGCGGCCTCATCGCGCACCCGCAGAACCGCCCCCAGCGTATTGGTCCGAGACCGTAGGTGGGCAATGGTTCGAAGGAACTCGAAGCTGTGGCGTTTTTTCTGGAGCGGATAGTCGTCGTCAACGCCTCCCACGAGCTCGACCCGTTGGGCGTGCACTTCGTAGCGCTGACCCTGTCCGGGTGAGTCCACCAGCTGACCCACCGCTTCAATCGCACAGCCCGTTGAGAGGTTCCGCACGACCCCTTCCCATCCGTCACAGGTCGAATCGGCCACCAACTGCAGGCCGCTCAAGCACGAGCCATCGTTCACCTCAAGAAAAGACATCTTCTTCGCATGCCGCGCGGTGCGGAGCCAGCCCCGCACGGTGACTTCCCCCCCCGCTTCCTCGCGAGCCAGTAATTCCCGAATCGAATCCACTTCTCTCCCCTTTGAAGCCCGCCTCGTCGGTCGGAGAGTAACCCCACCCCACCCCGTCGTGAATCCCCTCTGATGAAGGAGTGGCGCAGCCCCTCGGTCCACCGCAGACGGAGCCGGCCCCGCTATGCTGAATTGCAGACCGGTGAGCCCACGCCCTCTGAAATCCCAAGGTCCATCTCCATGACGATCAATTGGTTTCCTGGCCATATGAACCGAGCCCGGCGTGAACTCGCCGAGGCCCTGACTCAGATCGACGTTGTCATCGAGATCCTGGATGCACGGCTCCCCCGCTCCAGCAGCAACCCGATGCTGACTGAGCTGCGCGGTGAAAAGCCTGCCCTCACCCTTCTCAACAAAGCCGACTTGGCGGACCCGACCGTCACCCAATCGTGGCTCCAGTTTTTCGAGCAAGACAGAAAACGAAGCGCTCTGGCCGTCGATGCCAATGACCGGAGCAGTATCAAAGGCGTGCCCGGGCGCTGCCGGGCGCTGGCCCCAGCACGGCAAGGCCCTGGACGGCGAGTCCGCTGCATGGTGGTGGGCATCCCGAATGTCGGGAAATCGACTTTGATCAATACACTTTTGGGACGCGGAATCGCCCAGGTGGGGGATCGCCCGGCCGTAACCCGTCGGGCCCAGCGCTTCGAATTGGATGATCGGGTCAGCCTGTCCGACACGCCGGGCGTCTTATGGCCCAAACTCGAGGACCAGGAGGGCGCCTATCGCCTAGCCGCCTCGGGGGCCGTAGGCGAAGCGGCCTTCGACACCATGGATGTCGCGCAATACGCAGCCGGCTTTCTGGCGCGGACCTACCCAGAGGCCCTCGCCGAGAGATACCGGCTTGAGACGTTGCCCACGGAACCTCTGCAGATTCTCGAATGCATCGGCCGTCGCCGGGGCTTCCTTCAGCGCGGCGGAGTCGTCGACCTTGAACGAGCCGCCAACACTCTGCTCCGGGAGCTTCGGAGTGGAGCGATGGGTCGAATCAGCTTCGACCGGCCAGCCCCCGAATAGGCAGGCCAGTGCTAGGCGAATCGGCGCGGGTATCTCGGGCGCGGTTTCGATAGCGTGAGGGCCGTCATTCGGCGAGCCACCTAGGAGACCCCAGGCCGGTGGAATCAATCAGACTCGACCTCGACTTTGAACATCTGCTCCTCGCCGGATCCCTCCTAATGGTGATGAGCGTTCTGCTCAGCCAGGCCTCTTCCCGGGTCGGCATTCCGAGCCTCCTGCTGTTTTTAGCTGTCGGAATGCTGGCGGGTTCGGATGGTCCCGGGGGCATTCACTTTGACGATCCCGAAGTGGTCGAACTGCTGGGCATGACTTCCCTGATCGTGATTCTCTATGGCGGCGGCTTCGATACCCGATGGGCCAGCGTCCGGCCGGCCCTGGCCCGAGCCATCTCACTCGCAACGCTGGGCGTCGCCATCTCGGTGGTGGTTTTTGCTGCCCTCGGGGTTTACCTCGCCGGTATTCCCTGGCGCCAGGCGCTCCTGCTCGGCGCCATTGTTTCGTCAACCGACGCCGCCGCCGTGTTCGGCGTGCTGAGATCCCGCAAGACGCCTCTCAAAGGCAGAGTAGGCGAAATTCTGGAATTCGAATCCGGAGCCAACGACCCGATGGCGGTCTTTCTCACCATGGCGCTGATTCAAATGGCCCATAGCGAGCAGGCCCCCAGCGCGCTCGAATTCGTTTTGGGCTTCGGATTTCAGATGGGCGTGGGGGCCATCATGGGCATCGGATTCGGCTGGGCCATTGGTCGATTGCTGGGCCTGACCCTCTCGGTGCCGGGATTGCGCCCCACCCTATCCATCGCTCTCGCCTTGCTCACCTTTTCAACAACGGCTTTGGCGGGGGGAAGCGGCTTTCTCGCCGTCTACGTTGCGGGGATTATCGTCGGCAACATGCCCTTCCCCGAACGGGAAAACCTCAATTCGTTCCACGACGGAATAGCCTGGCTGGCTCAAGTCCTGATGTTTTTAGCCTTGGGTCTGCTGGTCTTTCCCAGCCGGCTCGTCCCCCTGATCCCGAGCGGCGTCGTGATCGCCTTCGCGGTGATCTTTGTGGTTCGACCCGTCGCGGTATTTATCTCCCTCGCCTTTTCGTCGAGCACGTTCCGGGAGAAATTATTCATTTCATGGGCCGGTCTCCGGGGGGCTGTCCCCATCATGCTGGCGACGCTGCTCTTGGTCGACCGCGCGCCGCTGGCCGACGAGGCCTTTCATCTGGTTTTTTTCGTGGTGCTTTTCTCTGTTCTGTTGCAGGGCACCACGATTCCGTTGGTCGCCCGCTGGCTGCGCCTCTAGGCGGAAGCCGACCCGCCTTGCCCCCCACGCCTAGGCCATCAGTTCAGCTTTTTGTCTTTGTAGTACTTCGTGCCTTTGAGGGTCAGTTCGAGGGCCAGACCATCGCCAGTGAGTTGGTAGATCCAGACGCCATTTTTCACTGAAAGGGCCCCCTGCATAGCGCCGCCATCGTCGTTCAGTTTCGCAGCGGCGGTAGCCTGCCCTCCGAGTTCCCAGCCCTGGTTGATGAAGTGTTCGAAGTCTGGTTGATCGTTGAAGACCCAGACCACCCGGAACTTTTTCACCCCCATCCCCAGCCCGGCTTGGAGTTCCACCATTTTCATATACGTCTTGGCGCCGGTGGTTTGGTCGACCGCCAGCCCCTTTCCGGTGCCCCCTCCGGCGACGAGAATCTTCATGCCGAAATTCGAGAACACCGCATAGCCGTCGCTCTTGGCTAGGGCTTCTCTGGCCTTGGGCTGAACTTCAAAAAGCTCTTTGAGGGTTTCATCGACCACTTTCTGGACCTTGGCTCGACCTTCGGCCTGTTTTTCGGGGCTGAGGCCTCCGCCCTCACTGTCGGACTCCGCCGCTGCAAGCCCAACCCAAAGTAAACTCGCTAGAACGGTCCCGATGAAAGCGATCCCTTGCCGTCTACGTTGCGACCCCATCCTTGTTCTCCTCATATTCTCTCAGTTGCGTTCACAACGCTTTCAAATAAAAATCCGTATCCTGCAGCCCGACCGGCAGACACTCCGGTCTGAGAATGCCCGGTGGTCGATCAACAAGGCGCATTGAACTGTAAGCCGCTCCTAGAGACGTCGCATTCCACCTGCGCTGAGAGCCTCCGCCTGGACGGCTTGGGTCAGTAGCTGGCGCCGATCCGAATGCCCCAAGTCCGCGGGGGTTGAAAAGAGGCGTAGATGGGTGTGCCGAGAATGGCGCTCCCCACCGAGCGATTGTTACGAACATTCTGGCCGGTGGCGTTCTCCACGAAGCCCTCGACAAAAAGCGTATTCTCAAGGTTCTCCCAGCGCATTCTGACCTGGAGATTTCCAAACCACGGCT
>NHEP01000111.1 GCA_002171515.1 bacterium TMED88 | reverse complement strand
CGCCAGACTCAGAATCTGGTGTTCGCAAGGACGTGCTGGTTCGACTCCAGTCCCGGGCACCATCGCGAGCGCAGACTAGATCACGGATTGCCTCAACACAGAGACGCCTGAATCGCTCGGCGTCCGGCGACCGGCCGCCCATTCGATAACGGTTGCTTTTGAATGCATTTGGCCGTCGTACACGATGACCGAAGCCACATCACCCGGTCGGAGAAAGGTTTCTTCTCCGTAGGGGGTGTAGCGCGTGGCACCGATGCTGATGAGCGCATGCTGGGGATATCCCGCTGCCTCGATCCATTTGGAAATATTTTCCAAAGGCCCCTGGTCGCGCTGCTGGTTCATCTGTTCGATCAGCCATTCAATCAGACGATCTCCATAGTACCGGTACCCGGTGACCGCGCTCTCGACTCCATATTCGAACAGCTCACCTTCTCGCTGAAGAAAGGAAGTAATCCGGTATCGATCCAGAACGCCCCCCTCGCGGAACTGATCGAGAACGATGCCCTGAGAAGAAGTCCCCTTGCTGCACGGTCCCCAGTTCTTTTTTTCGCTGATTTTCAGCGCGCCGGGACGGCGGATCGAACAGTCGTTGTGGGCCATGGCGAGACGAGGATCGATAGAAACAACTTGCCCCCCGCGGTACGAGAGGTCGCACAAAACGGCCAGCTCGGGCTCTATCTGATGCTTCTCTCCGCCGGGCGCCAACGCAATCGAAGTCGATGAAATCGGCATGCAGTGCAGGAAGTGGTCAGCACCTCCCGGCACGTAGAATGGGAAAATGCCTTTCGGGGCCTCGCTGTCCGTCGTGCGAATCCCGCGGAAGTCATCCGCTTCACCCGCCTGCTCAAGGTGGCCCGTAAAGTTTCCAGCGACTCCAAGCCCAATCGTCTCACTCAGATTCATCAACCCGTTTTGAAATTCGTTTTGCTTACCCGAACCCGTCATTTTGCTCTTTCCTCCCCTGCCGGTCCAGCTTGCCCTGCCCAATCTACTCTGCAGCTTCCGCCCACGGCGTTCTGTCCTCGCGGCCGCCAAAAGCATCCGGATCCAAGGCAACACGGAGCAAAGACGCGTGCGCGTGCGGCGCCTGCGGCTGGCGCTCAAGAACAGTCCGGAGGGTTTTAACTCTCGCCGGATCAACAGCAGCGAGGTCGTTTTCTTCACGGGGGTCGCGATCCAGGTGGTAAAGCTCAAAAACTGTTTCCCCCCACGGCCAGGGAGAAGAACGAGCGATTAGTTTCCAGGGCGGGTCAATCAGCGCCACACCCGAATAACCCTGGACTCGAAGAACTTGGGGCCCCTGCTCTTCTGCAATGTGATTTTCGTCGGCCCGAATCGCCTGCCAGCGGCCGACTCCGTCGAGGTCCGTTGGAATCCGTGCGGCCAGGCCCGCCGCCTGAAGGAGCGTCGGGAGAACGTCTTGCACGCTCACGAATGCATCGCTTTCGCCCGGCTCTATCCGACCAGGCCAAGCCAGAACGGAGGGAACCCGGATCCCCCCCTCGTAAATATCACCCTTTCCGCCACGCAGCGGGCTGTTGTCGCTGGCCCCATCCAAGATATTCACCCGGCCAAATTCCAGAATGTCCACCGGAAGGGGCTCTCCAAAGAAATCGCCCAGCGTCTCCATCAACCACGCAAGGCCTTCGGGCGCCGCCGAACGGCTGAGCCCTCCGTTGTCGCTCAAGAACCAGACCAACGTGTTGTCCCGTATCCCCTGGTCGGCCAGAGCACTCAGAACACGCCCGACCGCCGTGTCGAGTTCGGACACCATCGCTGCGTGAATACGACGCTTGGGTGAGAGAGAGTCCGGGTACGCATCGATCGCCGATAAAGGCGCTTCATTCGGCAGATGCGGGGCATTGAAGGCGACCAACAGGAACGTTGGACGTTTAGGATCGCGGGTTTCCAGCAAACGGACTGCCTCGTCAGCGAGCAACTGTGTCGCGTAGCCAGGCTCTCTCAGGCTCACGCCGTTCCGTTGCCAATCCAGCGCACCGCCATGACTGTGGTCCCAGTACCCAATCCCTCCAGTCAAATTCCCGTAAAAATGCTCAAAGCCTCGGGACTGTGGAAAGTAAGCCCGCTGGCGATGACCGAGATGCCATTTCCCAACCATCAAACTCTGGTACCCCGCATCGCGAAGCATTTGCGGCAGAATCCGCTCTTCGAGCGGCAGCCCGCCTGGATCGAGTTTTGAGAGTGGGCGATAAATTCCCAATCGCGCTGCAGATTTTCCCGTCATCAGTGAAGCCCGGGTGGGGCTGCATATCGGCTGAACATAGAACCGGTCGAGTTCAATCCCGCCCGCCGCCATGCGATCAATATGAGGCGTCTTAATCTCGCTTCCGTGGTAGCCCACGTCGTTCCAACCCAGATCGTCTGCGACGATCACCACGATATTCGGGGAGGCGGCCTGTGCACCGGACGCAACCAGAACGCCCAGCGCCCAACAGATCATTGAGCAGCGTGCCGCGATGCAAGGGACGACCAAACGGCTCAATGTATCGTTGCGCATCACAGGGACCCTGAGGATTTCTCCTCTCTCAATCAGTTGAAATTCGGCAATCGTTTTTCAAAAAAGGCTGTCACCGCCTCTCTTGAGTCGTCGGAGGTGATACAGCGCCCTTGAAGCACAAATTCTCGATCCACGGCGTCGGCGAAAGAAAGCGACTCGGATTCATGAAGAACTTGCTTAATGGTCGCCAAGGCCAGAGGGGATAGCTGCGTCAGTTGCTTCGCCCGTTCGCGGACGAAGCTTTCAAGGTTCTGTGGCGGCTGGACCCCAGCAACCATCCCCAGAGCGGCCGCCTCAGGGGCCCGAATCTGGTCCCCGAACAGCGCCAGCTCCCGAGCTTTCTGAATCCCCACCAACCGTGGCAGAATCCACGAGCCCCCGAAGTCGAGGGATAGACCTCGATGAACGAAAATTTGTGAGAACCGCGCGTCCTCCGCGGCGTAAACCACGTCGCAACCGAGCGCCAAGTTACAGCCCGCGCCCACAGCCACGCCCTCCACCATCGCCAGAGTCGGCTTGCGAACTCGATGCAAAGCGATTGCAGCCGGGGCGATCCGCTCTCGCATCAATTGAATATTTTGATCTTCCTCGGTCGCGGAGACCGGCATCAGTTCGGGTCCGGGCGGGGCCTCCGTTCCGCCAAGATCCGCCCCGGCGCAGAAATTTCCACCCGCCCCGTGGAGAACGACCGCGCGAATCTCTGGGTCCTGATCAGCCCGCTCAAAAGCCAACCGAAGCGCTTCCCACATTGGCACCGGCACAGCATTTTTGCGCTGGGGTCGGTTGAGCAGCACCCAGAGCACACCGTCCACACAGGTCGTTTCGAGATCAGCCAATCGATCATCCTCTTTGCAGATCGAGCATTCGGTGAGGACCTCGCTGCGGTCCCCACAGGATCCTAACGAGATGCCCCCGGGTAAACCAACCTGCAATCAGAATTGAGTCTCTCCAGCGCCAGACCTTGACCGGGCCCCCTTCGCGATTAGGTTCCCGTCCCTGAGGGAAAAGAAACCAGGAGCCTGCGTGACGACATCTGAAATTGACTCCGTCGAAATCATTGACCCGACCGGCGATCGATTGGAGATCCCGGACCGGCTCCCCCTGTTACCGGTGCGCGACCTCGTGGTCTACCCCGGCGTCACGGTGCCCCTCAGCATCGGGCGATCGCGCTCGATTGCCGCACTCGAGGCCGTCGGCTCCGAGGGTTATATGATCGTGGCGACGCAGCGGGACGCGGCCACGGAGGAACCGGAGATTGATGAACTGTATCCGGTCGGCGCCATCGTCCGTGTGCTGCGGGTCGTGGAAGCCCGAAGAGAGGGGAAGCAGGCGCTCGTGGTGGGAATTGCCCGAGCGCGACTCGGCGAGGTCCTGACCCGCGAACCGTGCCACCAAGTCCGCTTTGAACCCATCATCGACCGAGAGCCCGAGGAGGGAGACGAAAGCCTTTGGCATGAGGTTTCGGAACTGGCCCAACAGGTCATCGATGCTCGGGACGATTACCCCGATGAATGGAAAACTTTCATCAGCGGCATCCCCACCCCCGGTATGCTGGCCGACCTCTTGGCCTCCAATTTGCCCTTGTCGTCGGAAGAAGGCGTCGAACACTTGGGGGACCCGAGACCGGGAGGGCGCCTGAGGCGAGTCCAACAACACCTCGAGCGCGAGCTGACCATCGCCGAGACCCAACAGACGCTGCGGAAAGAAGCCAGCTCCTCAGATATGGATGAAAAGCGGCGGGAACGAATGCTGCGCTCCCGGATGCGCGAGATCCAAGAGGAAATCGGCGAGGGTGACGCCGGCCTCCGTGAAGTGGACGAACTTCGCGACAAACTCGAGACCGCCGAGCTCCCCCCGGACGCCTTCGCGCAAGCCGAAAGGGAGCTCAAGCGCCTCTCTGCCCTGCCCCAACATGCGCCAGACCGACACCTGATTCGAACCTATCTGGACTGGATGCTCGACCTTCCCTGGGCGGTCGAGACCGTGGATGCCCTGGAGTTGAATGAAGCGCGTAGCATTCTGGATGCGGATCATCATGGGCTGGAAACGATCAAAGAGCGAATTCTTGAGTTCTTGGCCGTTCGCAAGCTGGCCCCCGAATCCAAAGCCCCGATCCTCTGCTTTGTGGGTCCGCCGGGCGTTGGCAAAACGTCTCTTGGTCGATCGATCGCCCGCTGCATGGGGCGGCGCTTCACCCGCGCTTCACTGGGCGGGGTTCGCGATGAAGCAGAAATTCGGGGTCACCGTCGAACATACGTCGGGGCCATGCCGGGTCGAATCCTTCAAAGCCTCAAGCGCGCAGGCTCTCGCAATCCTGTCTTCCTCCTCGACGAAATCGACAAGATCGGTTCGGATTTCCGAGGCGACCCCTCCTCGGCGCTGCTCGAGGTCCTGGACCCGGAACAAAATGGACAGTTCAGCGACCACTACATCGAGACACCTTTCGATCTCTCCCGGGTGCTTTTTATCGCGACCGCCAACACGCTTTCGACGATCCCACCCGCGCTCCTCGACCGAATGGAGGTCATCGAACTCTCGGGCTATACGGAAGCCGAGAAGCTTGAAATCGCACGCCGCTACCTCGTCCCGCGCCAACTGGAAGCCCACGGTTTAACCCCCGAGCAGATCCAACTCGAGGATTCGGCCTTGGAGACGGTCGTGAGTGAATACACACGGGAAGCGGGGGTTCGGAATCTAGAACGATTCGTTGCGACCTTGATGCGCAAATGTGCACGGCGGATTGCTTTGGGGGCCGGCGAGGACAAAACTCCAATTCAAGTGCATGGCGAATTCGTCTCCGAAGCCCTGGGCGCCCCGCCCCACCTCCCAGAGGCCGCGGAAAGATCCAGCATGCCCGGCGTGGCTGTCGGACTCGCCGTTACGCCCCACGGAGGCGACATCCTATTCATCGAAGCGACCTCGATGAAGGGAGGCAAAGGGCTCAGATTGCGCCTGACGGGGCAAATCGGAGACGTCATGAAAGAATCCGCAGAGGCGGCGCTCTCGTGGGTCCGTGCGCACGCATCGGATTTAGACCTTCCCCCTGAAGCCCTGGAACCCGGCGAGATCCACCTTCACATTCCCGCCGGCGCGGTGCCTAAAGATGGCCCATCGGCCGGCATCGCCCTCGTCACCTCAATTGTCTCGGCCCTGTCCGGTCGACGGGCTCGGTCCATGCTCGCGATGACGGGAGAAATTTCGCTGCGCGGGCGGGTGCTCCCGGTGGGCGGTATCAAGGGCAAGCTCTTTGCGGCCTCCCGAGCGGGAATCGAGACCGTGGTCCTCCCGAAACGGAACGAAAAAGACTTGATTGAGGTTCCGGAAGACGTCAAGCAGAGTCTCGATATCCATCTTGTTGACCGATTGGAGGAAGCACTCGACCTGACGATGGGAGACAAGCCCCTGGCGTCCACAGCTCGACTGCAAAGTTGATCTCGAGTTACTCTCGACGGCCCTTGCGGATTGCACTCATCCACGACTGGGTCACGGGGCTGCGTGGGGGCGAACGCGTCCTCGATGCCCTCGCCAGCCATTTTCCCGAGGCCGAGCTGCATACCCTCATCTACCGTCCCGGCCGAACGACACCCTCGATCGATCAGCTCCGGGTTTTTACCTCTCGCCTCGATCGATTGCCTGGGATCGATCGTCATTACCGCAAGCTTTTACCGCTCTACCCCTGGGCCGCGGGCCAGCTCCACCCAACGGAATGCGACCTTGTCATTTCCATCAGCCATGCCATCGCAAAAAGCATCCACATCCCGCCCGAGACACCCCACCTCTGCTACTGCCTGACACCGATGCGATACATCTGGGACCAAGCCGACGCTTACTTGGGCACAGGCGTCCGTCGAGGGCTCGCAAAGCCGCTGATTTCGGCCCTGCGAAATTTTGATCGAAACCACAGCCAACCCGAACAGGTGACTCGCTTTACCTCTATTTCACGAGAAGTCTCGCGTCGAATCCAAGCTCACTACGGGCGCCCTTCAGAGGTCGTCCACCCTCCGGTGAATGTCGAACGGTTTCAAATTCGCAGCGGGCCGCCTGAAGACTTCTACTTGCTTGTCGGCGCTTTTGTCCCCTACAAACGCGAGGCGTTGGCCATTGAGGCGTTTCGCCGAAACGGTCGCCGGCTGGTGGTCGCCGGAGACGGACCCCTCAAAGAATCACTCCGGCGTCAGAGTCCGCCGAATGTCGAATTCGTTGGACGGGTTTCCGACGAAGCGCTGGCCGATCTCATGAGCCGCTGTCGGGCCCTCATCCACCCCCAGCATGAGGATTTTGGAATCGTGGCTGTGGAAGCCCAAGCCGCGGGACGCCCGGTGATTGCCTACGGGGCCGGGGGCGCGCTGGACACCGTGCGCCCGCTCTCCCTTGACGAGCCGCACGAGCCATCCACCTCTGAGGAACCGACCGGTATCTTTTTTTCTGAGCAAACACCGCAAGCCCTGGAGAGCGCGATCAGAATTTTCGAGAACAATGCAGGACGCTTTCAACCGACTGCGATCCGACGCCAAGCTCAGGCCTTCGGACGCGATCGATTCCTCATCGAGTTCGACCAAGAAATCCAAAAAACTCTCGACGCCAAGACGCCGGATTAATGGGCATTCCGACCCTTCCAAACGCTGATAACTGTCATCATCAGAATTCGGAAGTCCAAACCCGCGGACCAATTCTGGATATAGTAAATGTCGTGGTCAATTCGCTTGTGGAGCGACGAATCACCGCGCCATCCGTGAACCTGGGCCCAACCCGTCATCCCTGACTTGACTTTGTGTCGAAGCATGTAGCCGGGAATTTCCCTTCGAAATTCCTGAATAAAAATAGGGCGTTCAGGCCTGGGGCCGACAAGGCTCATCTCCCCTCGTAGAACATTCCAAAGCTGCGGTAGTTCATCGAGTGAAAACCGACGCAGAACGGTGCCGATTCCTGTCCGTCGGGGGTCATCTGCAGAGGACCAAACCGCCCCACCGGCTTCGGCTTCAATTCGCATGGTCCGAAATTTAAGCATTTTAAACTCGCGACCATCGAGCCCGACGCGACGCTGTCGGTAGAGAACCCCACCCGGCCCAGAGGCCCGGATCAGTACCGCGATCCCGACCAACAGGGGCGAGGTCGCCAACATCAAGCCTGCGCTTCCGATCACATCAACGCCTCGCTTGTAGACCGAAGCCCACCCGACCAAGGGCGTATCCCTCAAGCCGATCATCGGCAAACCGTCGAGTTCCTCGATCGAGCTTCGCAAAGTCAAAACATGAAGGAGATCTGGGGCCAGCCTGACCGCGACAGTCGAGTCTTCCAACTCCTTGAGAATCTTGCTCAGCAGAGGCCAGTGATCGTGCGGTAGCGCGAGGATGACCTGATCGACCCGTTCAGGTTTGAGCGCTTGAGCGAGATCCGAGTAGCCTCCGATCACCCGTTCGCCCATGATCATTCGATCCTTCGGGCCATCGGCCAACACGCCCCGGATATGGATTCCCGACTCGGGGTGTGCATGAATACGCCGAATCACTTCTTCCGACAGGTGCCCGCCTCCCACGACCAGGACGTATCGCAGATTGAAGCCTCGCTTGCGAGCCTTTCGCAACAGGCCGCGCACGACCACCCGCAGTGAAATAAGCAGTCCGGGGGCGAGCAGGCTAAATGCCATAACCACCCCACGAGAGTAGGTGTCGCTCATCTTAAAGAAGAATGAAGCGGCCAAGAGGATCATCACCCCGGCCAGGGTGGCTTTCACAATATCGAGGGATTCGGATAAAAGTGAGCCGAATCGCTTCGCTTGATAAAGACCCTGTCGTCGCAACAAGATCCATCCCACAGGCAGAATCGCCGACAGCGCGGCGACATACGCGGTCAGCGACGGAACTCCCATCGGGGCTTCCAACACCGTAAAGAAACGAATCCAATAAGCCCCGAGCCAAGCGGTGGCGACCAAAGCCAAGTCTGAAGCGATTAGAAGGGTCCGCAAGACCTCGCCGTAGCGGTAAAGCAAAGACGCCTCCTCGTCAGCTGAATTCGGCCGCGTCCATTTCGACTGCGTCCCGCAATGCATGCATGAATTCGGGCATCGCCGAAGTCACGCGGCTCCAGTTTGGAATCTGAGGGGCGCCCATTGGATCCCGAACAAAGTCGAGTCCGGCGGCCCGAAGCGCCGCAGAGAAAGTCTCCACGGCCACTTCCTCCGCATGACGGTCGAACAACAATCCGTTCAGTCGAGCGTCATTGCTGTAGCTCGCAATCGCGTCCTGAGCCGTCCGAACGTAAGATGCGATCATCGTATTCAAAAACCCAGCCTCAAACTCGACTCCATAACTGGCCAGATTTCGAATCAAGGATGCAGCGATGTCTCGAACCATCCTGTGCAATCCCGCCCCCGGATCACCCTCGGAGAGGGCTTGATGTTTGTGGTCGTAATTATCGACTAATTCAACCTGGCAGACTCGCTTGAGAGCGCTGTTGCGAAAAACTTCCGCGAGAACTCCGGCCTCGAGCCCCCAATCCGCGGGAATCCGATTCGCGCGAACGAGGTCGGTCGTCATGGAACATTCACCGGCCAGGGGGTAGCGAAACGACTCCAGATACTCGAGCAACGGGAGAGGACCCAGGACTGACTTCATCGACTTCAGAAGAGGCATCATAAACAGCCGCGTCACTCGACCGTGCAATCGGTCGGTCACTCGTCCGTAATAGCCTTTCGCAAACTCGTACGACATGTCTGGACACGCGGTGGGATAACAGAGCCGGGCCAGAAGCTCTCTTCGATACTCGAGAATGTCGCAGTCGTGGGTGGCGACAACCCGCGAAACGTTCGTGGCAAGCACGTACCCGTAGGCCATCCACATGGCCCGACCCTTTCCATCCGGTCCCGGATCGAGCCCCTCCTCCCGCAATCGATCAAGTAGCGATCGGAGACGCGGCCCGTCATTCCAGATAATGGTTGGCCGCGCGCCGTCGAGGCATCGAACCTCTGAGAAGAGGGAGCGCATCTGGGCATACTCCTCGGGATTCGAGGGGCCTGACAGGCTCACGACACACTGCCTCAGGTAGGGAACCTGACTCAACTCTCCGACGATTCGCTTCAGCGCCGGTCCGCGAAGCTCAGAGAAGAGAGACGGCAACACAAGAGCGACCGGGCGATCGCCCGAGTAATCAACCAATTCGCGCTCAAGTCGGGACAAATCCACCGAGCCCAGACGGTGAAGCGAGGTAATGACACCGCTCTGGTGGAAATCTGACATCGGGGGGAAAGTCGCACTCGTGCCCCTTGAGTGTCAAGCCGAAGCTAAATTCCCCGCCGGAAACCGACCCTAGGCCCGCTCAGCCCTCTGGAGCTCGGCGAGTAGGCGCGGCGCCCTCGGGTCCAGATCGTGAAATTCGACGCCCACTTCCGTCGCAAAAGCATCGACTTCCGTCGCCCAGACCACGGTGCCCCTCGCTTCGAGCGGCTCCCCTGAGAGTCTGAAAGTGAGGCAAATCACGTCCCCCAGAGCGATCTCGCACGCGATGGCCTCAAAACGAAGACCCCCAGCGGAAACATCGCGGCTTAAACCCAAGCAGTCGGTCGCATCGAGATGCGAGAAACTGATGACCTGATCCGTGGCGATCCGCGGATATTTCCTGCGTTCTTCGACGATCGGGACCATTGGAATTCCCCCCCCGACCCATTTCGGCCGGCCTCGGATCGCCTCCTCATCGAATGTTTCCGACTAAAACTTGAGACGCTCCTTTAATCCTGTGGGGGGAGGAATAAATCGAGTTGCGGGTCGGAATAGATGGGCGTGGAAATGCCTCCCACTGTGAGAGAGACGCTTTTCAGCCCCTGCCCTCCTCGATCGACTCGCCGGAGCAATAAGGCCGCTGCCTCATAAAAAACCTCGCCCCCGTCGGATGGCTCAGGAAGAGTCAGGCTTCGGCTTGCCAGCGACTGGTCTTCAAATCGCAGCCGGATGCTTAAGCGACGAGCTTTGAGGCCTCGCCTCGTCAGCAAAGCGGCGAGCCCATTCGCGAGCCTTTGCAATCCCTGCTTCACCTCCGGCGAATGCCCCGGCACCCCAGGCAAGGTCTGCCCCCGACTGAGAGTTTTCGGCTGCTCCGATGCGCGAACCGGTCGCGAATCCTCACCGTGTGCCAAGGCGATGATCTGTTCTGCTCGAGAGCCCAGTTCAGCGGTCAACACCTCGGGCCCCAAGGCCAGCAGCTTCCCCAGCGTGTCGGCTCCCAACGCGTTCAGCCTTTTTTGCGCTTTGCCCCCGACCCGCGGAAGCCGGGAAACCGGCTGTCGATCCAGAAAGTCTTTGACATGCTCTCGGCGAACTTCAGCAACCCCAGAACGAGCCACATCTTGAACCACCAGTGATGCGACCCACTTACTAGGGCCGATCCCGACGCGAATGGGCAAACCGAGATCGGCCCGCACCGCCGCGACAATCTCCTCCGCTTTGGATCGGCTACGACCAACACCGATTCGAATTTCAGCATAAGCCGACCCGAGGCTCGACACTTCGAGGCCGTCCAATAAACGCCGAAGACACACTTCAAGTTGTCCGTGAGCCTCCCGGTAGAAAGAAAGGTCCGTGGGAAGCCGGACCGCCGCCGGACAAACTTGGAGGGCTTCTCGCATCGGCATCCCGAGAATCACACCGCACTCTCTCGCTTCAAGGCTGGCGGATTGGAGCTTGCCTTTTTTTTGCGGATCCCCACCCACGAGAATCGGCCGACTCATTAGCCCATGAGCGCGCCGCCGCTCAACTTCAGCATAAAAATCGACAACCTCGATATAAAGGACCTCTGAGCTCTCGGCCAAGGCATTCACGGAGCTGGCTCAAGCATGAGACGAGAACCCCCTTCGTCGTCCAGAATGAGACGCCGGGTCTCCAAAAGAAAAGGCTTTCCCTCAGCCCAGCGGCGTAAACCATCCCCAGCATGTGGGTGATCGGGCTGCTCCGATTGCCCGGGCACAAGGCTCCAGAGAAGACGATGGGGATAGGCTAGATCAATCGCGATCCTTGCATTGGACGCTTCTCTGACTCCGAACCCACGGACCCAATCAAAACCCGTATACGCAATCGTCCGTCTCGCGCCGCCCACGCCGACCACTGGAAGAGCGATAGAACTTTCCCGCCCTCCTCCACCAAAACCAACGAATTGGAGCCGATGAAGACCGCCCCACATCCAGTCTTCGCGGCCGACACCGAGCTGATGAACCAAGCTGGCCCACGTCTGGCGCAGCGCGCGGGCCACGGCAGCGATCATTTCCACTGAGTCACTCTCCGCAGAAACCGCATCCCTTCGATGAAACGCCATCAAAATTTGGCCCAGCACCTCGTTGGGCTTCACGTGGGGGAGCCTGGTGTACCGATCAAACAGCGTCTTTCCGAACGCTGGATAGAAGACCTCAAACATCAGATGTCTCATCAATGTCTGGTAGATGACCGCCCCACGACTGTCTTCAGCAAACACACCATCCCAGTCCGCCAGAGCCGATAGAATCTCCCGCGCCTCGGGCCTGAGGTCTTCGGATTGCTGAGCGAGCGCGCTGATCGCGGGGACAACGTCTCGTGCGGCGTGCCCCCCCTCGTCGTTCAAACTATTCCACACACTCCGAAGATCAAGACCGCTGCCAGGCCCCCCACGCCTCGGGACCCTCCCTGTCGTTTCTTGCGAAACCATTTCCTGCAGAATGGCCTCAAGTCGCTGCTGGGTCTCTTGCGATCGCCACATCCACTCGATTGGCGCGTCAGAAACGACACCCCCCACGGCCCCATCTGCGACGGCCAGAAAGGCCCTGGCGCCGTCGCCTCTGGAAGCGTTTTCTGACGCGTCGAAAGAAACGTGCGGAAGGCTCTCGAAGGCGATGGGCTCTGTCCAGTCAAAAAGAGCTAAGCGGCCCGGGACGGGCACCAAACTGGTCGGGAGCAATCGTCGGGGGAGCCACCCGACCAACTGCATGCCCGCACGACCGGACCGAGAAGCGTAGACAACACTCAGAACTGGATCGAGATGGCCCTTCAGGCTCCCGCGCAGATCCGCCTCGCTTCGCGCATGAGCCATGCGCATCAAGGAGCTGATCCCTTCCCCTTCCATCGCTCCGGTCCAGGCAAGTGAGAGGGGGCGTCTCTCCTTTGCCGAATCCATCTCGGCTGGAGTACCGGAAGGGTCGTGGGACTCAAGCAAAGTGTCGATCAAAGGCCCGTGTCGTGTCAGGCGAACCGGCCAGTCAACCTGCTCAAGTCCTGACTCGGTCCGTACCTCGATGACCTCCTCATGCACCTCAAAAGGAGCCCAAAGCCCCTGGCTGCGATAGAGCTGCTTTGACCAGCGCACCGTCTCAGTGAAAAGGTCAACGGTCACCGCACGAGCCGGCAAGGCCGCCCAGGCCATTTCCGAGTTTCGCCCTAACCAGAAAACAGGCAGTCCCGGCACTGTGGCCCCCACGAGTTCGAAAGATTCGGAGCGCAGAGAGGCCGCATAAATCAGCGCAGGAGCAGTGACCGGGAGGTGAAGATTCGCGACCAAGATCGGCTGCCCGCTCTCCGTGTACCGTCCGGAAACTACCCACGCCCCGCCCCCTTGAAGGTCAACCGGCCAGAAGGGCGCCTGGCCTTCGCCATCAAAATCCGGAATCGATTCCCCGTGCCCGCGCACAGCCATCCAGTCGGTCAGCGAGCGCTCAAAATGAAAGCGACCCGACGACGTCATGGACGGCGCCGGCCGAAACAACTGAGCCCAGCTTCCCCCCAAACGCGCGATCAAATCGTCGAGCACGAGGCCCGTTTTAATGCCATTGCTCATCGTCCACGACAGGAGCTTTAGAATGGCGAGGCTATCCGACACTTGCCAAGGCTCGATCGGAATCCGAGGCGGCCCCCCCCCCGGCTCCGAGGCTGCCAAAGCCAGTCGGTCAAATTCTGCATTAATCCCCGCCGCATAGGCCTCAAGCATCTCGCGTGTTTCAGGGTCAATGGTCTCTGCGGCTCGATGAGCCAAGCGCCCGAAACCCAAAGTCCGGGCCATGCGGTCGGCGGGAAGACCTCGAGGCCCGATCGCCCGCGCCGTCCTTCCCAGAGCAAGGTCGCGCATCCAGAGTATTTGCTCGATTCGGTCCTGCGCGTGGACGAAGCCAAGTCCGAAAAAGGCATCTCGCTCCCGGCGGGCCTCCAGGTGTGGGATGCCCCGAGCGTCCCGGGCGACTTCTACAGGACCGCCTAGACCGGCGAGGACAATCGTCCCGCTCTCCTGGGCGGTGCCCCGATCGCGAGCGAACTGCGATTCGGGTTGAGCCTGGACGATCAAAAAACCCGCACAGGCCCCGGCGAGGGCAATCCCCAAGATGAACCCGGCGGCCAGCACCCTTCGGTGCCGCCACCGGCCGATCCCTTTTCCCGGCTGCTCGGTGCGCCCCAGATTGCCGATCCTCCGGCGCGCCAGTGTAGCGAGCCGAGCGGCCTAAATGGAGTTCGCGGCGATTCGTTGTCATCCACGAGGCCGCCGGGTACCCTGCCGCGTCCCCGCTGATCCGGGGCTGGGCGGGGCGGGAGGCTCAGCCCGCCCGAACGACGCCTCCGCCACGGCGAGAGAGAGCGAGTGAACGCGAAAAGAATTGACGATTGGATTCGGTCATCCAAAGACACGGCTCAGCCCCTGGCCGGCGTCCGGGTCCTGGTCCGTTCGGACCTCAACGTCCCCCTAAAAGATGGACGCATCGCCGACGACACTCGCATCCGAGCCTCAGCGGAGACCCTCCGGAAGCTCTGTCAAGCCGGAGCCCGAGTGGTCGTTTGCTCACATCTCGGGCGCCCGAAAGGAAAAACGGACCCTGCCCTGTCACTGGGCCCGATCACTGCTGCGCTCGCCCAGCAGCTTGACACTCCCGTGTCATTCTCCGAAGACTGCGTGGGACCCACTGCGCATTCAAAGGTGGCCGCCCTGGAAGATGGCCAGGTCCTTTTGCTTGAGAACCTCCGGTTCCATCAAGGGGAGACCGAGAATGAGCCTTCCTTTGCCACCGAGCTTGCCCACCTCGCGGACCATTATGTCAATGATGCCTTCGGCACGGCCCATCGAGCGCACGCGTCCACGGTCGGCGTGGTTTCCCGTGTGGCTCAATCCGCCGCCGGTGAATTGCTCCATCATGAAGTCGCTCAACTCGAAGCCGTCCTGAACCCCAAACGTCCGCTCCTATGCCTTCTCGGGGGCGCCAAAGTTTCAGACAAACTGGGGGTTCTGGAAGCCCTCGCCGAGCGGGCCGATGCCCTCGCGATTGGAGGCGCCATGGCGTACACGTTCGTAAGCGCTCGGGGCGAAGGCACGGGCACATCATTGGTCGAACCCGACCGCATTGAAGCGGCGCGTTCCGTCGAAAAAGCGGCCGCCGAGAGTGGCTGCCGGTTGCTTTTGCCCCAAGACCATGTCGTCGCACAGTCAATGGACCCTCAAGCGACAACACAAGTCGTGGAACAGATTCCCGACGGTTCGATGGGGCTCGACATTGGTCCCAAAACTGCCCAAGACTACGCACAGGAAGCCCAGAAAGCCCAGACCATTTTTTGGAACGGGCCGATGGGCGTCTTCGAAATCGAGGCCTTCGCCTCGGGGACGGAGAGCGTAGCCAGCGGTGTGGCCGAATCGGCTGCTTTCTCGGTGGTCGGCGGAGGAGATTCTCTGGCCGCTATCAATCGCCTCAGCCTGGGTTCGGCCATCAGCCATCTCTCAACGGGAGGCGGAGCTTCCCTCGAATTCGTCCAGGGGCTGACCCTTCCGGGCTTGGCGGCATTGGAGCGCTGATGCGACGACCCATCATCGCTGCGAACTGGAAGCTCAATATGCTCCGACACGAGGCTCAGGCCTTTTTGGTCGCCTTTCGCGCTGACTGGGACGCCGAAACACACGAAGCCAGTCCCGAGATTATCATCGCCCCTCCCTTCACAGCTTTGGAGACCGCCGCCCGGGCCTTGAATGATTGCAACGTGGCCCTCGCAGGCCAAAATGTTTTTTTCGAGTCATCAGGGGCGTTCACCGGCGAAATCTCGCCAGCCATGCTCCGCGACGCCGGATGTCGGTATTGCATCGTTGGGCACAGCGAACGCCGATCTTTGTTTGCCGAAACGGATCAGGAGATCTCGCGCAAGGCTCACGCCCTTCTGAAAGCCGGCGTGAGGCCGATCATTTGCGTTGGCGAGACCCTGGAAGAGCGAGAGGCCGGAAAGACCGAAGACGTCCTCGCCGCCCAACTCGACGGCAGCCTTGAGGACCTCGAGCCCGTGAATGCCCGGGACATCGTTTTGGCCTACGAGCCCGTCTGGGCGATCGGAACCGGTCGCACAGCTACGCCGGAGCAAGCCCAGGAGACCCATGCCTTCATCCGAGCCCATCTCCAAGCCGGCCGTCTCCGAGACCAAGCCAAAACCCTTCGCATTCAGTACGGTGGGTCGGTCAAACCGGATAATATCCGGGCGCTGATGGCCCGACCTGACATCGATGGGGCCTTGGTGGGGGGCGCTAGCCTTCGCCCCGACTCTTTTGCACGGATTGCCTGCTTCGATCAACCGGAGAACACATCCTCATGATGACCCTGCTCTACGTTCTACACTTCATGGTCTGCTTCATCCTGATCGGCGTTGTGCTGCTTCAGAGAGGAAAGGGATCAGACATCGGTGCGGCGTTGGGGGGCGGTGGCGCCAACACGGTCTTTGGAAGCCGAGGCGCCGGTAATTTCTTGACGCGAATCACCACGGGAAGCGCCATCGTTTTTATGTGCACGAGCCTCTCCCTGGCCTACGTGGGAACCCACCATTCCCGGGTTGACCTCTTTGACGGCGGAGATGTGGGAACCACCGCGCCGGCCCCCTCGCCGCTCGAACCCGCAGCGGACCCAACGGGGGCGCCCAACTCGGGGGGGCTGGAGGAGATTCCAGCCAAACCGTCGGGCGGGCTCGAAGAAATCCCGGCGCCCGAGTCGAAGAAGCCCGCGAACCCCTAAACCCCGGAGCAGTGGGCGACTGGACTTCGTTTCGGTAACGTCCTTATTCGCGATGACCTGTGCGGCGATGGCGGAATTGGTAGACGCGTCAGCTTGAGGGGCTGGTGGGGGCAACCCCGTGGAGGTTCGAGTCCTCTTCGCCGCACCATCCGACCTTTAGGTTGTGGGGGCACTGCGACCATCGGAATCGACGGCTGCTCCTGACGCCAGCGATCTTTCGATCCAGCGTCGATACAAAGCGATCGGATGCGCCCCGACGATAATGGCGGGATTATCTTCCCTGCGCACTGCCGGAACACCATGAGCACCAAAGCCTCGGGCTTCTTCGTGCTCGGCCAGAATCGCTTGGAGCACACTTGGGTCTTGGGCAAACGCCCGCCCAGAATCGGGAAGCCCGACTTCAGACCACAGCTGATGCTGGACCTGGTCGGAACTAATGTCTCGATTTTCCGTAAAATAAGCAGTCATCAGCCGATCATGGAAAACCCGAAACGCGTCGACTCCGAGCGCTTTAGCGGCTTTAGCGGCTCGATGGGCCGGGACACTGTGGCTAGGCGGAGGCGAGTCCGTGGCCCAAACCCTGAAATCACCGCTGTCTTCTTCCGAGCCCGGCGTCTCCCAGGACTGGGTGTAGCGACGAAATTTTTGCAGGGCTGCCTCGGGGTCCTTGCCGCGACGAGGATCAGGACGCAGCAAATAGCTTCGCCAATCTAACTCAATGGCGCCGGCGTACTCAGCTTCAAGCCGGCGCAAACGCACCGAAGCATTAAAGCACCAAGGGCAAAGGTAGTCGGAGTAGACAATGAAGCGGAGAGCGCTCAACGTTTAAGCGCCTCAAGCCTTCGGTATCCGCCCCCCCAATAAATCAAAGGTTCCCGGTCGTGCGTCCGGCTGGACACAACTTCGCCAACGTAAATCAAGTGATCCCCTGCTTCGTGGGTGGCCACCAGCTGGCAATCAAGGTTGGCCAAGCAGCCTGCAATCAGGGGGGCGCCGGTTTTCGCTTGGTCGAACTCGACCCCGACAAATCGCTCCATTTCATATTTCTTGGACGCGAACCGGTTAGAGAGCCCTTCTTGGTCTGCCGCCAAAACGTTGACGGCAAAGCAATCGCCGCGGCCAATCAAATGCGTCGTCATCGACTCCCTCGCACAACAGACTGTCACCAACGGGGGGTCCAGGGAAGTGCCGCTGAAATCGGAAACAGTCATCCCGTGGATCTCCTCACCCGCGCGAGAAGTCACCACCGTCACGCCGCTCGCCCAGCGCGCAAGGCACGCCTTGAACTCTTCACCGTCAATCCCGGCAGTCACGTCTTCCCCTCCATTCATGCTTCGCCTTCAAGCGGCGCCGAAGCCTACCACGCCGAGAATCGAACTCCGTCGAGTCACCGCGGGATCCGCGGTCCGAGCCACAAGAAAGCGAGGTCCATAACATTGGTCGCCGTGGGCCCAGTGACGACCTCTCCTCCGGTGGCCGCCAAAAATCGATTCGAGTCATTTTCCGCAAGGAGACCCGCCGGCTCCAGACCGAGCTGCCGCGCTCGAGCACCACTCTCTCGGTCCACATATCCCCCCGCGGCTTTGGTCGAACCATCTCGCCCATCTGAGCCGACCGCAAGGAGTCCATGGACTCGCTGAAAAACCGGGTCTTCAAGTGCGAGGGCCCCAGCGAGCGCCAGCTCTTGGTTCCGCCCTCCGCGCCCGGCCCCCTCCACAGTGACCACCGTCTCCCCCCCCGCCACGGCCACGCAGACGCCCTCAGCCCTCGCATGGCGCAGGGCCTGACCCATCAAAGCCGGGGCGAGTTCGCGCGCCTCGCCAGTCAAGATCTCGCCCAAATCGATCACTTGATCGACCCGACCCTCCAGTTCGGCCTTCGCGGCCCTCCGCGCATCGACATTCCGTGCAACCAAGTCAGTCGATACAGTCGAAAAGACAGGGTCATCCGGAAACAGGCTTTCACCTCGGTCTCCAGCGACACCCAATTCGAGATGCTGCAGCACTCGCCACGGAACCCGCTCTGTCAGGCCGTACCGATGCAGCGTCAAAAGCGCATCGGCGAAACGACCGGAATCCCCTGAACAGGGGCCAGATCCGATGGTCTCAAATTGATCGCCCGGAACATCTGAAATGGCTAAAACCTGAATACGACCGGCACACGCCGCACGGGCCAAGCGACCGCCGGAGACGGCAGTCAGATGCTTTCGCAAGCCATTGATCTCGTCGATCGAAGCACCGCACTTCAGCAGAAGTCGACTGATGTCCGCTAAATCTGGGACAGTCAAGTCGTCCAATGGGCAACTCGTCAGGGCGGAGGCCCCACCTGAGAGCAGGACAAGCAGCACGTCCTCGGGCCCTAAGGTCGCCACCCAATCCAGCAAGTCTGAACCCGCTTCGGCCGACCGAGCGTCCGGAACTGGGTGCGACGTGTGTCGCACCACGAGTCCTGGTGGAGCCTCTGCCGGGTCGCCATCCGGTGCAACGACCCAGCCACCTCCGACCCGTGTCCCCAACTGATCGACCGCCGCCTGAGCCATGGGGATCGCCGCCTTCCCGATCGCCGCGATCTGAACCCTGGCGAACCGAGGAAGTCGTCGGCCGGCGATCCAAACTTCACCGGATCGCCGCTCGATGACGTGCCGGACTGCTGCCCCCCCCTCGACCGCCGACAAACCCGCGTAAAACCCGCGTTCCAGAAGACTCCGACACGACTCGGTGGACATCAGGGGGTCTCGAGGCCGCGGGCGCCCGGAATCCACTCCCCGCGACTCACTCTGCCGCCGCGCTCGCTGAGGCAGGGGATTCCGTGGATCCCACAGTCGATCGGCCTCGGGGCTTGAGGCGAATCTCGATCCGACGATTCTGGGCCCGGTCCTCTGCCGCCTCGTTGGGCGCGATCGGGTCATAGGCGGCAAACGAAACCAAAGTCAGTCGCTCACCCTCAATCCCCGACTGCTGAAACAACCGCACGACTTCACCCGCTCGAGCCGCGGCCAGTTCCCAGTTTGATGGAAAGCGGCGGTTCAGATTCCCCCGGACGGGCCGATCATCGGTATGGCCTTGGACTTCGACGTGATGATCGAGGTCGAGCAGCTGCTGCGCCAGCTTATTCAGCACCTCTTGCCCGATCGGGTCAAGCCGCGTGGACCCCGATGCGAAAAGAATCTCGTCGGAAACGTTGACACGAATCCCTTCCCGTAATTGCTCGATCTGGATCTGGCCCGATGCAACTTCGGACTCCAGGTCGGACATGAGGGTGGTATAGGTCGCGGTGAGTCTTTCCAGTTCCGCCCGGGCTGTTTCAAGCTCCTGCTGGGATCGCACCAACTCGACACTCTGATCCGCAAGGCGAGTACCAAGACGCGATTCCGTTTGCTGAAGCACAGAAACCTCATCGACGCACTCAGCTTGCGCGACCAAGAGATCCTCTTGCCGCTCAAGGGTGGTCTCCAACTCTTCCCCTAAAGACACTGTTGAGACCTGAAGCACTTCGATCTGATTTTGGAGACGTGAATTTTGGGCCGACAGGCGATCCCTTTCGGCCACAACACCTTGATGGGCCTGCCGCGAAACACATCCTGCCGCCGAGCCGAAGACCAGAAGAGCGACCAACACTCGACCGACCCCAAACCGCATCCACTCAGGCCGCTGCGGCGCCCTCGAGTGCGAGCGTCTGCTGCAGCGCCTCTTGAATGGTTCCGACATAAACCAGGTCGAGCCCTGCGAGCAGCTCATCACTGATCTCCTCCACGTCCCGGCGATTCTGCTCGGGCAAAATGACACGACGAATTCCCGCCCGTTTTGCGGCCAGCACTTTCTCTTTGATACCGCCCACGGGCAGCACTTTACCACGCAGAGTAATCTCGCCCGTCATGGCAACTCCCGGCCGGGCGGCTCGACCCGTCCACATCGAACCCAGCGCCGTCACCAGCGCCACCCCTGCCGAGGGGCCATCCTTGGGGACGGCACCCGAGGGTACGTGAACATGCACATCGAAGGCGTCTAAGTCCCGCGTCGGAGAAAGCCCAAAATCGTCGGCATGGCTCCGCAACCAGGACCGGGCCGCTTCGGCGGATTCTCGCATGACATCGCCCAGGGAACCTGTCAGCTTCAACTGGCCATCCCCGGGCATTTGGGAAGCTTCCACGAACAAGATATCCCCGCCCGCCGGCGTCCAAGCCAACCCCACGGCCACGCCGGGCTGCACGTCTTCATCGAGAATTTCAGGCTCGAACTTCACCGGCCCCAGTAGGGTCGAAAGATCCTCCGACTGAATGCGGACCGGTCCCGTCTCCTCGCCTTCGGCCACCCTCCGCGCGACCTTTCTGCAAACCGCCCCGACCTCCCGCTCAAGGTTACGCACACCTGCTTCGCGGGTGTAGCGCTCAACCAGTGCCACAAGTGCATCGTCGGTCACTTCAAAGTCCAGCGAATCGATACCGTTTTGCTCAACCTGCCGGGGCAGCAGAAATCGTCGAGCAATTTCCACCTTCTCTTCGAGGGTGTATCCGGGAAGCTCAATCACCTCCATGCGATCGCGAAGCGCCGCCGGCACCGGATCAATCAAATTCGCCGTGGCCACAAAGAGCACCTGTGACAAATCAAAGGGCACCTCAAGGTAGTGATCGCTGAATTCAGAATTTTGTTCGGGGTCCAAAACCTCCAGCAGGGCGGAAGAAGGATCCCCTCGACCATCCGCGCCGACCTTGTCAACTTCGTCGAGCACCATTACGGGGTTGCGAGTTCCACTCTTCCTCAATGCTTGAACAATTCGACCGGGCATTGCGCCGACATACGTACGGCGATGTCCCCGAATTTCCGCCTCGTCCCGTACGCCGCCAAGGGAAATTCGACTGAACTCACGACCCAGAGCACGGGCGATAGATCGCCCCAAAGAGGTCTTGCCCGTCCCAGGCGGACCCACAAAACAAAGAATCGGCCCCTTCAAATCACGCTTCAGGGAGAGAACCGCTATGTATTCAACGATTCGATCCTTTATTTTTTCAAGTCCGAAGTGGTCTTCGTCCAGAATACGGCGCGCCTCTTCTACATCCAGACGGTCCTCCGAGCTTTTCGACCAAGGAAGTTCCGTCATCCACTCAAGATAATTCCGAATCACGCTGTGCTCTGCGGCGGCGGGCGGCATCTGAGACAAGCGATCCGCCTCGCGGGTCGCTTGCTTAACGCCTTCCTCTGACATCCCCGCCGCATCGATCTTCTGGCGGAGCCCCTCGATACCCTCTTCGCCTTCCTCGCTTTCACCCAACTCGCGACGGATGGCTTCGAGTTGCTGTCGCAGCATGTACTCACGCTGCGTCTTTGTCATTTCACTCTGAACTTTTTCCTTGATCTCCGTCTCAATCTCAAGCGCTTGTCCCTCTTTCGACAGCTGCTCAAGAACACCGCGCAGACGCATAGGAACATCGGTCGTCTCGAGAACCCTCTGCTTGCCAGCCAAATCAAGTTCTAGATTAGACGCAACCAGATCGGCCAGTTTCGAGGGGTCATCGAGATTGGCCACAAGGACTTGGAGGTCATCCGATAGCCGCGAGCTCTCCGAGACCAAGTTGGCAAAGCCTTGCGAAATGCTTCGCGTCAACGCCTCGACTTCGACCGTCTCCAGATCACCGGACTCCTCAAGTGGCTTCACCCGGGCTTGAAGGAACGGATCTTCCTGAATGAATTCTTCAATCGAGACGCGCGCCACGCCCTGCACGAGCAAGCGATAGGACTCATCTGGGAACTTCAACATCTTCACGATACGCAGAACAGTTCCCACACGATGAACATCGTCCGCCCGCGCCGCTGCATCGACTTCGTTTTTCAAGGCCGAACAAACCATCAGGCGGTCCGGGCGCAACAAAACCTCATCGATCAATTTCTGAGAAGAAGGTGTATTGACCAAAAGCGGCGAAAGAAGAAAAGGGAACAGGACCGTGTTCTTCAAAGGTAGAATCGCCAGCTCTTCCGGCATGTCGTGAATGGCAAACTCGCCTGAATCCGCCGGCTCACTGCCCACCTGGATCGCCATGCCCCCGAGCGATTCGTCTTCATCCGGTGCAATGTTTCCGTGATCGCCTTCCCGAATGGGGTGGCCGTCCTCGTCGTATCCTTCTTCGCTGCTCATTCCGTCTCCACCGCCACATCCCGGCGCGTCGGCCGATTCTTGACGAGCTTCACTGAGAGGAAGCCATCCTCAAGACGAGCGGTGACTTGATCCCGATCAAAGGGAACGCCAATGCGAACTTCCCGCTCGAAAGGACCAAAAGCGATCTCCATTCGGAGGAGCCTCTGGACCCGAACCTGAGTCGGCACCCGGCGCACACCACTGATCCGAATCGCGGCGCCATCTACATTCACTTGAAGGTCCGCGCCTTGGACACCAGGGATCTCTGCCCGAACAACGACAGCATCCTCGGTTTCAAAAACATCCACCGCCGGCTGCCACGTATTGCCGCGGAGTCTGTCCGGGAATTCCCCGAACAGCTCCGCGATAGGGCTCTGACGACCTCGCTCAGGAATCGCCCTTCTCCTCAGTGTACTCAGCATCAATCACGTCATCACTGTCGTCCGATGAGGGCGCTTCGGCTTCGCCGGGCTCCGCTGCGGCATTTGCGCCCTCTTTGTAGAGTGCTTCTGCGACCTTATGCAATTCAGCCTCGAGCTTCTGTCGCGCCGAATCGATCCGAGCCGCATCCTGGCTTTCCAGATCTTTTTTGGCCTCTTCGATGGTCGCCTGAAGAGATTGTTTGTCTTCGTCAGACAAGGTCTCCCCATTGTCAGCGATCATTTTCTCAGCCTGATAGATCATGCTGTCCAACTGATTATGCTTCTCGATCTGATCGCGCCGCGTCCCATCCTCTGAGGCGTGGCTTTCTGCATCTTTGACCATTCGATCGATTTCTGCGGAATCCAAACCACCGCTGCCTTCGATTCGAATCGACTGATCCTTGCCGGATGCCTTATCTGAGGCCTTCACCGAAAGAATTCCGTTTGCGTCGATATCGAAGGTGACCTCGATCTGCGGAACACCTCGCGGTGCCGGCGGAATGCCATCGAGAATGAAGCGACCCAGCTCTCGATTGTCCGCCGCCATTTCCCGCTCTCCCTGAAGGACACGGATTTCCACTTGGGGCTGACTATCCGCCGCAGTCGAAAATACCTGATTGGCCTTGGTCGGGATGGTTGTGTTGCGCTCAATCAGCTTGGTTGTGACACCCCCCAAGGTCTCGATTCCCAAGGACAGAGGCGTCACGTCTAAAAGCAACACATCCTTGACGTCACCCGCCAGGACGCCGCCTTGCACTGCAGCACCAACCGCCACAACCTCATCGGGGTTCACAGTCTGGCTTGGCTCCTTGCCGAAAAGCTCCATCACTTTCTGGCGAACCAGAGGCACACGGGTCGATCCGCCCACCAACACCACTTCATCGATTTCGCTTGCGGAAAGGCCGGCGTCAGCCAGAGCATTCCGGCAGGGCTCCAGAGTTCTTTCAACCAGATCGTCCACCAGCTGCTCGAATTTCGAGCGCGTCAGCTTCAGTGTCAGATGCTTCGGACCGCTCTGATCCGCCGTGATGTAGGGCAGATTGATATCAGTCGTCTGTGCACTCGATAGCTCCATCTTGGCTTTTTCAGCGGCTTCACGGAGTCGTTGGATGGCCATCGGGTCCTGAGTCAGATCGATACCCTGATCTTTCTTGAACTCGTCTACGAGATACTCGATCACGCGCTGGTCGAGATTGTCTCCGCCCAAATGCGTATCGCCGTTGGTCGATTTGACCTCGACCACGTTTTCGCCGACCTCAAGAATCGAAATGTCGAAGGTCCCGCCCCCGAAATCGAAGACAGCAATTTTTTCATCTTCCTTCTTGTCCATCCCGTAAGCCAGAGCCGCCGCTGTGGGTTCATTGATGATGCGCTTGACCTCTAGGCCGGCGATCTTTCCCGCATCCTTGGTCGCTTGCCGCTGCGCATCATTGAAGTACGCCGGCACCGTAATCACAGCGCCTGTGACCTCGCTGCCGAGGTGGGCCTCCGCCGCCGCTTTCAGCTTGCCCAGAATCATGGCCGAGATCTCCGGCGGCGTGTAGGTCTTATCACCCACCTCGACCACCGCACTCCCTTCTTTCCCCTCGGCCACTTGGTACGGCACGAGGCTGACCTCTTCCGGAATTTCAGGAAGACGCCGCCCCATGAATCGCTTCACGGAGTAAATCGTGGCCGTCGGATTGGTGACCGATTGCCGTTTAGCAATCGAGCCGACCAATCTCTCACCCTCGTCGGTAAAAGCCACAATCGAGGGGGTCGTCCGTCCGCCCTCCTCGTTAGCGATCACGGAGGGCTGGCCTCCTTCCATTACGGCCACCACCGAGTTTGTGGTGCCCAGATCAATTCCGATGACTTTGCCTGAATCCGCCATATCGAATCCTTTTCCTCTTCCCGCGGCGAGCGGCCGCGCTTCCCATCCGTCTGCGCCCAGCCCCGACGGCCCCCTCCGGGCCGTTCAAGATCTCCTCGGCGTTCTAACGCCTGCAAATTTGTCCCCAACCCGCCTGTGTCAACGTGCGGATCGAAATCTCTTGAAATGTTTCACCCCCCCCTTCGGGGAATCGGTCGCCGGGGCGCGTCTCGCGAAGATCGCCCATGCATCCAACCGACCGAATCGGGAACAGGTCGAAAAACCGCGGTTTCCACTCCAGACAAGAACCGGAACGGGCGATCAACACTGAAAGAAACTCGCTCGTGGAAAATCCACTAACTGACTGGAATCGCGCAAATTTTTGGTATCGGGACTCTCCAGAGCTATATTCCCCGCCGGGTGGGAGCGCTTCTCGAACGCCTGATTCGCGTTGAGGCCCCAAAACTCGACCCGGGATTTGGGCCGGACCGCCCCGGGCGGGCGGGAGAGGCCACGGCTGCAGGGTGCAGCGGTGCAAAGGCAGGGCGTGCGCGACGTCTAACTTTCGTGAGGCAAGGCAAACGAGGGCCGTGGGGGCTCCCGGGTTGCTCGGAGATCGACACTAGATGGCCACCATCGGGATCCGGCTCGCCAACACCCTTTTCTTCGTGCTCAGCTGTTCTTTGGCCGCGAACGTGATCACAGATGTGGGGGTTTCAGCCTTAATTCCGACGGGTGTTCCGGGACCGCCCGCAGCCCAGATCGATCCGCCCGCTTCAAACGCCTGGCCCGAGCGTCAGATCATTCTTGACCGCAACTTATTTGGCGCACAGGTGGTTGATGAACCCCTCTCCGAGGCGCCGCCGCCAGAGGAGGAGGTCCAGGAGTCAAAACTCCCGTACCAACTGCTCGGCACCATTGCATCGGACGATCGCGGCATCGCGAGCGCGGCGCTTGAACACAAGCAAACGAGAACAAGTCAAGTCGTTCGAATTGGAGACCGTCTAGAGGCCCACCCAAGCGTCACTGTCGAGCGAATTGAAAGAAGGCGGATCGTCCTTCGAAATGGCGTTCGTCTCGAACAACTCGAGCTTCAAGACACCGCCTTGGCGACGGCCAAACTCCCTTCCCCGAAACGTCGGCCCAAAAATCGCACCGCGCGAAACCGGAGAAGTCGGTCTAAAGTCCAAGATCGTCTGAAAGAATTGACTCAGAATGGTACCGACCGAAGCCCCACCGCAATCTTCTCACAAGCGCGTATTCTCCCGAAGTACGAGCAAGGAAAGATGGTTGGAATCGAGCTGTCCAAAATCGAGGAAGGCAGTTTTTACGAAAAAGCAGGACTCAACGACGGCGATATCGTGACCAACCTCAATGGGGTAGCGATCGATAATCCGTCGGCCAGCAAGGAGCTAATCGAAGCATTCACCAGTTCAGACACCCTCACCGCCGAGGTAAGACGTGCGAACGGGGGCACCGAAACCATTACCGTGGATGCCGACATGCTTGGTCAAATCGGCGGGCCGGAGTAAGCCGTTGCAGAGCAAGACGAATAAAACTGACCGAAGGGCTCGGCTCCTGCTTGGAATTGTATTCCTCGCCATCGGGGCCACTCCTTGGATTGCGCTTCAAGCCGAGGCCCAGGGGAGGACCGGTTCGGCGAACACTCGCCCATTCACCCAAGGCGATGAGCTCGTTCAACTGGACTTCAAGGACGTCGAGTTACCCGTGGTCATCGAGACCATCGCGCGCATCACCGGACGCAACTTTATTTATGACGACCGAGTGCGCGGTCGCGTCACGATCGTCTCCCCATCGGAGGTCACCGCGGACCAAGACTACGCGGTCTTCGAGTCGGTGTTGAAGATCAAAGGATTCACTGCCGTACCGGGTCCGGGTGGTGTTCTCAAAATCGTCCCCATTCGCGATGCAAAAGAAAGCAGCATCGAAACAATTCGAGACAATCGCCCCAGCCCGAACCGGGACAGCTTCGTCACCCGACTGGTGCCCCTCCTTTACATCGATGCCGAAGCAATCACGAACACCATTAAGCCCTTGGTCTCGAAAGATGCATCCATGGTTGCCTACGCGCCGACCAATACGATCATCATGACCGATACCGAGGCCAACATCAGGCGCATCCTAAGCATCCTTGAGGCGATCGACGTCGAGACATACCGAGAAGAGCTTGCCGTCATCAAGGTCAAGCACGCCGACGCAGCAACACTCGGTCAGCAAGTTTCCGAAATCTATGGCGCCGAGGTTTCCTCAAGCGCGCCCACGCCAGCCTCCCGGTCACGAAGCGCACGCAATCGACGCAATGCGCAGGCGGCCACGAATTCGGCCAATGTTTCGCCCGGTCAAAAAGTACGAATCATCACTGACGAGCGGACCAACTCTCTTCTCGTGCTCGCGTCGCGGGGCGCCATCCAAGACATACGCGACTTGGTTCGCCAGCTCGATGTCCCTCTCATCGGAGGCGGACGTATCCATGTTTACTACCTGAAGCATGCCGATGCTGAGGAATTAGCCGAAACCCTCAACGGAATGCTGTCTGGACAAACCGGGGGATCTCGCCCAGGACCCGGTCGAACGGGCGCGACCGGCGCCACCCCGCAAAATCTCAACACGCGCGTCACGGCCCTGGCCGAGGGAATCACGATCAACCAGGACGCCGCCACCAATTCGCTCGTCATCCAAGCCAGCAAAGAGGCCTACGAAGCGCTCGCCGCTGTGATCCAAAAACTCGACATCGCGCGCCCCCAGGTGCTCGTGGAAGCCATGATCTTGGAGGTCGACGTGACCGACGGCATCGACTTGGGCGTTGAATGGACAATCAATGCGATCAACGGCGACCAGCAGTTTTTTTTCAGCACCGCTTCTGCGGCCGCAAGTGGTGGTGGAGCCGGCCAAATCGCGGGCGTGATCAAACAAGCTTTTGACGTCGGCGCAGACGGCGTGACGCCCACGGACCGTGCTTCGGCAAGCGGAACGAACTTCGATGCGGTGCTCAAAGCCGCCGCAACGGATGCAAACTTGAATCTCGTCTCGGCGCCGCACATCCTGACCTCCGATAACGAGGAAGCAGAAATTAGGATTGGCGACAATATTCCCATCATCACCAGCCGAGTCGACTCCGCCACCGGCAATACAGCCGGCCTCGCCAGCTCGGTCAACGTCGAACGGCAGGATATCGGGGTCACCCTACGAGTCACGCCGCAAATCAGCGAGGGCGACAGCCTGCGCTTGAAAATTTTCCAAGAGCTCACCGCGGTCAACAAAGCGCTCCAGGATGGGGTCGGCTCAGCGGATGAAGTGGGCGTGGCGCTGTCGAGCCGAAAGGTTGAAAACACGGTCGTTGTTAAAGACAGCGAGACCGTCGTGATCGGAGGTTTGATCAGCGACCAATGGGACGACAAGGAAAATAAAGTCCCCTTCTTGGGAGACATCCCTGGGTTGGGCTGGGCCTTTAAGAGCACCAGCAAGCAGCTCAAGAAAATCAACCTCATCGTGTTCCTCACCCCGCACATCATCCGAAGCGCTGATGAGATGGAACTTGAGACGATTAAGAGGCGCCGTGACTTCGAAGGAAATTCCGGAGCCCGTTACAACGAAGACCAGCAGGCGGAAGTCAATGAACTTGACGCCGGGGACTACGTGTGGACAAGTGGCAAGGGACCCGTGCGTAGCCGACTGCGCGAACTCGATGAACGCTACTCGATGGAGCGAAAAGAAGAACTGGAAGAGATCCTCCGAGACCGCGAACAGCAACGAATTACTGACCGCCTAGACCAAGGGCGCACTCAAGCGAAGTCCTACGCTCTCCGGGTCGCGATCTTCACCAAGGAGAGCACCGCGGCTGAGAAGTTGACCAAACTCATCGACGCAGGATACGACGGGACAGTCTCTTCGGATAATACCGATGGCGGACTT
>NHEP01000110.1 GCA_002171515.1 bacterium TMED88 | reverse complement strand
GCCGACGGACCTATGGGGCTGCGACTTTGATGAAGCCGGAGGCGATTGGGGCGACCCTGATCTGAGCGCTGCCTTGGAATATGCAGAAAAGATCGGCAAGCGTGTGCTTGCCGTTGTCGCAGGTCACATGCATTGGCGGACCCGCGGCGGTGAATTGCGGATCAGTCAAGTTCGCAGGAATGAGACGCTTTTCGTAAACCCAGCGCTCGTGCCGCGGATCTTCTCAAGTCCTGAGGGTCCAGTGCGGAGTCACCTCTGTCTTGAGTGGGTGGACGGGGGGGTGCAGTGCAGCGAAGTGAGCGTTGTCTCTGACCGCTAGCGATCCAAGATAGACTGGGCTTGTCGCGTCGAAAAGCCCAGCCACTCCGAAAGGCTCTCAAGCATCTTTGACTCTGAGAGGGCGACATTCCCATCGGCGAGAGCAATCGCCGCGGCCAGCATCAGCGTTGCTTCTGCGTCCTCTTTGTCGGCACAGAGCTGCGCGCCGACCTGAGTCATGCGACTTTCAGTGCCCTGGGTCCGGACCCTTGCTTCGTATCCTTCGAAGAGTTGATTGATTGATTGATCAGGGAGGCTATCGGCGGTGAGTATTTGTATCGCTCTCTCAAGAGATTGTCTTTCCTGGGGCTCGGTTTGGCCGTCGATCACCATCATGAGGTAGAGCGCCTCACCCATCGGTTCGACCCTGGCCAGAAGAGCCTGCATCTCCGGCGATGACGCGTCCAGCCCAGGGTGGCTTTGGTGGGCCAACTTGATACCTGAGCGTTCGAGAAGAGCGTTTCGCAGTCGTAGAATTGATTTCGTGTCCAGTCGCATTGTGGCTTCACTTCATGTGTGGGAAGGGGGATCGTTTGGCCTCGAATGATAGATCTGAAAGGAGCTGCCGTAGATGAGTGACCAAGGGGATGTTGTTGTGAGATGGGCTGAAGGGCGTTCCATCGATTCGCAAGTCAAGCCAAGGAGCTGGACAACCTCCGAGGGGCCGGTACGGTCCTGTCGGATGAGCCCTTTTTGAAGCCCATTGTTCTCCGTGGCTTATCAGTCGACTTGAGGTGTACACATTGGCCTACTCCAAAACGAACCTGCCAACGAAAATTTGCGAGGTCTGCAGACGTCCCTTTGCGTGGAGGAGGAAGTGGGCCCGGGATTGGGACGCGGTTCGCTATTGCTCCGCCAAATGTCGGGCTGCTTCGCGGCGGCAGCGGGCCCTTCCTCGCGGTGAGTAGTCGAGTCGCTAGAAGCCGGTGACTTCGGCAAAGCGATTCCGGTGAAAACTGGAATCCCCCAAAGCAATTTCAGCGGCCTTTGCACGTTTCATGAAGAGGCCAATGTCGACCTCGTCCGTCATCCCGATCCCGCCGTGCATTTGGAGAGCTTCTCGGCAGACCCGGCTGGCGGTGTCCGAAGCTCTAGCCTTGGCGGCGCTCACCAGACGCTCTCGGTATGGTCGGTCTTCGTCGATTGCTCTGAGTGCTTCAAGGACGATTGAATGAGTGAGTTCAACTTCGCAGAATAGGTCGGCTGCTCGGTGCTTGAGAGCTTGAAAAGTGCCAATCAGGGTACCGAACTGCTCCCGAGTTTTAAGGTACTCGAGGGTTCTTTCGAAAATTTCTTGACTGATCCCGAAAAGCTCCGCGGCGAGTGCGGTGGTACATCGCTCATAGACCGCGTCTAGAATCTCGGCTCCTTCATTGAGTTCACCGACTAAAGCTTCTGAATTGATGATGACGTCGTCGAATTCAATTCGTGCCGAGTTCCGGCTGTCGACCATCTGGGTTTTCGTAATCGCGATGCCCTGACAGGAAGGTTCAACTAGAAAAAGGGAAATCCCTCTTCGGTCTCCGGGTTCTCCGCTGGTTCTCGCTGCGACGATCAGTTGATCTGCGCCGCAGGCATCCCAGACCCAGGCTTTTTGCCCCGACAGAATAAAACCATCGTCGGAGGGTCGTGCGGAAGTCGAGATTGCGTAGGGGGCGAAGCGAGGATTTTCTTGGAAGGCGACCGCCACGATCTGTTCGCCACTCGAAATGCCGGGCAGGATATTGGACTTCTGCTTTTCATTACCGCCCAGGGCGATCGCTGTAGCGCCCATGACGGCGGTGGAGAGGAAGGGGTAGGGCGCGAGGGTACGACCGCACTCCTCAAGCAAGACACCGAGTTCGGCCATACCTAACTCGGATCCCCCGTATTGTTCCGGCAAGAGGATGCCTGTCCAACCAAGCTCTGCCATCTCTTTCCAGAGATCCTTGGAAAAACCAATCGGATCTGCGGTGTCACGCATTGCTCTCAGGTGGGTGATCGGCGAATGCTCTGAGATGAACTCAGCCGCGGTTTGCTTGAGGAGGTGTTGCTCCTCTGAAAGAACGAGAGACATGGTGGCTCCTTAGTCGGGCAGGCCGAGGACACGTTTTGCAATGACGTTGAGTTGGACTTCGGATGTACCGCCTTCGATCGAGTTGCCCTTCGAACGCAACCACCCTCGTGTTTCGAAGAGTTCGCCGGGCGTGAAACCTTCGCCCTCCCATCCGAGGCCACTCGCGCCTTGGATTGACATGACTAACTCTGACCGGCGCTTGTTCATTTCACTGGCGTAGAGTTTGAACATCGAACTGGCGGCGCCCGGCCCTTGACCTGCTTTCGCCTCCTGGCCGCTGCGCTGCAGCGAGAGGCCGAAACAAAGGCTGTCAAGCTCGTATTGAGCGATTTGGTCGCGAAGAATCGGATCGTTGAGTTGCCCACCTTCCTCTCCAAGATAGGGACGGGCCGACTCTGCCAGGTAGCTGCGAGGGGCGGTCGCTTTTTGCGATCCCGATTCTTTCTTTGATGGCCGGGCGCCTCCGGGCATGCCCCCGGACAGCATTGAGCGTTCGTGTTGCAAGAGTCGTTTCGCAATCGTCCATCCGGCATTGAGCTCGCCGACCAAATTTTCCGCTTTGGCTTTGACATCCTCGAAGAAAACTTGGCAGAAGTCAGATTGACCACTGATTAACATCAGAGGTGAGATGGTGACACCGGGCTGGTGAAGGTCAAAGAGGATGAAGCTGATGCCGTCGTGTTTGGGAGCATTCGGATCGGTTCTGACCAAGCAGAACATCCAGTCTGCATGGTGCGCACCTGTCGTCCAGATCTTTGAGCCGTTGATGATGAAGTCGTTTCCCTGTCGTACGGCGCGAGTTTGCAGGCTCGCAAGGTCGGAGCCCGCGCCAGGTTCGCTGTAGCCTTGACACCACTGAATTTCGCCACTCGTGATCTTCGGCATATGCTCTTTCTTCTGAGCTTCGCTGCCGAACTCCAATAAGACGGGGCCCAACATCGAGGTTCCGAAGAAACTGACGGGCGCAATGTGGGTTCCGATTCGGTCGATTTCTTCAAGCAGGATGCTGTGCTCCTCTTTGGACAGTCCCCCGCCGCCGTATTCCTTCGGCCAAGTCGGGGTGGTGTAGCCTCGGCTCGCGCAGGCCTTCAGCCACGCGGCATGGTCTTCTTGCCGGGGTGAATTCTTCGTGTTTGCTGCAGAGTCTCGGAGGGCCTTCGGGCAGTTGGCTTCCAGCCAGTTTCGAAGCTCGTTGCGAAAATTTTCCAAGATTGTCTCCTCGTCCATTTCCACCCGCTCATCGACTCGGCTTAATCGGCGGGGCGGTCTCTGGCGAGAGAGTAGAGGCGCGATTCGAGGGCTGCAGCGCCTTTCGCCTTTTAACCGATGTGAGCGACGGCGAGTCGGATTTTCCGCCCCCACGGGACGAGTGGGCGCGGAAGTTTCGCAGATTTCAGATGAGCACAAACCCGATTGGACCTTCTGATTTGGGTTCCTCTCTCGCCAGTTCAGTGCTCTTCCGGGAATGCACCTTTCTCGTGCCTTCCCGTCATCAACTCTCACAGGATGCTGGGGAGGAGGCCGCCTTGAGTTCGGTGCATGTTTGGCGGAGTCCGCGGCCTCTTCGCTGCGAAGGCTGTGGGGAGGGGACCGAGCGGGGGACTCGCCTGTGGATTTGTCGCGAAAATTGCGTGGTGCTAGCTTCGACCCGTCGTCTCTTCGCCCGTTTGGTCATCCACTCTATCCAGGGAGGCGCTTCGCAGGTGAGTTCGGTTCTTTCCAAGTACGAGTACGTCGTTCGGTCGTTGCAACAGTACCATAGCTGCCCGATTGAACTTGAGACCCAGATGCTTGACTTCGGGTCGAATCATGGAGACTGCGTTCTAGGGCTCCGCGATGACGGGTATATCAACCTGCATGGCTATGACATTTCAGTTGCTGCCATTGATCGCGCCGAAACGCGACTTGATGAGCGAGGGATTCAGGACAAAATCTTTTTTCTTGAGGCTTCCGAGTTGCCGAATGACGCTTACGAAGCAGCCGTTTCGACGACTGTTCTTGAGCATGTCATCGACTTAGAAGATGTCGCTCGGATTCTTTCCGAGAAACTCACGTCGGATGGCACATTTTTGGCTTGGTACCCGCCTCGCTTTGGGATCGTCGAGGAGCACGCATTTGTACCCTTTGCCCACTGGTTGCCTTCGGGACCTCTTCGGGTGCGATATTGCGACTTTGTTTATCGTCGGCGTGAGAAAGCGCCGATGAATGGAGTCGAGTGTGATCGGTTTCTACGAGAGGAGTGTCGCTACCGCTCCGCATACGAGGTGCGTAAAGTATTTTTGAAATACTTTGAAGAAGTGCGTTTCGTTGGGCTCGATATGTTGGCGAAGCGAAAAGGAAGCGAGGGGTCGGCGCTTTCACGCGTGGCTTCGCGTTTGACAAAGCTAGACCCAATTCTTCGCACAGAGAGTCTCTTTGCGGACTGGGTTCAGGCGCGCCTTCTCTGCCGCCGACCGCGTCGAAAATGAGCGAGGATGAGCCGCACCTCCGTTGTGTCGCGTAAGCGGGGTAAGGTCTGTTTCCTCTATGACGGAGAGCTCGGCTTCTTTCTGCTCTTACGCCGCGGGGTGGCCGCATTGGATTTTCCGCGCGTCGGGCGAGATGGTTTTCCGCGAAAAGGAGATTGTCGCCTTTCGCTGATTCCGGCGGCGACCGGCTCGATTTGAATGCCAGGATCTCGTTTGTCCGGCCTGCTGGCTTTTTGTTCGAACGCGGATGCCGCGCCGCGCGAGATCTGAAACAAGCTTCTTCCCGCTTGTAACTGGATGGCACCAATCACTCCTGCGGAGATCTCGCCGCGGCGGCAAATTTGCGACAAGACGCGAGCTTTCGTCGCGCCTCGGCGTGTCCCATAGCTGATCGAAAAGGTGACGTAGTCCGAGGCGTCTTTTCTCGTTTTCGGACCTCGGTCTTTCGCAGGCGCACCGATCTCTCGGGGCTCGCAGGGGAGGGGGGGAGTTGCCATCTCAAGAAGCGCAGCCACGACCTTTTGGGGCTGGTGCTGATTGAGGAGAGTATCAGCGTATTCAAGTTGGGAGGTCGAGAGATCTCCGAGTCTTTCCAACCGAGCCCAGAGTAGGCCCCGTTGTCTTTTTCGAGCTGTCTTCCGCACTTGTTTGGGTCCCGGGGGTGGGAGCCAGGCAGCCGTAATCCCGACTGTCGTGAGTAGACTTCGCATCCGTCTCTCTTGAGATGAAGGGACCAGCATTAGGCTGCGTCCTTGACTACCGGCTCGCCCCGTCCGACCGCTGCGATGGACATAAGTCTCTGGATCGAATGGTGTGTCGAGGTGGATCACGTTGGCGATATCAGGGACATCGATTCCCCGAGCGGCGACATCTGTTGCGACCAAAATTTCCAGACTTCCGTTTCGGAACGCGCTGAGCGTGCGATTTCGCTGGGCCTGGGGCAACTCACCGCTGAGCGGCATTGCCGCAAATCCGTCGCCAGCCAACTTTTCTGCCATTTCGGAGGCATCAATTCTGCGACGGACGAAAACAAGAGTGCGGCTTCCGGGATTCATCAGGAGCAAATTGACGAGCGCGCCGTAGATCTCTTTGGGACGCACGACGTGGGCGATATGAGCGATGTCCGGGTGTGCATCCTGGGAGCCTGGCCCATCGATCTGAAGAGGTTTTTTTTGAAAGCGATTGGCCAGCTTTCGGACATTATCGGGGAAGGTGGCCGAAGCCATGTGACTCGTTCTCTCGGCGGGAAGAGCCGCAAGGATCTCGTCGAGCTCTTCTCTGAAGCCCATGTCTAACAGTCGGTCGGCCTCATCTAAGACGACGTGGCTCATGTCACCACATGTGAGCGCGCCATTCCGAATATGGTCCAGAAGTCGTCCTGGAGTTGCGACGACAAGCGTGGGCTTCCGTGAGAGGTTTCCCCGCTCGCGCAGCATGGATGCGCCACCCATCAATCCAGTGATTCGGACCGATTTGGTTTCCGCATAAAGCCACTCGAGTTCGGTACACACCTGGGTGACTAGCTCCCGAGTCGGAACAATCACGAGCGCACGGGTCGCTTTTTGTGTCGAATTACTCACGCAGGAACTTAAGAGAAGAGGCGCGAGGGCAAAGCCGAAGGCTACGGTTTTGCCTGATCCGGTTTGAGATGAAATGCGAAGATCTCTCAGTCCACCCGCATCATCCCCTTCGGTCGTGCACCGAAGGACGGCCTCTTGGATCGGCGTTAGCTCGGCGTAGCCTTTTTTTTGGAAGGCTTGAGCTAAAGGCGCGGGAATCATTTTGAGCGACTGCTCTGAAATCACGATTTACTCACTTCAACGATCGGCATTAAGCAACCACTTATTTAGAGCCGAGATCCGACAACGTATGTGCGCGCACTCGGACCGCTCCCGGATTTATTCCTGTCCGACAGAGCGGGTGCCGGTCCGGAAGCCGAGCAGTGCAACAGCACTCTCGTTCGGTCCCGTCGACCTCGGCGTCGGGCTCCCGACTTGCCTGATGGCTTCATGGGATCCGAAGGCCGCCAGAGCCTATCACAGATTTCCAGACCGACAGGCGGTTGGATTGAGTCGATCTACCCAGGCAGGCAGGGCAAGGGGTAGCGGGACATATCGCGATCTCCGGACTCAGCCGATGGCCGCCATTCTTTGCTCATTCTTCGGGGGCGTGTAAGAGAGAGGCTCGGCTGAGGGCCCTCTCGCGGGTCGCAATTGTGAAAGTCGTACCCTGAATGAGGTTTGAGCGATCCCTGTGACGGGTCTAAGCCCCGAGCCTCAGGCTGGAAGGCCGACCGCCTTAGTTTCGCCATTCATCACATCGGCCAGTAGCCTCAGGAGCGTATCGGGCAAAAATGGCTTCTGGATGAACGAGACTTGGCCTGCTTCAACCCCATGGTGCCCAAGTAAGTCGTGTGCATGTCCAGACATGAAAACTACGGCCATGTCCGGTGTTTCTTCGAGAAGAGCGCGGGCCACCTCGGGTCCACTTTGCTCTGGCATGACGACGTCGGTCAGGAGTACTTCAATCTTCGATCGTCGAGCGAGTTCGAGAGCATCCTCTAGGTTATTGGCTTGCACAACTTGGTAACCGCGGGGTCTAAGGCTCCGTGCGACAACTTTTTGAAGCGTTTCATCATCATCGACTACAAGGACAGTCCCGTTCTGGCAGCCCCGGTCCCGTTTATTCGTCTCGGCCTGTTCAAATATCTCGCCGTCCAGTCTGAGTGGGAAGTCTATGGTGAACCGCGACCCCTCGTCGCTTGTACTTTCGGCCGAGATATAGCCACCGCTCTGCGCGATGATTCCATGTGCGACGGATAGGCCTAATCCTGTCCCTTCTCCGGGCTTCTTTGTCGAGAAGAAGGGTTCAAATATTCGTTCGAGTACTTGAGGCGTCATTCCGCAGCCGGTATCACTGACCTCTATTCGAAAATACTCACATTCAGAAGCTGAGGGATTGCCAGTGGGAAGCCTTTGCCGCTCTGTTGAAGTTGAGAATCTCAGTTCTCCGCCCTGGCGCATGGCGTCTCGAGCATTGACTCCGAGATTCATTAGAACTTGAGTGAGCTGTACGGGATCAACGGATATCAAAACTTCCTTCTCGACTAGTTCGGTGGAGATTTGAATGTGTTCCCCAATCGTCCGCCTCAGCATTTTCGCCGTTCTGTCAACGATGCTATTGGGCTCAACGATTTCGGGTCGAAGGATTTGCTTGTGGCCAAAAGCCAGTAGCTGACGGACCAAGTCGGCGCCACGTGAGGAGGCTTCGAGGATGTCGTCGACCTCTGTGGTCAGAGGGTCAGATGCGCCAAGATTTTCAGACATGAATTCACAGCATGCAAAGATGACCGTCAGAAGATTGTTAAAGTCGTGGGCGACCCCGCCGGCTAGGCGTCCGACGGATTCTAGACGCTGAGCGTGCCGAAGTTGGTCCTCAAGCTGGGCTCGCTCCCTCTCAGATTTTTTTTGCTCTGTGATGTCTAAGGCTGTGAGCACGAAGCCATCGTTGGCAGAACCTCCCGTTCCCATAAAAGAGAGATTGAGGATTACGGGCACGCCGCTTCCGTCTGATCGTACCAGCTCCAATTCATCGAATCTGATCTTGGAAAGATTGCCCCGCGTCGTCTGATCTTCTGGGTCGAAAGGTAAAATTTTCTCAGGAAAAATCATATCGACAGGCTCTCCCAAGAGTTCGGATTGATCTCTGCCTAGGAGAGTTTGTGCAGCTTGGTTGACGGTCCGAATGCTGAGATCACCGGCGCAAACGATGACGGCATCGGTCATCGCTGTGAGGATTCCCTCGAGATAAGTTTTTGATTCCTCTATTGCAATTCGATCCAACAACAGCTGGCGTTGACGATCGAGGAGAAGAAAGAAATCGACCTTCGCAAGTAAGACTTCGGGGGCATAGGGTTTGATCAAAAAGTCGACTGCTCCTGCTCCGTATCCGCGATATTGATGCGAAGGGTCCGTGTAGACCGCAGACACGAAAACAATGGGTAACGTTTCGTTCTCTGGGCGGGATGTCAGCAAATTTGCCAGCTCGAAGCCATCCATGTTAGGCATCTGGACGTCCAGGATTGCTAATGCGAACCGATGATGGAGAGAGATGGCGAGTGCTTCATTGCCACTTGATGCGCGTACAACCTTGGCCCCACAGCGATCGAGGAGCCTCTCGAGAGCAATAAGGTTCGCGTCTTGGTCATCAACAATGAGAATCGTTTGTTTCTCGTCCATTGCTCTATTCCTGATTCCTTCGTGGTTGGTCGGTCAAAGTAAGGCTGCGGAGGTTGCCGCGGTGACAGAGTCCTGGTTTCGCTCTGTCTTGCGCCTGGACGGCGAAGATCCTCCCACCTTCCGAGATCTCCCTCATTTCGAATTTCAGGGCGTGGGCGGGCAACGGCTCTTTTGAGCCGATGCAGAGAAAACCACCGTCGTTGAGGGATCCTGAAAGTAATTCGAGCGTTTCTATTTGTTGCCTTCGCGAAAAGTAGAAGATCACATTTCGGCAGACGATCAGGTCGGGTCGAAAATCGATCCCTTCCTTTGTCACATCCGCTTCCCTAAAAAAAATGTTTCGCCGCAATTCCGGGGAAACTATTAAGAATTCGCTGGTGGCGGAGTAATAGTCTGAGAAAGAGTATTGCCCGTCCGCTCTATGATAATTGTGCGTGAATGCTCTGGCTTTTTTTATGTTGTATTTCCCACGCCGAGCGCTCTCGATCGCCGACGCGTTGAAATCAGTGGCGACAATCGTGTAGCGATTTGCGAATCCCAGTTCGTTGAGGGTAATGGCTAGCGAGTAGGACTCTTCGCCTGTGGCGCAACCGACTTCCCAAATGCGTAGATGCTTGCGAGCGTTCAGCGCGGGGAGGACTTCCCGCCTCAGAGTGCAGTAGAAGAGCGGATCGCGAAACATGGTTGTGACGTTGAGCGAGAGCGCGGAAATCACATCTTGGCGACTGAGTTGGGTGATTTGGCTGTGGGGAGAAGTCGATGGACTGGGTGCATGGTGGGGCGGGAGCAAATGCCGATTGAGGCGTGCGCGGGTGTACTCGGCAGCGAATGGACGAAGATCGTATCCTGATGCCTTCAAGATCAAATTCGTTGCGTCATCCAATCTAATGGTGTCGCGTTTTGACGACTCTCTTTTGTTGTAAACGGTCTTTTGGCCATTCATGGCTAGCGAAAGAGCCAAACTCTCATTGCTGAAATAAGTTTCTGAATGTCGATGGGTTTGGTGAGGTAATCATTCGCTCCCGCTCGGATGGACTTGCTGCGTTCCTCTTTCATTGCATTTGCGGTCAGCGCAAGAATCGGAAGATTGCGATATTGATCCTGCTGTCGGATTCTTGATATCATTTCATTGCCATTCATGATCGGCATGGTGACGTCAGTGAGAATGAGGTCAAAATCGTTGCTCTCTAACTTTTTCAGTCCAAGCTCGCCGTCTTCCGCAATCTGAACCTCCATTCCTTTGTTGATCAAAATCCCGGAGAGAGCGAAAGCGCTTCTCATATCGTCTTCGACGAGTAGGATTTTTCGGCCCCTTAGGCAGTCGTCGCTGCTGCGGACATGAGTGATGATTTCCCTTTGCTGAGCGGGGAGGTCGCTAATGGCCCAGTGGAAGAGTAGAGAGACTTCGTCAAATAGGCGCTCGCTTGAATGGACTCTGACAATTGTGTTGGCTTTGGCGTATTCGGAAAAGTGATTGAGTTCGGATTGGTCGATGGGTGCATCATCAAATAGCAAGATGGGAGGAAGGGCCGAGGTTTTAGCGAGGATTTGGGAAATCACTTTGTAGCTTGATCCATCGCCGAGCTGAGTTCCCATAACGATGCAGTCAGGTGCATGCGTCGCGGCCAGCTGGACCGTTTCGGCGGTCTTCTCGGACTCGAGAAACTGAATTCCGTTCATGTCTAAAGTTCCGCGAACTTTTGCTCTCACTTTGGGATTGCTGTGCGCGATCAGAAGAGTGCGATGCATGGTTCTCGGGCATTCAGAGATCGTATCCAGGCATGAATTGAGGTCGATCACGGAAGTCGGCTTGCTGACGTAACCGATTGCTCCGCGCTGGAACGCTGCGGGTTGCTGTTCGTCGATTGAAACGAAGTGAACTGGAATGTGGCGAGTGTCGATGTCGTCTTTCAGGCTCGAGAGAACGGCCCAGCCGTCGATCCCTGGAAGATTGATGTCGAGGAGGATGCCGGAGGGTTGATGCTCTTGAGCGAGTCGGATTCCCTCCTCGCCAGTCGCTGCCAGTAGGCATTTGAATCCTCTCTGACGAATTTGGTCGCGAGTAAACTTTGCAAAATTTCTATCATCTTCGATGAGCAGGACCGCGTCATCCGTCTCCGATAAATCCTGGCGATCGTCGTCAAGAGTTTCGGTGGAAAGCGTTTCGGGCGTTTGTTTGCGGGCTGTTTTCCGGTGCTGGCTGATTTGATGAGGTGTTGTATCCGGACCCAGTGGGGGCCTGATCTGAGAATCCGGGAGGACGAGAGGAATCATCAGCGTAAAGGTGGAGCCCTTTTCGGAAGATTGCGTCAATATAAGCTCGCCACCCAAAAGATGAGCGAGCTGCCTCGATATGGACAGCCCAAGGCCGGTGCCGCTGTAGCGTCGAGAGGTGCCACTGTCGGCTTGCTGAAATGCCTCGAAGATGTTTTCGGTTTGATCCGGCGCGATTCCGATGCCTGTGTCGATCACGTCGATTTGGAGCAAGTCCGTCTCGTGAGTCATCCGGCTCGAAACTTCCTTCCCTTTCCGAGTGAGATTGAAATCGATGAGAATGTTTCCGGTCTCTGTGAACTTCAGGGCATTCGAGATGAGGTTTTTGAGAATCTGCTCAACGCGTCGGCTATCGGTCAGTAGTTCTCTGGGTGAATTGTCGGAAAGCTGAGTTCGGAATTCGAGGTCTTTGGCCGCAGCCTGATGGCCAAACTCTTGCTCAAGAGCGGCTGTGAGATTTTTCAGGTCCATCGTTTGGCGCTCAATTTCGAGGTAGCCTGCTTCGATTTTGGCAAGATCGAGCACCTCGTTGATGAGGGAGAGGAGATCCGTACCGCTTTTATGGATGACTTCTGCGGATTCGACTTCTGACTCGTCGAGGCGCCCTTGGGTGTTTTCTGCGAGATGTCCCGAGAGGAGAAGCACGCTGTTGAGGGGCGTCCGGAGCTCGTGTGACATGTTGGCGAGAAAGTCGGATTTATATTGACTTGCGCGTTCTAAAGCCTCCGCCTTTTCTTCGATTTGTAAACGTGCAGCTTCAAGGTCCAAGTTTCTCTTTTGGGCGAGCGCTTCAGTGGTTCGAAGGCTCTTGTTGGTTTCCTGCATCAACTTGTTCGTTTCGCGAAGGGCATTTTGCTGCGTTCGAAGTTGAGTCTCTGAGATTTCAAGCTGCTCTGTCCGCGCCTCTAGTTCTTGGTTTGCAGTGACCAGAGCGTCGTGTTGGGCCTCAAGCTCTGTAGTGAGTGAGAGCGAATTCTGAAGGAGTGTCGCGGCGGTTGTGCGAGAAACGGACGATTCGAGGGCGCTGGCGAGTGCGAGTCCGGCGATTTCGAGGAAGTCGCGTACGACTAGCGTGACGGGTTTGAATGTCGCGAGTTGCAAAACGCCGATGCTTCTGGTTGAAGAATGGAGGGGGGCGAATAAAAGGTTTCGCGGGCTAATTTCGCCGAGCCCTGTTTGTATGGGCAGGCTGTCTGAAGGGATGTCGGCGATTTCGATGAATTCCATCGATGTGCCACACTGCCCGATGTAGCCTTCGCCGATTGGTATATGGGTTTTGTTGGCCGATGAGGATCCGTGCTGACCCGTCAGGACATACGCATCGGATTCAGAATTGTAAACATAGATCGATGCAAGCGGAGCCCCGACGTAACGTCCCACGAACTGGGCCGCATTGTTGGCGATGACTTCCGTGGCGGAGTCGCCACGGAGGATGACGGAGAGGCGATTAATACCCGTGAGTTTCCAGGTGTATTCTTCGTTCGTCTCGGCTGTCTCCTTAAGGGCTTGTGCCATATCGTGGAGGGCGAGGCCTAGGAAGTTTTCTGAAGAGACAGGGCCAAAGGTGTAGCGACCTCTGCTGATTTCTCGGGTCTGCTGGGCGACCGTCTGGAGAGTGTTCGTGAGTTGTCTCAAAGCTTCAACAAAGTTGCGGTCTTTGGGGGTTCTGGCCTCCGGAATTTGGACATTGAAGTTTCCACGGGTGAGTTGGTCAAGCAGTGTGATGAGCTCATCTGTAAAAGAGGATCTGCTTTTTTCGATCGCCGTGTAATGCGTTGTGTAGGCGTCTATGATGATCGTGATGTCGATCTCTATTTTTTTCGCCAACACATGAAGTAGTTTGTTGCGAATTGTCTCAGACGGGCTGCTGACGTTGAGCTCGTGCTCGAGAAGTTTCTGAAATTTTCTCGTTGACGCGAGGAAAAGCTGGGAGTCGAGGCCGATTTCGGCATGCCGAATGCCGATGACGGCGCGTGACTCCGCGTAGGCCGGGCTCGGGGGCGAGCTGAGAAATTCCATCCAGAAGCGCTGCTGGAGAGTTCGGACTCGGTCGATCGTGCTCGGGGTCAGGAAGCGAGGTCCGGGCCCTTCGGTCATGACCCACTCATAGAACTGATCGAGGCACGTTTCGACTCGCGGAACGAGGAGTTCTTTTAGCGTCGCGAGGTCGCGATTGTCTTCTTCTGTCCACTCAAAGGTCGGTGTGTATTGCATTTTCGTTTTAGCCTGTGGGTTAAATGGGGTCGAAAGTTTTGATCACAAGGGACATTCTGCGGTGAAAATGTATAAAGTGATCGAGGCCTTCAAGAGCGCCACGGCGCGCTTCAGTGAAGCCAAGCGCTCCGTCAAAACGGTGTTTTCCCAGGCTGCTGTTTCAGCGAATTTGCTCACAAGAGCAGCTGTCTCGCTGACTTTGCGAAATTCAGGATTGAATGGTGAAATCGCAAAGTACGTTCTGGTTGGGACAATTGGAGATCGGTCTGAGGACTCTTTTTGGGCTCGGTTGGGGTAAATGATCCGTTTCTCTACCATCCTTTACTGATCCTCCCCAAGGTAGAAGGGCTCATCCGCGGGCAAGGGGCTGGGACAGGCGGAGCGGGCGGATGCCTCATCTGTTTCTAGGGCTTGGACTGGGCGTGCCAAATCGAGGCCCGGGGCAGAGGCGATACGCGCGAGTTTTTCAGCTTCCGCCCGTGGCCGATCCTGAGGAACCATCGGGTCGATTTGAGCCAGAGGGTCTCAATCCTGATGAGTGTCGGCTCGTTGGGAGAGGAGAATTCAGTGAAGGGCCGCGATACATTGGAACCTGCAGTTCGAGGGGTCGGCTGAGCGTTTGAGGGTCGCCTTCGGAGAAGAAAAAGGAGATTGAAAGCGATGGGTTCACTCAAAGGCCGTGTGGCTGTTGTCACCGGCGCGAGTCGAGGTGTAGGCAAGGGGATCGCCATTGCACTCGGTGAGCAGGGCGCGATTGTATACGTAACCGGTCGCACGAGTGGTGGAGGTGAGCGAAGCATTGAAGCAACGGCCGAAGAGGTTCGGAAGGCCGGGGGGGAAGGAAGGGCCGTCCAGTGTGACCACGGTGAAGATGAGCAGATCCAAGCGCTCTTTGGTCGGGTGGCGAGGGAATGTGATGGGCTTGATCTGCTGGTGAATAACGTTTACAAAATTCCGAATCCACCGGCTTGGGGTGGAGGTTTTTGGGATCATCCAATCTCGATCTGGGACGATCAGGTCGGTATCGGCTTACGGGCCCACTACGTGGCGAGTTGGCACGCCACGCCCCTCCTCTTTAAGTCAAGTCCTGGCTCCGCGATTTTGAATGTTTCGTCCCCGGGCGGTCAGTCCTATCACTTCTCCTCCTCTTACGGAGCGGGCAAGGCGGGATTGGATCGTCTGACGGCCGATATGGCACAAGAATTACGGCCGCGTGGGGTGTCGGCGAGTGTTTTGTACCCCGGCCTTGTCGCCACTGAATTTATCGCAGACAGTGCAGGGCAAACGGGTATGGACCTGAGTCAGGCCCAAAGTCCCCTCTTTGTGGGGCGAGCGGCCGCGGCGCTCTTGGGGGCCGACGATTTACTGGAGCGTTCGGGGCGCATCGAATGGGTCGAAGATCTGGCCGATGAATTCGACCTCTTCGACGAGGAGGGGAAGCGCCCCCCTGGATATTCACTTCGAAAGGCGCGCTGAGCCCCGGGCCGATATTTGAGCCGCTCGAGTCCTTCCTCAGTTCTGAGTCTCTGCGATTTCGCTTCCGGCCCAGCCGTACCTCTGGGCTCGTGCTTCGATGTGGCCTCCGGACTGGACTTCGAAGGGCGCGGTGTAGAGGCGCCAAGGCCCTCGGTTTACGCGAAATTCAATCGAAGCGCCCTCGGTTTTCGAGCCGATTGATACGCGATGATTTAAAAGGTCGATTGTGGGTGTGGGTGTGATGGGTTGCTCTCCGTTGGGGAAGAATCGATCTCGTAGTCTTTGTTCCGGAAGAAGCCCCAGATCCTCCTCTTCCTCGAGCCATTGATCGAGAGCCTGGCGCATTTCTCGGACTTGCGAGGCCTGCATGGGATCTTCGGCGAGATTCAAAATCTCGTGTGGATCGGAGAGGGTGTCGAATAACTCTTCTTGATCGCGTTGTTTTCTGAACCACAGGGCCTGAACCCCTTCGACCTGGTTCGATGCGCTCAGGTCGATCAGCTCTCGCATCAATGGCATCTGATCCCTGAATTCGCTGGGCAATACGTAGGGTCGATCGGGGTAGTAATGACGAATATATTTGAAACGTTCGCCTCGGACGGCTCTCACGGTGTCGGGTTGTTGGTCAATTCGGTCCCGCGCGGCGAAAATGTAGGGTCGTTCGTCGAGGTTTTCGTGAGGGCCAACGAAGATCTTCCCTTCCATCCAAGGAGGCGGTGGAACCTTGGCCATGGAGAGGATGGTGGGAGCCAAGTCAATCAGGCTGATCAACTGATCGCTGATGGTTCCGGGTCGTGTGACCCCTGGCCAATGGATCAGCAGGGGGACGTGGAGCCCCGAGTCGTAGAGCCAGCGTTTGGCTCGAGGAAATCCATCGCCGTGGTCGGCTGTAAAGATGACGATCGTGTTCTTGGCGAGCCCCTCTTGTTCGAGCTGGTCGAGAATTTTTCCAACCGCAACATCGAGAGAGGCAATATTGTTGTAATGGCGAGCGATATCCTCGCGGACAGTGCGCGTATCCGGGTAGTAGGGCGGGACTTTGACCTCGTCCGCCGGGGTGACAATGGGCCAAGACCAATGATTTATGATGCGGAGAGGCCAGAGGGCCCATGTCAAGACCGAATTGGGGAACTGCCAAGTGGGCCAGATTTGGCTCTCGTGGGTTTGTCCGAGATTGATAAATGCGAAAAAAGGGCGTGTTGTATCCCGATTGGCCCAACCTCGAGCGCGATCGTCATCCCATAGACTTTTGGGGCCGCCGAAGGCTCCGCCGAGGCGAAGGCCGAGCTGGTAGTCGGTTTTGCCGTCGTTGAAGGTTTGATAGCCGGACGCCCTGAGGATCTCGGGGAACGCCTTGACGTAGGGCGCCGGGGCGGGAACATAGCCCCCCGCTGCGGCTCGCATATGACCGGCGCCCCAGCGATTTTGATGGATGCCGGTGACGATGGCTGCTCGGCTTGGTCCACAGACGCCTGACGTAGCGAAGGCTTCTGTGAATCGGGTTCCTTCCTCTGCAAACTGATCGAGTCGAGGCGTCTGTGCGATCGGATCGCCGAGGACTCCGATCCGAGGTCCGAGGTCTTCGGCCATGAGCAATACGATGTTAGGCCGCCCGTCATGCATGGATTGAATTGGGGCCTGTGGCCTCTGTTCTGAACAGGCACTGGCTGCGATGACCCAAAACGCCAAGGCGAGACGAAGTCGGTGCATCCACTCTTGTTGTTCTAATTGCATCGACGCCTATGACTGTGCCGAAAGAGTTTTTGAGAGGCCATGCAAATTGAAGGCGAATGGATTGAGCTCTTGTTCCCTTCAACCCATTTGGTAGAAGACCGCCTTGTTTCCGTCGTGATCTCGGAAATATCCGCCATAAAAACCGGGCATCCGCTCGCCTGGAGCCCCTTCATCTTGGGCGCCGAGTTCGAGTGCTCGAGCGTGCATGGAGTCGACGTTCTCCTTGGAGCCGGCGGGAAAGGCCAGCATGTTGCCATTTCCAGAATGGGGCTCTTTTTCGTCATAGGGAATGCAGACGGCCAGCATCGGGGGCTGGTCCATGCCTTGGCCGATGAAGGCAATTCGTCCAATATCCATGATGATGCGGCCACCAAGGGGTTCAAGGAGTGACGACCAAAATTGTTTTGCTCTTTCCATATCTGTCGTTCCAATTGTGACGTATCCGATCATTGCCATAGGCCTTTCGTTGGGATTGCTTCGGGATTGTGCAGAGTATTCTTGATTTTGATTCGGCCGTCGATCGCAGGATCTTTGAGGGGTGATCGACCAGGCCACTCGGGAAGCGTGGAAGCTTCAAGCGCGAGTTGATCATGAGACGCAATACTTTGGAAGCCATGCTGATGCTGTAAGGTCGAGATAAATTGGCGCAGTGAGTTCTGGCGTTCTTCATCTTCGGGGACCAAAATGGTTCGGTAGAGAATGGGTTTCCCTTGGTTGAGTTCAAGGGCCTGAGCCGCATTTACGATATCTCCGACGAAAAGGAAATCGCGAGTTCCTCCCCCCGATTCGATGCGCGCAACGATGATCTGGCTTCCCGGTGTGTGTCCTGCCGCGGGGACGATCCAGACGCCCGGAAAGTTGGGCAGTGGTGTCATTGGCGCGGTGACTGAGCGGTCGACCTCAAGGCACGAGGCTTTGGCCACGATGTCAGCTCCTTCTTTTGTCAAAAAATTGGGTCTCAGGGCCTGGGCATCTGACATGAAGACGGGCGCCGTGCCTTTAAACTGCTCGCAGAGCGATGTCAAGCCTGCGACGTGGTCGATGTGCAAGTGTGTAAAGACCACGCCTTCAATACGTTGAAGCTCGGAGCCCATCGACTCTGCAACGGACAACTCCGGCTTCATGGGCCCCGCTAGCCCCAATGCCTCAAGCGGAGCGCCAAAGGCGCGAGCGGCGACTGCATCCATACCGACGTCGATCAAGAGCAGTCTGCCGTCGGCCCACTCTAGAATGAATGCGGGAAAACCCATCACGAAAGGTTCGTCGTCAGGTCTGCTTGAGTCAGAGGCCATCACAGTCTGCAGTGATGTCGATTGCCAGGCGGTATTGACCCAATAGGCTGCGACGGGGCCTTGACCTTGACTGTCGTCCAGTCGTTCGGCGACCCATTCAGGTCGTGGAAGGGGAGTGCGCTCCTGGGTGAGGTCGAGATGAGTTTTCAGCAAGAAAAAAATGAGAGCGACGAGAAGGGTGGGGAGCATCACGCCTGCTCCAATGAGGAGCGACTTGGAGCCTCTGGACATCGAACACCCTCCTGGTCTGTTGAGAGAGATCGTGCGGATTCCGATGCTGCTAGTCGTTTTCCGAGTCGCGCCACACAGGGGGCCTCTTCTCTCGGTGCGAGGCCAGCCCCTCTGCAGCGTCAGGGCCTCCGAATCCCAGGAATTCATAGGCGAGGGAAGAATCGAACGCAGGACCCGCTGAGCGGTACCAATGGTTGAGCGTGTGCTTTGTTAGACGAAGGGCCGGCTGAGCCATCGAGGCAAGTTGGGCAGCGACTTCAAGGGCTCGGGCTTGGACTGCGTCGTCGTCGACGCAAAGTGAAACGAGCCCGATTCGCTCCGCCTCCTCTCCAGTCAGCGTTTCGCATGTCAGCAGGTAATACTTGGCTTTGGCCATGCCGCACAGCAGCGGCCAGCAGATCGCGGCATGGTCTCCAGCGGCGACGCCCAGTCGTGTGTGTCCGTCGATGATTTTGGCTGTTCGGCCGACAACGGAGACATCGGCGAGGAGACCCGCGACTAAGCCGGCGCCCACGGCTGGGCCATGGAGCGCGGAAACAATTGGTTTTGAGCAGTTGATCACGTTCCAGACGAGATCTCGAGCTTCTCTCAATACTCTCATTCGGGTTGCGTAGCTGTCGACAATCCCCTGAAGAAGATCAAAGCTACCGCCCGAAGAAAACGCTTTGCCTCTGCCCTGGAGCACGACGACGCGGGTCTTGGGGTCTTGATCGACCGTTTGCCACACCTCAGCGATCTCACGGTGTGCTTCGGGAGATACGCTATTGAGACCGGGCGCGTCGAATTCGATTGTCAGGATGTGTTCTTGGGGTCGGCTGAATTGAAAGCTTGGATAGAGCGCCGCGTAGTCGGTTGTCATTGTGGGGTCTCCTGAAATTTCCTCCGCCGGCAAGCTGTTTGAATCGTATCCTCGCTTTCGAGAGGCTGCGCCGGTCGGAAAGAACAGAAGAAGAGCCTACATTTTTCTCAAAGGCTTTGGGGTTTGGACTCGCTTTCGGCGCGAGATTCGCCTCCCGCGACGCAGAGCGCCGATTCGACCATACAGTCGAATCGGCGCGGGTTGTGCGGTGGTGCGGTGCAGTTCGAATCAGGCCACATCCGCCATATCGTAAACATCCTCGGACAGAGCCTCAACATCCTGCCGGTTCCGCAGTTTGCTCAACGCCTGAACCTCAATTTGCCTGACGCGCTCCCGCGAAATTCCCAATTCCTTTCCGATGCTCCGAAGGGTCTGGGGCTGCTCTCCATCGAGGCCATAGCGCCATCGCACGATCGTTCGTTCTCGCTCTTCCAAGCTTCGCAGGCCTTGAGAGAGGATCTGGCGGATGCGGCGCTGGTCATCGTCCGCACAGGGCGTTGGACCAGACGGGGCTATAAGCGTATCGCTTACGGAGTTTTGACCTCGCTCGCCGATTGGCTCATCGAGAGATTGAATCGGACTTCGGCTTGAAAGAACCCTTTCGACTTCCTCGGTGTCGATTTCTGCCTCGGCGGCTAACTCTTCCAGGGAGGGGTCTCTTTCGAGCTGTCGGCGGAGGGTTTCTTCGAGTTGCCGAACGCGTCTCTGCTCCTGATGGATGTGAGAAGGGACCCGAACGGTCCGACTCTGGTTCTGGACCCCGCGAATGATGGCTTGATCAATCCACCAAACCGCATAGGTTGAGAATGTGAAGCCCTTTGAGTGGTCGAACTTCTCCACTGCTCTCATCAGACCCTTGTTCCCTTCCTGAATCAGATCCATGTACGACAGTCCAAGGTTCCTGAAGCGCTTCGCCACGTTCACCACGAGTCGAAGGTTGTGTTGGGCAAACCGGGCACACGTGTCGTTCCTCGCTGCGAGCGCTTCGCCAGCGCGAGCCAGTGAGGCCCGGTCACTCGCCCGACCCAAGCCCAGTGTCTGAGCTTCTCTGCGTCGACGATGATTCTCGTAGTCGTCCGCCAGATCTGTCAATTCTGCGTGAATCGGCAGAAGCTCCTCATACAGAATGTGAGCCTCACGGAGGTGCCTCGCAATGGCTTCTCGAGCCTTTGCATCCAGCCGGAGAGCGCGCGTTTTGCCCGAGTCGGCATCCGGCAAGGTATTGCTCTTACGGAAAACACTCTCGAGAGCGCCCAGGTGTCGATCGATGTGAGCACTCCAGTCATGCCCGACATTGCCCCGATAGCCATGTGCCAAAAGAGCGGTTGTGCGTCCGCCCGCTTGTCTCGCGCGCCAATTTTCTAAGACCTTGAGACTGACCGCGGGCGTCGCGTACAGGGCCTCCCTGAAGTCCACCTCGGTCTCATCAATTTTCGCGGAGAGGGCAGCCGCCTCTTCTCGGTCGAGGAGCGGGATGTCGCGGATCCAAGAGAGATAGAGCTGGAGGGTGTCCCTCTGCGCGGTCGGGTCAGGCGCTTCAGCTGAATTCGCGTCGTCTTTGACCGCCGCCGGCCCCTCTTGGGGCGCCGGGTCAGACCAATCCTCTTGGTGGCTGGGGGACGCTTCAAGGATCAGGGTGTTGTCACTGTCATGAATCGGCGTTGCGGCATCAAGCATGTCAGATCTCCTTTAGATTTGATACAGGTTTTGTACAGATAAAATCTAGTAATTGCAATATATCAATCGAATAATCTGAACAAAAATTAAAAAAAATCTTAAATAAACGTTCGTGTCCATATTTTATCGGGAAGTTCTAGGCAGGGATTTCCGCCTCCGGGGCTTCATCCCAGCTCGTGATTACCCGCGGGGATTCGTGATCGCTTGGGTGGAGTTGGTAGGTTTCCGGGCCAACGAAAAGCCCGGGGACAAAGAGGAGGAGGATGGGGTGACGGCGGACAGCTTCGAAAGAGTGGCCCTCGTGACGGGGGCAGCGGGTGGCATCGGTCGGGCGGTCAGTGTGCGACTGGCCCACGCGGGCTGGTCGGTGTTGGCGACTGACTTGCCCGAGGCCTCCTGCGAGGAAACGCTGCGCGCAGTACGGGAGGCCGGGGGCGACGGCATGACGCTGGCGCAAGATGTCACGAGCACTTCGGGTTGGAAAGATGTTGTGGAGGCGATCCGAGATCGATGGGGAAGGCTGGACGCTTTGGTCAATAACGCTGGGATTGAGGGTGTGGTGGCGCCCTTCGAAAATTCACCCGAGGACGCGTTTGATCGGGTTATGGCGGTAAACGTCAAGGGCGTTTTTCTCGGCATCCAAACGTGTTTGCCCATCCTGAGAGAACGGGGAGGCGGCTCGGTGGTCAACGTGGCATCGGTCGCGGGGTTGGTGGGCGATCCGAACATTGCTCCCTACATCGCCAGCAAGCACGCCGTTTTGGGGCTGACCCGATCAGCCGCTTTGTCGGCTGCGGCGGATGGCGTCACCGTGAATGCCGTCTGCCCCTCGCCGATTGAGACTCGGATGATGCGTGCCCTCGAGAAGGGAATGTCCGAAGAAGCGCCGGATGCGATCCGGACCAGCATCGCCGGCAGTATCCCGTTGGGTCGTTACGGAAGCCCGGAAGAGGTGGCCTCGATGGTGGCTTTCCTGGTCGGCGAAGAGGCCCGCTTTGTGACGGGTTCAATTCACACCGTCGACGGAGGCATGACCCCTCATTGATTTCACACAGAGGATCGTGAGTCGATCCCCCTGTGGGGTGATTGAAGTCGATTCGGGTAGCCGGAAACAAACCCAAAAGAGTGGCCCACCATCGGTGCGTTGTGCTTCGCGATAGGGTTCCCGGTTCAGCGCTTGGCGAGGCTGCGCGCGTAGTGGGCGCTACTTCAGCTCGAGAAGCGATCCACCGATACCGGTCCTGGGCGGTGAGAAAGGCTGGTTCGATCGCCGCAACGACGAGTGACGTCGGTTGGGTGCCCTCCAGAGCGTGTGACGATTGATCGGGGAAGGACGTCAATCCAATGCAAGGTGGATTTAATACCAACTGTCGTTACCGCGGTGTGGTTTTTCATGCGCAGACGGAGGACAGTGGTATCAAAAACCCAGTCATCGTGACGCATCTGTTCCATCAGGGAAATGTCATCGCCTCTTGTCGGAGCAACTATTCGGATCAGCTGGGCAAGCAGGATTGGGTCGAACAAACGCGCCGGCAGATGCAGGCTCAGCACAAAGCCATGCTCAGGCAATTGATTCGCGGAGAGCATGACGTTGCGATCGAGGCTCAAGGAATCGAGATGGGGGATCTAGATGATGTGGATCCGGCCAGCGAACCGGGTCCTTTCTCCAGTCCGTCTCGAGACCGAGCTGACGAGCATGACGAGAGATCGCTGGATGGATTGGTCTTGGACTACTGGGAGAATCAGTCGAAGAAGGATTGAGGGCCATCCTCTACGGCTCGTGGGACGGGGTGGATGGGCCCCGGGTGGGCCGGGCGGCGCTGGACTGGGGTCGCCTACGCTCAGGGGGCGTTTGCTCTGTCCGGTTGTGCTTCTCCGGGATTTCCGGAGGAGACACTGAATTGGTGAGTGTGCATTGCTACCTTACCGGGCGTCCCCCCCTTTGACACGCGGTCGAGTCTGCATCCGAACTGGGCGCTTGAATGCGCTGGCCGGGTGCGGCGCTGCGTTTGGGGCATTGATGGCAGCGGGGAAGACCGGTTTCTTTGAACGTCGGGACGAAAGTCCTGTGCGGATGTACCACGTCTCAAAGTCCTATATCCCAGGGCAGCGGGCGATCGAAGACGTCTCCCTCGAGCTGTCCAAGGGCGAGTTCGTCTTTCTGACGGGTCAGAGCGGTGCAGGGAAAACCACCTTGCTTGAGTTGCTCTTTGCTGCCGAGAGGCCCGATGACGGTCAGATCCTGGTTCTCGGTCGTAACATTGCTCGCCTCCGAGGCACCGGGGTTCCGTCGCTTCGCCGACGCGTGGGGGTCGTGTTTCAGGACTTCAAGCTGCTTCCGCGACGGTCTGTGGAGGATAACGTGCGAATTGCTTTAGATGTTGTGGGAACGCCTCGTCGGGAAGCGCGATCGCGAGTGTTCAATGTGCTCCGTCAGGTGGGCCTTCAGCACCGACGCCAGCATGAGCCGGTGGCCCTTTCGGGCGGGGAGCAGCAAAGGGTCGCGATTGCCAGGGCATTGGTGACTGAGCCCGAAATTCTATTGGCAGACGAGCCGACGGGAAACCTCGATCCAGATCTCAGCCTTGAGATCATGGAGCTGATGTTATCGGCGGCCACTCGGGGAACCACTGTTTTGGTCGCGACCCACGACATTTCCCTCGTCGAAAGATACCGACGTCGGACGATTCGTTTGGATGGCGGACGACTGGTAGAGGATGTGCCCGCCGCAGGAGGAATCGGATGAATCGGGTGGTTGTGATTATCCTGACGTTGTTTCGCTCGGGCATAATTGGGTTGCGAAGCGCATCGGGCACGGCCCTAATTTCTGCTGCGACAATCGGGATCGCACTTTTTCTCGTCGGCGCCTTTGCGCTGGCCATTGTTAATATGGAGGGTGTTCAAGAGCGATTCAGTCAGAAGTTATCAGTGACCGCTTATCTGGAAAATGACGTTGACGACGAATCAGCCCTGCAGATCGCGGAACGAGTGGCGACCGTAGAGGGCGTTGAGCAAGTGGCGGTGGTGGGTCGGGATGAGGCGTTGGAGCGTTTCCGACGGATGGCCGGTGGCGCGTCCCTGCTGGAAGGCCTTGAGGAGAATCCGCTTCCCGCCTCGCTTGAAATCACGTTGGTGGATCTGAGTCGAACGCCCGAAGGGTTGGGGATTCTAGCGGGCGCCTTAGATGGTTTGCCGGGGATTGGTCAAGTTGCGGACGGTCGGGAATGGATCGATGGCTACGCACGCGTCACTTCCTTGGTTCGCGTGTCCGGCCTTGCCATCGGGACGATTCTCTCGCTTGCGACGCTCCTCATCGTGGCGAACACGATTCGTCTGGGGATCTACGCGCGAGAGGATGAGCTTGAAATTTTGGCCCTGGTCGGAGCCAGCCGAACCTTTGTTCGGACACCCTTCTTGATAGAAGGCACGCTGCAGGGGATTTTGGGTGGGGTCTGGTCAGCTGTCATCCTGTGGCTGGCCTACCTGCTTCTAATGCCCCAATTGGAGTACGGCTTGACGTTCCTGCTGGGCAATGCCCAGCCCCGATTCTTTCACGGAGGAGAGCTTCTCGTATTGATTGCCTCTGGGGCAGTACTCGGTTTGCTGGGTTCGCTTGCTTCACTTCTCGGGTGGCGGCGATGAGCGTTTCATGATGTTGGCATGGTCCAATTGGATAAAGAGTCGCCGTTATCATGCCGCCCGTGTGTTCCGCATGATCATCCTTGGAGTCGGTTTTTTTTGTGTTCTGCTGAATTCGGGCCTGCCGGTCGGCGCAGAGGAGACCCAGCCAAAAAGCACTGCAGAAATTGAAAAAGTGCGCAGGCAGATCGCCAAGAGCCGGCAGCGAGTCGTGGCTCATGAGCGCCAAGAAAGAGAGTTGCTCCGGTTGCTTGAGCAAATCGATCAGGGCTTGGCCACGCTCAGGGATGATGTTCGGGCAAGTGAGCGTCGTGCGCGACTTGCTCAGGAATCTCTGGTGCGGGTTGAGGGGCGCCGGAAAGCGGTCGATCGACGTCTCGCCTCCACACGCCGTGCCATGGCGAAGCGAGCAGTGGCTCTCTATAAAACCGGCGATGTCGGGAGTTTGCGAGTGATCTTCGCATCTTCAGACCTTCAGGAAATGCTCTCGAAAATATGGACTCTTGAGCGTTTGCTGAAATATGATGGAAGCCTTGCGATCCGCTTCCAGGAAGAGCGCAATGCCCTAATGCGTGTCGAGGCGGAGGCAGCGCGGGCTTTGGAGAAGCGGGATACCGCTCGGCGCAGCCTGTCCGAGAGGCGCTTGGCGCTCAATGCTGAGCGTAAAATGCGCAGAAAGCTCTTAGATCGGGTTCGAGGCGATCGCAGCCAAGAGCGCACTCTATTGGTCGAGCTTGAGAGGGCCGGGCGTGCTTTGGAAGAAACGGTTTCGCGACTGGGCGACTCCGACCGAGCCTCCATTCTGTGGCAGAGCGAAGCGTTTGTCTCGCTCAAAGGTCGGATGAGGCGACCCGTGTCGGGGCGGGTCCGGATTCCCTTTGGTCGTATTGTGGACAAGCAATACCAGACCGAGACATTTCACAATGGAATCGAAATCTCGGCGCCGGAGGGGGAAACCGTGATCGCAGTGGCCCGCGGTCAAGTCCGCTACGCCGGTTGGTTCCGGGGCTACGGGAAAATTGTCATCCTTGAGCACGCACAGGGTTATTTCACGGTGTCAGGACATCTCGAGGAGTGGTCGGTCGAAGTCGGTGAGGTCCTGGAGGCGGGAGAGGTCCTCGGGCGTGTCGGGGAGACGGGCTCATTGCGCGGCCCGGGTCTTTACTTTGAGTTGAGAAAAGGTCGGAATCCGCAGGATCCGGCGCTCTGGCTTTCGACGGGTTAGGATAGGCTGTTAACGGAAAGTCTTCGATACACGTCTGCACCACAATCGATTGGCGGTTATCGGAACTGAGGGTTGCGGAGGCCAGTCACAGAGTATGCGTCGTCGAATTCATCCCGCTGCGGCCTTTGGCGCCGGTTTGGTCTCCGCTTTGGTCGGCCTCTCCCTCTTGTCGGGGGCAGTGACCCGCGCTGCGATTCGCTACGACGATCTGGCTCTTTTTGCCAGCGTTCTGGATTTGGTCCGTCGGAATTACGTCGAGCCTGTCGACGAGCACGCATTGATGGAGAGCGCTCTGCGCGGCCTTTTGCGTGAGTTGGATCCGCATTCCGCCTTTATGAGCAGTGAAGCGTATGAGGAGATGCAAGTGGATACGCGAGGCCAGTTTCACGGTCTCGGCATCGAGATTACGAAGACGGAAGGAGGCTTTATTGAAGTCGTGTCGCCTATTGACGGTACGCCCGCATTTCGAGCAGGCATTAAGCCTCGAGATCAGATCACGGCGATCTGTCCGACCGTGGTGCCCGATGAGTGGGACGAGGGCGAGGAGTGTCGAAGTACCGACGATATGAGCCTCATCGAAGCGGTTTCCTTGATGCGAGGAAAGAAGGGAACCGAAATCACGATCGATATTTTCCGAGAGGGCTTTTCGAAACCTCAACCGTTTGAAATTAGTCGCGATGTGGTCCAGGTCACCTCCGTTGACGGCAAGATGCTCGAGCCGGGCTATGGAGTCCTGCGGATCAGTGCGTTCCAAGAACGGACGGCGGAGGAGCTTGAGGAGTCCCTTGAGGCGCTCCATCAGGAGGCTCCGGAGGGATTGAAGGGGCTTGTGCTGGACTTGCGTGATAACCCCGGAGGCCTACTCAACCAAGCCGTCGCCGTGACGGATTTATGGATCTCAAGCGGCTTGATTGTTTATACGCAGGGTCGAGCTGCTTCTCAAAAACAGCAATACCAAGCGCGGGCGACAGCAGTTGAGCCTGACTATCCGATGGTCGTACTCGTGAATGCGGGCAGTGCCAGCGCCTCCGAAATTGTGGCGGGTGCTTTGCAGGATCATGAGCGCGCACTCGTTCTCGGAGCACCCACCTTCGGGAAAGGCTCTGTCCAGACTGTCTATCCCTTGGAAGAGGGCGCTGGCCTGCGGTTGACGACAGCCCTTTACTACACCCCGTCGGGACGGTCTATTCAGGAGGTGGGAATCGAGCCTGATATCGAGGTCAAGCCCGAGCCGGTCCTGAGTGAGTCGGGTCGGCGCAGGGTGCGGGAGAAAGACCTTCGGGGCCACTTTACCCAGGAAGAGGCAGACCCTGATCTACCGGGTGAAACCGTGGGCGAGGCCCCCGCTACTGCTGAGGAGAAGGGGACAGAGGTTGAGTCGACGCCCCAGCCCTCGGATGAACTCGGTGATGTCGTCGTGGACCGAGCGCTTGAGGTCCTGAAGAGCTGGACCTATTTTGAACAATTGAGCGAACGCCGGGCCAATCGACTCTCGTCCATGGAGGCGGGGGAGGCGGTCATTGTTGAGTCCTCAATGACCGCGCCGTCCGAGTAGGCTCAATGTCCGGTCCCGGGGATTCGTCGGCTGTCAATTCACCCGAGCGGTCGACCGCCCCCGGAAGACGGGTTTTTAGCGTGTCTGAGTTAGCGGGTGGACTGAACGCTCTACTCGAAGATCGCGTCGGTCGGGTCTGGGTGGCAGGGGAAGTAAGCGGCCTGAGTCAGCCCCGTTCCGGTCACGTCTACTTCACCCTTAAAGATGGCCGTTCGCAGCTCGATGCGGCGTTTTTTCGGCAAGCCGCTTCACGGATTCCGTTTCGCCTTGAGGATGGACTAGAGGTGCTTGTCTATGCCGACGTGCAGATCTATACGGGCCGAGGCCGACTGCAACTGATCGTTAAAAAAGTTGAGCCACAGGGTCGGGGCGCTTTACAGCTGGCATTTGAGCAATTGAAGAGCCGGCTCGCCGGAGAAGGTCTTTTTGATCCCGCCCGGAAGCAAGAGATTCCGCGTTTTCCGAATCGAATTGCCATTGTGACGTCTTCGGCCGGTGCGGCATTGAGGGATGTGATTGAGGTTTCGGGGCAACGATCGCCGGCGACACCTCTCTTGCTCGTGCCCACTCGCGTTCAGGGCGAAGGCGCCGAAGATGAAATCGCCATCGCCTTGAGGATGGCCGGTGAGGTTGCGGATGTGGATCTTGTGCTGCTGGTGCGGGGTGGGGGCTCCTTCGAGGATCTTTGGTGCTTCAATACTGAGCAAGTCGCCCGGGCGATCGCGGAATGCCCTGTCCCGGTCATTGCGGGGGTGGGCCACGAGACCGATGTGACCATTGCCGATTGGGTGGCTGATGCTCGAGCGCCGACTCCCTCGGCCGCGGCCATGCAAGCATTGCCCGACCGGCAGGCGTGGTCCGCGGCACTCGAGCATGGCTGGCAACGTTTGGTGAAAGCCGTCGAATCTCGTCACGTCGATTTAGTTCAGCGATTGGCTCACGAACGAGATGCATTGGTTCAAGCCTCTCCGCGGGCCCGAATGGCCACTCAGAGAATGCGGTGCCAAGCGGCTTACAGTCGATTGCGGCTGGCGGTGGACCGAGATGCTGAGCGTCGACGAAATCGATGGTCCGGTTTATCGGCCCAACTGGATAGCCTGTCGCCCTTGTCGGTATTGGGTCGGGGCTACGCCCTTGCGCGACGCGTCAGGGATGACCGAATCGTTCGAGCACCGGTTGATGCGCCCCGGGGTGAGGCGCTCATGATTCGGTTGGCCGAGGGTCGTATCCAGGTCACGGTCGAGGATCACGATCCAGAGGCAGGCTGACCCCACGAGCGGCCCATCTGGATGTTGGAGATCCTGCAAATACCTGATCCAGATAGCTTTTCGGATTACGTTTCGTTGACGCTCCCGAGGGCGGTGGGGTAGCCTCGTGAGACATGAAGCGAAAAACCGACGAGAGAACGGGCGAGTCCGAGGTTCCCGAGCAGACCAACGTCGAAGCGGCGCTCGATCGGCTCGAAGCGATCGTCGGTCGGCTGGAAGCTGGCGAACTCACTCTTGAAGAATCCCTCTCTTGTTTTGAGGAGGGGGTGCGGCTGACCCGCAATTGCGCAGAAAAGCTGGAGGCCGCAGAGCGTCGGATCGAAGTATTGACCCGAGAGGGTGACGGGTGGGCCGAGCGAACACTGGACGACCCCGCGACCGCTTCGGATACGGAGGCCTGATTGGTGGACGTTCAAGCCTGGGTGGCCGAGCAAATTCCGGCGGTCGAACAGGTCCTCCAACGAGTGCTGCCCCAACTGGACGAGAAACCGGAAGCGCTCTCTCGCGCGATGCGGCATCTTCTCTTCCCCGGAGGCAAGCGACTCCGTCCGGCTTTCGCGCTGGCCGCCGCGCGGGCGGTGGGAGGAGATCCCAAGCAGGCGCTCCCGGTCGCCGCAGCGGTGGAGTTGATTCACGTTTACTCGCTGATCCATGACGACCTGCCCTGCATGGACGACGACGTCGAGAGACGAGGCCGTCCGACGGTCCATGTGGCTTTCGATGAAGCCACGGCGGTTCTGGCTGGCGACGCACTGCAGAGCCTTGCCTTTTCCGTGCTTCTATCGGACGCGCCGGCCTCGTCGGCGGCAACCATCGGCGCGGAGCTGGCGGAGGCCTGTGGGGCCCGTGGTTTGGTGGGGGGGCAGGTGGATGATCTGGCCGCCGAATGGGTCCGGCCGGATCTGGAGAGCATTCTTTCGATTCACGCGCGGAAAAGTGCCGCCCTGATTGCAGTTTCGATCGCCGGGGGTGCGCGGTTGGGAGGAGGATCCGAATCCCAGGTTGAACAAATGCGGCTGCTGGGCCGCGATGTCGGCATCGCCTTTCAAATGACTGATGATATCCTCGACGCGGAGGATGAAGACGGGTGTAGTCTCATCCCCATCTTAGGGGTTCAGGGCTGTCGAGAACGTGCCGAGGCTTTGCTAGACGGCGCTTTGGCGCAGCTTGAGGGCCTTGGGGAGCCAGCAGTGGCCCTCAGAGAACTGTGCCAGTGGGCTGTAAGGAGATCCCTATGACTGAAGAACGGCTCCTTCATGGCATCGATTGCCCAGAAGATTTACGGGGCCTGTCCCGGGACAAGGTGGAGCAGGTTGCGGATGAGATTCGCCAAGAGATTCTCGAGCGGGTTTCACAAACCGGCGGCCACTTGGCCTCAAGCCTCGGCGCCGTGGAGCTGATCACGGCCATCCATTATGTATTCAATACGCCGAACGATCGCCTGATTCTAGATGTCGGCCATCAGGGCTATCCCCACAAAATGCTGACGGGTCGTCGCGAGGCTTTTGATGAGATCGGTCAGCGGGACGGGATGTCGAAATTCCTCAGGCGAAGCGAATCCGAGTTCGATCATTTTGGGGCTGGGCATGCGGGCACGTCGATCTCGGCGGCTTTGGGGATGGCAAGGGGTAAGCTCCATCGGGGAGAGGATGGAACCGTGATCGCCTTGATCGGTGACGGCGCGATGACGGCGGGTATGGCCTTCGAAGCCCTTAATCATGCAGGTCATCTTCAAGAGCAAAATTTGGTTGTCGTGTTGAATGACAACGAAATGTCAATCTCTCAGAATGTCGGCGCGATGTCATCCTATCTGTCGCGCAAACTGTCGGCGCCGATGGTGCGGCGTATGAAGGGCTGGGCAAAAGAGTTTCTGTCGGGATTGCCGGGGGATATGCTGCATTGGGCGAGAAAAGCGGAAGAATCCCTCAAAGTTTTTTTCTCGCCGGGGTTACTTTTTGAAGCGCTGAATTTTCGTTATGTGGGCCCGATTCAGGGACACAGGATGGACGTTCTCCTGGAGACGTTTGAGAACGTCAAGAAAATGGTCGAGTCCGGAAGTGGTCCGATCTTGGTGCATGCCTTGACGGAGAAGGGTCATGGATACGCACCCGCTGAGGCCGATCCGCTGAAGTACCACGGCGTCACGCGCTTTGACGTTGCCTCGGGCGAATTCGCCCCCAAGAAATCAGCGCCTCCTTCGTATACCGGTGTGTTCGCGGACGCTCTCATTCGCTTGGCCGAGCAAGACGATCGGATTGTTGCGATCACGGCAGCTATGGCCCCGGGGACGGGCCTGGATAAGTTCCAGCGTCATTTCCCCAAGCGTTTCTACGATGTGGGGATCGCGGAGCAGCATGGCGTCACCTTCGCGGCTGGGCTAGCGGCCGAGGGAATGAAGCCCGTTGCGGCGATCTATTCGACGTTTCTTCAACGAGCCTACGATCAAGTCGTCCATGACGTTTGCCTTCAGAATCTCGACGTGACCTTTGCTTTAGACCGTGCTGGCCTCGTGGGTGCAGATGGTGCGACGCATCAGGGCCTTTGGGATATCGCTTATTTGCGGAATTTGCCCAACGCGGTGGTGATGGCGCCGAAAGACGAAAACGAATTGCAGCATATGCTGGCGACGGCCATCAATTACCCCGGGCCCGCCGCAGTGCGTTATCCGCGAGGCAATGGCTTGGGGGTGCCGCTCGATCCCGAGATTAAACCTCTTCCGATCGGTGAAGGGGAGCTTCTTCGAGACGGGCAAGATGTTGCGCTCGTGGCCATCGGGACTTTGGCGCACTCAGCCCTCGAGGCCGCTGAGCGACTGAGGGCAGAGGATGGCCTTTCGGTGGCCGTCTTGAATGGACGCTTCGCGCGCCCGCTTGACCGCGAGCGAATTCTTGGCTTGGCCGAACAGTGCGGTGCCGTGCTGACCATCGAGGAACACGTGGGGGCCGGTGGTTTTGGAAGCGCGGTGCTCGAATTACTGAGTGATGCGTCCGTGGGAGTTCCAACCCGCGTTCTGTCCGTGAAGGGAGACCTGGTCGAGCACGGAGAAACTAAAGAAACCGTCGGCCTGGGGATTGAAGACATCATGAAGGCCGCGCGAGCACTCGTCGCCCAGCGGAAAGCGGCCGACGACTGATTCGGGAGGCGCCCCTGTCTGACCATTCCAAGCGAGGGGGAGGGCGGCGCCTCGACGATCGGGTCGTCGAAGCGGGTTTGGCGACCTCCAAGACCCGGGCCCAGGCCTTGATTTTGACCGGACGAATCTTGGTCAACGACGTGCCCGTCGACAAGGCGGGTCGGCGGGTGGCAGAAGATGCCCTGATCCGAATCAAGGGCGGCCCGCCTCCTCGATACGTCTCGCGAGGGGGCGAAAAATTAGCGGGGGCGCTCCAGGACCTTCAATTTGATCCGACTGATCTGCGCTGTCTCGATGTGGGGGCGAGCACGGGCGGTTTTACAGACTGTCTGCTCCAGCATGGTGCGTCTGAAGTGGTTGCTCTCGATGTGGGATGGGGACAGCTCCACGCCCGCCTTCGTGCCGATTCGCGAGTCCGGGTCCACGAGAGAGTCAATGCGCGAGAGCTGGGTCCAGAGCACATCGATGGGACCGTTGATCTGATCGTTGCGGACGTTTCTTTTATCTCGCTTCGCCTGCTTCTGGACGCCTTCGTGCAGGTCGCCCCTAACTCTAAATGGATTCTTCTCGTGAAACCTCAGTTCGAGGTCGGTCGGGATCGAGTCGGCCGTGGCGGAGTCGTGCGAGACGATTCGCTCAGGCAGTCCGCTGTTGAAGATGTCGTCGAGGCCAGTGCGAGCGTGGGTTACGCCCGGGTCGCTCAAGTGGACAGCCGTTTGGCTGGCCCCAAGGGCAACCGAGAGATTTTCGTTCACCTCGCACCCGCACCCAGTGGCTCGAACGCGGACTGCGTTACCTTTCCGGCGTGAGTGCAGAGCCTGACCCGAAACCCCCCATCTATCTCGACCATCATGCCACGACACCGCTCGACCCGCGGGTGCTCGAGGCGATGGAACCCTGGTGGTCCGACGATTTTGGCAATCCCGCGTCGGGTAACCATGTTTACGGTTGGCGAGCCGAGGCCGCGGTGGAGGAAGCCCGCGAGCGAATTGCTGGGGTGTTTGGCGCGGAGAGCCGGGAAGTGTTCTTCACCAGCGGTGCAACAGAGAGCAACAACCTTGCCATTCTGGGGGTGGCTGAGGCGCAGGGTTCTGTCGGTCGCCATATCGTGACGGCGGAAACTGAACATCCCGCGGTCCTCGACCCTTGCCAGCATTTAGAAGGCCAAGGTTGGACCGTCACGCGCTTGCCGGTCGGCAAAGATGGCCGCCTTGACCCAGACCGCTTGAGGGCCAGCTTACGGGAGGAAACGGCCTTGGTCTCGGTGATGTTCGCCAACAACGAGATCGGTGTTGTGCAGCCCATTGAGACCCTGGCATCCATTTGCCGGGAGCACCAGGTGCCGTTCCATACCGATGCGGCCCAGGCGGCCGGGCGCGTCGCGATCGATCTGGGGGGCCACCTGATCGATTTGCTCTCGATCTCCGGACACAAGATTTACGGCCCGAAAGGAGTCGGGGCTCTCTTTGTCCGTCGTCGGCGTCCTCGTGTCAGACTGGCGCCTCGCCAGTTTGGCGGGGGCCACGAGGGCGGACTTCGCCCCGGAACGCTTCCGGTACCGCTGATCGTTGGCTTGGCTCGGGCGCTTGAGATCTGCGCTGAGGAACGAGCTCAGGAAAATGCAAGGCTGCTCGCCTTGAAACAGCGCCTGTATGAAAGGCTTCGGGAAGCCATCCCAGCCATCAGGCTGAATGGCCACGCGGATCAGCGATTAGCGGGCAACCTGAATCTCACTTTCGAAGGCATCGATGGCGCCCGTTTGTTGTTGGCTCTCAAGGGTCTCGCGGTTTCGTCCGGTTCCGCGTGTGCATCCGCTAAGCCCGAGCCCAGTCACGTTCTGCGCGCAATTGGGCTATCCGAAAAGCAAGCCCGGTCGTCTCTACGCTTTGGCCTGGGACGATGGACCACCAGGGACGAGATCGAGCAGGCTGCGGAGATTGTGATTGCAGCCGTCAATGAGGTTCGGTGATCTTGGCTAAATTCTGAATGATTTGGGTCCGATTCTGAATTGCGTCGCTCTGGGGAGAATAGACGATGAGGAATGGTTCGAGAAAGATGACTCGGTCAGAGGCCTTGGCGCTCTTGACTGGGCCCGGCCAGCGGTACGAGCTTCAAACGATTCAGCAGTACGGGCAGGCGTATCTATCTTTCAGGAATGGACCGTCGACTCTTCGTGATCTCTATGAAGAGAACCGGAGTGACAAGCCCTTCATCGTATTCGGCGATGAACGTCTCAGTTTTGAAGAGGCTTGGCAGGTGTCGAGTCGGATCGCTCATTTGCTGATTGAGCATTATGGCGTTCGAAAGGGCGACCGTGTGGCGATTTCTATGCGAAATTACCCCGAGTGGATCCTTTCCTTCATGGCGGCGACGTCAGTCGGAGCCATTGCCGTCGCGATGAACTCGCTCTGGCAACCGGATGAACTCGCCTACGGTCTGAGCGATAGCGGTGCTCGAGTTTTGCTGGCCGATGAGGAACGCCTTCGAAGGTTGGCCCAGTCGGAGACCGCTTTTCCCGACCTTTCTGTTTTGGGGGTGAGAGCGTCCGAGGCTTACGGGCTGGAGGTGAGCCCGCTCAGCGAGGCACTTCATGAAGTTACTTCGCGTGTTCCTATGCCCGAAGTGGCCCTTTTGCCTGAAGATGATGCCACGATTTTCTACACTTCAGGGTCCACCGGACATCCGAAAGGTGTTGTTTCGTCTCACCGCAGCATCTTGACCGCTTTGCTCTCGTGGGAACTCGATGTTGTGGCTGGAGCGGTCATGGAGGGACGAGAGCCTGCGGCGCCGAAAACCCAACCGGCGACTTTGCTTGGCGTGCCCTTGTTTCATGCGACGGGGTCTCATGCGGTCTTTTTGGCGAGCTACCGGGCTCAGCGGCGAGTTGTTTGTATGTATAAATGGGATCCCGAAGAGGCCGCTGATTTAATCGAACGCGAGCAGGTCTCGAATTTTGTGGCGCCCGCCGCGATGACGGGTGACTTGGTTTCTGCAGCAGAGCGCACAGGGCGTGACTTAGGCTCCCTCTTAGTGGTGGGGGGCGGAGGAGCGCCTCGCGCCCCGGCCCAGGTGAAGAGCATTGATCGGACCTTTCGACGGGCCCAACCCAACACCGGCTGGGGGATGACGGAAACCAATGCCATTGGGAGTGGGATTGTCGGAACGGAGTACCTCGATCATCCCGAGAGTTCTGGGCGGTCGTCGGCTGTGGTGGACCTCCGTGTCGTGGATGAGGAAGGTCGAGAGTGCCTGCTTGGGGAGCGCGGCGAGCTGCAGATTCGGGGTGCCTCTATTTTTCGTTGCTATTGGAATCGGCCCGAAGCGGATGCTGAAACCTTTCTCGACGGTCGCTGGATGAGAACCGGGGATGTCGCTTACTTGGACGAAGAGGGTTTTCTTTATATTGTCGACCGCATCAAGGACATGGTGATTCGGGGCGGGGAAAACATTGGTTGCGGGGGTGTCGAGGCCGCAATTCTCGAGTGCCCAGCTGTTGTTGAAGCCAGTGTTTACGGTGTTCCCGACGAGCGATTAGGCGAGGAAGTCGGAGCGACGGTTTTTGTTTCGGGTGATTGCACCGAGGCCGAGCTGCGAGAATTTCTTAAAACGCGTTTGTCTAATTTTGCCATCCCTCGTTATTTCGATCTGCGGCATGAGCCTCTTCCGAGGACTGGGTCGGGAAAGATCCTGAAGCGCGCACTTCGAGAAGAAGCGGCTCGTGTCGTGAATACGCATTAGGCCGGCTTGTGGGCTGCACGCTCAGGCTCGCCCTAAGTCGAGGCCTGGATCCGGGTGCCTAGGTCATGGGCAAGAATTTCGGCGGCCTCCTGGGCCATCTCTGCGACAATTTGACCCGCGGGCCTTCGCTGTTTCAGCATGCCCGCGGTCTGTCCTGCTGCATTCATCAGTAACTCTTCTCGGCCCGCCACGCGGATCGAGTGACTGATATCTTTAATCAATTCGGCCTGCTGACCCATCGGCAGTGCATCAAGACCGTGTCGCTCCCACGCTTCAATGAGCGGATTGCGGATATTTCGCATGGTCTTTCCGCTATAGAGTCGGGTCACGACGGTGTCTTCGGCGGCTGCGCTCAGGATTCGCTCCTTTTGGAGTTCAGGCTGATTGGCTTCGTCCGCAACGAGGAAAACCGAACCGCACCATCCTGCGACGGCCCCGGTGGCCAGGATGCCCGCGAGAGCGCGGCCGCTGGACACGCCCCCCGCGGCGATCACCGGGGTGGGGTCCACGGCCTCCATGACCTGCGGAAGTAAGGCTAGGGTGCCGATGCGGCCTGTATGGCCCCCGGCTTCTGTTCCCTGGGCGACCACGTAGTCAGCGCCGCCGGAGCGGACTTGTTCAGCGGCCCGCACGTTGCCGACCAAAGCGAGGATGGTGACGCCGTGAGCCTTTAGGGTCTTGGCGAAGGGCTCGGGGGATCCCAGACCGGAGGCGAAGACGGGCACCTCCTCCTCAAGGAGTACTTCGATTTGGGACCCCGCCCAACTCTTTCCTTCAGGGACCCAGCTTCCCATTTCTGTTGTATCCGGCGGGGCAGAGTGCCATTCGATGTCGAGTTCCTCTGCGATTTTCTGCATCGTCTCAATGTGCCCGGACGGAAGCGACGGGGGTTTCATCTTTGCGGCGGCGGCCCGTTCCTTTTTCCCAATCGGGATCAAGAAAGAGGGAGCCAAGAGAAGGTCCACGCCAAATGGCCGATCGGTCAGTGATCGCACTTTGTGTATTTCGGCGCGCAGCTGATCGGGCGAGTAGGAGACGCCGCCGATCATCCCAAGTCCGCCCGCATTGGAGACGGCGGCGGCAAGTTCTGCCGTGGCAACCGGCTCGCCCGTTCCCGCGACAGGCCCCATGCCAGCTGAGATGATTGGGTACTCGATTCCGATCCGGTCACAGAGTTCGGTGCGAAGAGTCGGGCGGCTCATTGAAATCCTCTTGCGTGGGTGAAGTGATCTCTTTTGGGCATCATCTAAACGGGCTGGGGTGCCATGGCTTCGATCAAAGCCCACGGCGTTTCACGGCCTTCAGCTTGAACTGGGCTCATCACAATTTGAGTCGCGCCCGCCTCGAGGTGTGCGTTCATCCTCGCCGCGATCGCTTCCTGGCTGCCCCATGCGACGAGTGCGTCGATGAGCCGGTCACTCGGGCCGTTCTCGTAATCCGCGGGTCCAAAGCCCCAGGCTTGCCAGAGGCGATGGTAAGCAGGAAGAGGCATATAAATGGAGAGGGCCCTTCGTGCGGCGGCTCGCGCCGAAACGGGATCCTCACAGAGGCAGCAGTGCAAGACGACATTCAGCCGTTTGTCTGGTCCGAGAATCTGACGGGCGTTCCGGGTATGAGCGGGTGGGGCAAGATAAGTGTTGGCTCCGTCTGCACGGTCCGCCGCCAAACCCAGGAGCTTCGGTCCATGGGCGGAGATCCAGAGGGGGGCGAGAGTTTGAGGTTTTGGAGCTTGAACATTGAAAGACTCAAGCACGTCCAGGTACTCACGCATTTTCTTGAGCGGAGGTTGCCATACCGCCCCATGGGCTTCCGCCATGGGGGGGTGCGATACGCCAAGCCCCAAGACGAACCGCCCTTCCGAGAGCTCGGCCAGGCCATGTCGATGTTGTGCGGTGACGATTGCGTCTCGGGCGTACACGTTGGCAATGCCCGTAGCGATCTTGATGTGGCGGGTACGGCCCAATAGGTACGCGACAGTGGAATAGGGTTCTCGACCGAAAAATTCGGGAATCCAGACAGTTTCGTAGCCGAGGGTTTCGAGCCGCTGAACAAATCGAAGCAGTTCAGCTGAAGGGAGTCCGTCGGCAAAGGCGATGATGTCGAGGGACTTTCGCGTTTGTGCATTCACTGCGAAAGTCCCATCCATTGCGCCATATTGTCGTAATAGAATGCTTTTCGGGTGACGTCATCGCACTCGGTCATCGTGGCTTCGAACTTTCGAATCGGGTCGGAGGTGCCTTCCGGGTGCGGGTAATCCGACGCAAAGACGAGCATCTCGGGCCCGACATTCTCAATGATCCAGCCGACGGGTTCGCCGGCAAATGGCGAAACCCGAATGTGTTGGCGGGCGATTTCCGAGGGGGCTTGATCCATTGGATTGATGTGTCGCAAGGATTGAGCGGCGAAGTCGAGCCCTTTCAGCCATGCGGGGAGCCAGAAAGCGCCGTGTTCCATCGAGATGCATCGAAGCCGAGGATGGCGCTGGAAGACGCCGTCGAAAATCATCGCCGAAAGAAACAGCTCGGCGCTGTTTTTGATCGCGATCAAGCCGAGCGGTGTGGTTGCGGCGTCGCCGCCGAGTTCCATCATCGGCTGGCCATTATTTTGAAAGCTGGGCGAAACAGCTTGATACTGGCCGTTGACTGCAACATGAATGATAAAGGGCCTGTCGTGCTCGGTGAATCGATTCCAAGCGTCGTCATAGTCGGCGTGGCTAAACGAGCGCGCGGTGGGGTCGGGCTGATTTGTGTCAACCATTACGCTGTAGCACCCGTCCTCAAAAGCCTCTTCGATGAGTGCTGCGGATTTCTCCGGGCCCAGGGCCAGCGGGACGTAGCCGATTGCGTACAAGCGAGGGTCCTCTGAGCAGAAAGCCCCCATCGCCCGATTGAGGACTCTTGTGCAGACTTCCTTGGCTTCGGGTTGCCGAACTTGATCGACCTGATGGAATGCAAAGGTGGGAAGAATGAGTTGTTTTTCGAAGCCGAGTAGATCCAAAGTGTGCGATCGCTCTTCTCGGTCAAAAGCCCCAAGTCGACTCCAACCGCTTCGGCGATTGTCGAGGAGAGCGGCTTCAAATCGGGCCATGACCTGGGGATCCTCGCGACGCCTTTTTAGGTGTTGCCGGGCACGCGCGAGGGCTTCCTCGGAAACCGCAAGCTCGCGCTGTTCCGACATGGTGGGAATACAGGCTCGCTCGTCGGGGTGAGCGGCATTGAGAAGAAAGTCATCGAGCTCAATGACATGGCTGTCCACGTCAATGATGCGACGAGTCTCGGCGTAGCTCATGACCTTGCTCCATCTTTTGAAACGGGGTGAGGGGGATTCACGTAGGGACCTTTTGGACAACGGTACTCGTTTCGGCGCCTTGAGGGCAAGCTGAGCCTGATGACCCGGTCGGATGTTTCGGGGGTCGGGGGGGAGCCGTTATAGTCCTGTCTATGGCAAATCGAGAACGACCGGAGCGAAGCGCTCAGTCCGGTACAGGAGCGGCAGGCAGCAGGTCGGGCACTGGACGCTCGGCTTCGGAGGGGGTGGATCCGTTTTGCTCGGAGGCCCCACTAGAGGTGGGAGAGGTTCGGTCCGGGGAAAATCTTGACTGGTCCAGAATCGAAGAATACTTGCGACAGGCTTTGCCGGGCGATCGCATGACCGACAGCGATTTTGAAGTGCTCCAGTTTCCGAATGGGGCAGCCAACCTAACCTACTTGATTCGCTTGGGAGAAGAAGAATTCGTCCTGCGACGCCCTCCCTTTGGCACTTTGGCGCCGGGTGCCCACGATATGAAGCGAGAATACAAGGTGCTTTCTCGTCTTTGGGAGCAGTTTGATCGCGCCCCACGCGCAATCCTGTTTTGCGATGATCACGAAATTGCCGGCGCAGACTTTTTTATCATGGAGCGCAAACGGGGCGAGGTCATTCGGGGCGTGATCCCCGAAAGCATGCGGGGTTATCCGGATGTCGGCCGGCGGGTTGGATACGCTCTGGTGGAAGCGATCGCGGATTTTCACCGGTTAGATCCGGAAAGTTGCGGGCTTTCTGACCTTGGGCGTCCTGCAGGATTCGTGGAGCGTCAGGTGAAAGGGTGGAAAAAGCGCTGGGACCTCGTCGCTGAGCCGGAGTTCGACGAGGCAATGGGTGTAGTCCATCAGCGCTTGGCGACGCATCAGCCGCAGTCTCAGAGAATTTCATTCGTACATAACGATCTAAAGCTCGACAACTGTATGTTCGACCCACGCGACCCCGATCGGGTGATTGCCTTTTTTGATTGGGACATGACGACTCTGGGTGACCCATTGATCGATCTAGGCACGCTTCTCAACTACTGGCCCGATCCCTCCGACGGCAAGCTTCCGCGGCAACAGCACCCAGGGATGGAGAAAATGGGCCTGCCCAGTCGTGCAGAGGTGAAAGCCCTTTATGCCGAGCGCACAGGCCTCGATCTGTCGACCGCGGTTTGGTACGAGGCCTTCGCCTTGTGGAAGACCGCTACGGTCGTGGCCCAGCTTCATCACCGCTGGAAGGTGGGCGACAGTCAGGACGAACGTATGAAGCTCATTGCATCGCGCATTCCTCTCCTGGCGGAATCCGCCGGTCGGCTGCTTGACGAATTGAGCGATTGAGACGGCCTTTTAGGGCCCAGTAAAGCCTTTTTGTCCGTCGGGCTGGTCCATGTAGGCTTTCTTGGGGTCGTACTCGTTTGCCCCTTCCTCGCTCCAACGTGCGAGTTCGGCTCTTCCGACCACAAACCAGTGGACTTCATCCGGGCCATCGGCCAGGCGAAGCGTCCGTTGCCCGGCATACATTTGCGCCAGCGGGGTCCATTGCGATACGCCGGTGGCACCGTGAATTTGGATGGCGTCGTCGATAATTTTGCAGACGCGTTCCGGGACCAATGCTTTGACTGCGCTGACCCAAACCCTGGCCTGCGCGTTGCCCAGTTCGTCCATTGCTTTCGCAGCTTTCAAGACCATCATGCGAAGCGATTCAATTTCGACGCGTGCACGCGCAATCGTTTCCGTATTGCCCCCGAGGTCGGCCAGTCGTTTCCCGAAGCCTTGGCGCGACAGGCCACGCATGGCCATCAAGCCTATGGCCCGTTCCGCAGCTCCGATTGATCGCATGCAGTGGTGAATGCGTCCGGGGCCGAGCCGGACCTGGGAAATCTCAAAGCCGCGTCCTTCGCCGAGGAGAATGTTTTCCTTGGGCACTCGGCAGTCTTTGAACCGGATGTGCATGTGGCCGTGGGGTGCATCGTCTTGACCGAAGACATGCATCGGGCCCAAGATTTCAAAACCGGGTGCGTCGGTGGGTACGAGGATTTGGGATTGCCGAAGGTGGAGCGGGCCGTCCGGGTTAGTGCGAACCATCACGATCATGATTTTGCAGCGCGGATCTCCGGCTCCAGAGATGTAGTACTTCTCTCCGTTGATGACCCACTCGTCGCCCACGAGTACGGCTTCACAGGAGATGTTTTTGGCATCGGAGGAGGCGAGATCCGGCTCCGTCATCGCGTAGGCCGACCGGATTTCGCCGCGAAGCAGGGGCTCGAGCCATCGCTTCTTTTGCTCTTCCGTTCCCACGCGTTCGAGGACTTCCATGTTTCCAGTGTCCGGAGCCGAGCAGTTGAGGCACTCGGATGCGATCGGATTCTTGCCCAATTCCGCCGCGATATACGCGTAATCGAGATTAGAAAGCCCTTCACCTGTATCGGCGTCGGGCAGGAAGAAGTTCCACAGACCCTGTTCTTTTGCCTTTTCTTTTACACTGTCCAGAAGCTCGAGTTGACCCGGGGCCCAGGACCACCGATTTTCCCGCCCTTCGCCGAGCGCGTGGAATTCATGAGTGACCGGCTCGACCTCTTTTTCGATGAAGGCTTTGACTTGCTCGAAGAGCGATTTGGCGCCTTCGGACATTCGCAAGTCGAACATTGAGTCAGTGCTTTCGAGGCCAGCCATGATTGATCTCCTTCGAACGGAACGGTGGTCGGTGAATGGTGTGGTCGCGTGCGCAACGCGCGCCGGGGCCGGGGGACGCGACGAGCCGATCAGGGTGACGGAGGCCGAGCGGCCCGGCAACCCGTCTTATGGGATTCTCATCAAGCTTTGACGACCCGACGCAGAGGGCGCTCGGCTGAGTCGGCTGGTCGGAAGGCTCCGGTTTTCGATTCCCCGGCGGGGGCGATGGGGTAGGGCGGTTTTGCTTTGTGGCGGCTACTCTCCCGGCCTCACGGCCCCAGTGGCCTTCCGATCTATTTCATTCGAGGATTCAGTCAGTTGTCTCAGCCCAAGTCGAAGAATCTCACCTGGCATGAAGGTCAGGTCGCCCGTAGTGATCGCGAAAAACTGCTCGGCCAGCGTGGCTGTACGGTCTGGCTGACCGGACTTTCCGGTTCCGGAAAATCAACCCTTGCCGTCGCCGCAGAAAAGGCGCTGCACGATCGGGGTCGTCTGACCTACATCTTGGACGGAGACAACATCCGCCAAGGTCTCAATAGTAATCTGGGATTTTCTCCCGAAGACCGGACAGAAAATATTCGCCGCATTGGTGAAGTCGCCAAGCTGTTTACCGACGGAGGCGCGATTGTTTTTAGTTCCTTTATTTCGCCATACCGCGCGGACCGGGATCAAGTTCGGGAAATCATGAGTGACGGCGACTTCGTTGAGGTTTATGTTTCGGCGAGCCTCGAAGTCTGCGAAGGCCGTGACGTGAAAGGGCTCTATCAGAAAGCCCGGGCAGGCGAGATTCCTGAGTTCACGGGGATTTCGGCCCCTTACGAAGAGCCGGCCGCTGCGGAATTGGTCGTTGATACCGGTTCGCAGACCCTGGAGGAGAGTGTGGCCACCCTGATCGAGTATCTGGAGAAGAGCGGCTATCTCTCCAGTTGAGGCGTTCAAGCCAAATCGACGGAGCACGTCCTGTGCGGATCTCTCCGGGGCCTGTTGTGATCGATCTGGGGTCAATGGGAGTGGCATGATCAAGCGGGCAGCCGACAGGGGTTTCCGTTTGGGCCGTTGCGCCTGGGTGGCCGCCGTTGTGCTGCTTTGGGGTTTTGGCTGTGCGACGCGCCCGCCCCATGAAACGCCTCTGACGCCCGCTTTTGATTCCGGACGCGTTGCCCGTACCGAAGTGGGGCCGGAGTACGATGTGCTGGTGGCGGAGTTGGCCTCTCGGGGCGGCGACCTGCAGGCTTCTCGAGAAGCTTACACGCGGGCCGTCGTCAAGGATCCGACTTCGGCCACACTGAGGTTTAAGTCGGCTCGTCTCGCTGCTGAAACGGAAGATTTTGATGCCGCCGTGAGCGAGGCCGAGGTCGGGCTTGCGTTGGATCCGAATGATCTCGATGGACGCCTTTTTCTGGGCCGGCTGTATCGTGTTACGCGAAACGCGGTTGGCTTGGAGGCTGTTCTCCGGGATGAAGCCGGGGAGCCGATCAATGGAGCGGCGACGCTTCTTCTCTTTCAGGTCTACTTAGAGCAAGGGCGGCTCGACGAGTCGCTGGCCCTCGCTGAGCAGTTGTTGATCGAGGAGCCGGATAATCTGAGCGCCTATATGGCCGCTGCAACAGCCTACGAACGAGCGGGGCGAGTGGCCGACGCGGAGGCCACGCTTCGGCAGGCGCTGGAGGCCCATCCCAATCGGTTCGTGATTTACGCTCGGTTGGCGAGAATTCGTCGGGCCAACGGTGATCGCGCGGGCGAATCAGAAATCTATCAGGAAGTCCTTGCTGACTATCCCGGGCACTACGGCACTCTGGTGAGTCTGGGGGAGGCGCAGATTGCTCTCTCGGATATGGAAGGCGCCATTCAGACCTATCGTGAAATCGCAGAGCTTTACCCGGGCGACCTGCAGGTCTTGCGGCGACTTTCCTCTCTTGAGTTCAGTGCGGGTTACTATGAAGAGGCCGAGGCTCGGCTTCGGCTTGCTCTGGCCCAGCACCCCGATCACTACGAATTCGCGTATTCGCTCGGGCAAGTCTTGCGGGCCATGGGGCGGCGCGAAGACGCTTCAGAATACCTGTTAATGGTTCCCGAGAGTCACCCTCTTTTCGTTGAGTCTCGGCTTCAGCTGGCGCTCCTTTTGGAAGAATCCGGCCAACTGGAAGAATCGCTGATTGAAATTGAAAGATTGCGAGCACTCAGGCCGCATCGAAGCCTAGACTTTCACGCGGCTTCGCTCAGGGCTCGGACCGACGATTTTGAAGGCGGGGTTGCGCTCCTGCAGGAGATGCTCGAGGCATCTCCTGATGACGAAGAAGTTCTGTATCAGCTGGGTGTTTTGTATGGCATCGAGAAAAACACGGAGCAGGCACTCGTCTATATGCAGGCCGTGCTGGATCAGAACCCGGAGAACGCCCAGGCTCTGAACTACATTGGTTACACTTGGGCGGAGCAAGGTCAAAATCTCGACGAAGCCGAGCAGCTGATCGAGCAGGCAGTGAGCCTCGCGCCTCGCGATGGATACATTCTCGACAGTCTTGGCTGGCTCTATGCTCAAAAGGCGAGGCCATTACTGCAGGGAAAGCGTCGGAAGGAAGGGCTTGAGTTGCTCGATCGGGCGTTGGAACAACTCACCCTCGCGGATGAATTGACCGGGGGTGATCCGGTTGTTTCGGAGCATCTGGGGGATGTGTATTTGATGCTCGATGAACAAGCGAAGGCCCTTCACTTCTATGGCCAAGCCGCTCGTCAGGGCCCCAGGGTGGATGAACAGCCGGATTTGTTTAGGAAGCTTCAACGTCTACGCCGAGTCCTGGGTGATGGAGCCGGTGCCACGCCGCCGCCGGATACGGGACGCCAGTGATTCGGGGCTGGGTGCGGCTGTGGCCGGTTTTGCTGTTCCTCGGGTGTCGTACCCTCGACCTTGGAGCGCCGCTGGAGCCCGCGGACCCGCGTCCCAAGGCATGGCTCTCAGCACTGGCATCTCGGGGATTAGAGCCCCAGGCGATCCGCGCACGGGCCCGCCTCGATCTCGACGCCCCAGATCTGAGCTTCGACCGGCCTCAGCGTATGGCCGTAGAACGTCCGGCTCGCCTTCGGGTCGAAATTTTAGGGCTGTTCGCTCAACTCGCAGCTGTTGTGGTCACCGATGGCCATCGCTACCAGGTCTATGACGCACGGGACGGGGATCTCCAGGAGGGGCCGGTTGATTCAAGCCTTCTCTGGCGCTTTGCTCGCATCGACCTCGATCCTCCGCGGGCGGTCGAACTCCTCCTCGGAAGCGTTCGCCTTTCGCCGGAACTGACGACGGGAACGTCCTGGGGGTTCAAGAATGGGGAGGTGAGCGTCGAACGGTTCGATGCAAAGGGCGTCGTGCGTGAAGACTACCGTTTTGACCCAAAGGGCCGACTCATCGAAGCGAGTCATTTTGGACCCGACGGCGCAGCGTTATGGCGAGCGGTTTTCGAGGACTATCGCGTTTTGGATCGTCCAAATGGAATGAAGATCGACTTTCCGTATGAAATCGAATTGAATTTTCCGCGCGTCAGCGCACGAGCCCGACTCCGATACAGCGCCGTGCAAGTAGAAGATCAGCTGCCGGATGCTCTGTTTAAACTGGATCTGCCGAAGAAAACGTCGAGTTTTCAGACAGAGCGTATTCCGGAAGACTGGTCGCGGAGTGACCTTGGGGCGAAGCGGTAATGACTCTAATGTCGACCTGTTCGGCTGCTCGCCTGTTGGGTTTGACGAGCATCTGGGCGCTGGCCTGGGTCGCTTGCAACAACAACCCCTATCCACCCACTGAGGCGGGTGAGAAAGTGCTTTACTCATCTTTTCGCGAGGCACCGCGCTCCTTGGATCCAGCTGTGGCCTACGACACTGGGGCGCATGCGATCACAGGGTCGGTCTATGACACCTTGCTCGAATACCACTACCTGAAGCGTCCCTACGAACTGATTCCCGGGCTTGCGACGGACTTGCCGACTCAGCGTCCCGGGCAAGCGGGCTACACCGTGTATGGATTCAGCCTTCGACCGGGAATGGTATACGAAAATGATCCGGCCTTTTCTCTCGGCATGCCCGGCCGCATGACGCGTGAAATCGTGTCGGCCGACGTCGCCTTTGAGTTGTGTCGCCTGGCGGATCCGGCGGTCAATAGCCCGGTGGTTGAGCCTTTTTCGAATATTCAGGGCTTTCAGGAATTCGGGCAGGCTCTGACGCAGCGTCGCGAAGAGGACCTCGCTTTCTCAAATTTGCCCGTTCATGAGCAGTACGCTGCGCTGGGTGGAATCGAGGGCGTGAAGTCAGTGGGTGACCATGGGCTTGAGGTGTCTGTGCGTTCGGACTATCCCCAGATTCAATATTGGTTCGCGATGCCCTTCACTTCTCCGGTGCCCTGGGAGGCCATTGCTTTTTATGATGGAGAAGAGGGGCGTCCGCGTTTTGCGGATCACCCCATTGCGAGTGGTCCATACCGCCTTCAGCACTATGACCGACAATCCAGAATGGTTCTCGAGGCGAATCCTAATTGGTATGGAGCTGTGCACCCCGAATGGGCCGCGCCGGGTGCGGTTTATCCGTCGCAAGGCGCGCCGGGAGATCTCGAGGCCGGACTCTTGGCACCCGAATGGGCTGGGAAGCCGCTGCCGTTTATTGATCGAGTTGAGTTTCGGCGAGAGAAGGAAGCCATCCCCTACTTCAATAAGTTCCTGCAGGGCTACTATGATGCTGCCGGGGTGATCAAGGAAAGCTTTGATCAGGTCATCGACGAAGGTGGGCTTTCGGCCGATATGGAGGAGATGGGGATTCGTCTCGAAAAAGGAGTCGAGCCTACGATTTTCTACATAGGGTTCAATTTGGATGACGATACCGTCGGGCGTCCGGGCGGGGAACGTGCTCGAAGGCTTCGTCAGGCGATGAGCTTGGTGATCGACAGTGAAGAGTATACGCGAATCTTTACCAATGGACGCGGGATCCCTGCTCAGTCACCGCTGCCACCGGGCCTGTTTGGATATGACGAGGCCTATGCGAACCCCTACCGGAGCGTCGATCTTGAACGTGCTCGTGAACTGATGGTTGAAGCAGACTATCCCCAAGGCATTGATCCAAATACAGGAAAACCGCTCACCCTGAGCTTTGACACCTACGACACCAGCGCCCAGGGTCTGCTCCAGTACCGCTTTTTTACTGATGCGTGGCGGCAACTGGGGATTGACGTGAAGGTTGAGGCGACCAACTACAATCAGTTCCAAGAAAAAGTGCGCAACGGGGCCTATCAGATTTTTATGTGGGGCTGGGTCGCGGACTATCCAGACCCTGAGAATTTTCTTTTTCTGCTTTGGTCTGACCTCGCCCGCTCAAAAAGCGGTGGCCCCAACACGGCAAATTTTATGAACGACCGCTTCGACGATCTGTATCTCTCGATGAAGTCGCGGCCGAACGGGGCGGAGCGTGAAGCAGAAATTAAAGAGATGCGGGAGATCCTAGAGGTTGAGCGCCCTTGGATTGAGCTCTTTCATCGCGAGGACTATGCCCTCTTTCAGGGCTGGCTCGAGAACGTTAAGCCTTTCGGCATGTCTTTTCCGATGACGAAGTATCGCGACTTGGATCCGGCTGAACGTACATCACTGCGCAAAGACTGGAATCGCCCGGTTGTGTGGCCAATTTGGGTGGGACTTGTCTTGCTGATTGCGCTGATTGTTCCAGGCGTGATGACTTTTATGCGGGAGCGTCAGTAGTGGGGGCTTACGTGATTCGTCGATTGAGCTACGGAGCGGTCGTCGTCTTCGGAGTGCTTTTTCTCCTCTTTATTCTCTTTTTTGCTGTGACGAGTCCTGATGACATTGCCAGGAAGGCTTTGGGAGAACGGGTACCGCCAGCTGTGGTTGAGCAGTGGAAGGTCAACCACGGCTACGATAAGCCGCTTTTTCCCGCGCCTGGTCACTGGGCTGACAATATGCTGGTCGAGCATTACCGCCGCATGCTGACCTTTGATTTCGGGCGAAGCGATGCCGATGATACGCCTATCCTCGAACGAATTCGCAAAGGCATGGGCCCGAGCTTGGCCCTCACGATCCCGCTCTTCGTCCTTTCGGTCCTTGTGGCGATTCCGTTGTCTCTTCTAGTTGCTTTCTTTAGGGAGACGTATATCGATCGGGCTGGAGTGATCTTGGCCGTCTTGGCCATGAGTGTCTCTGTTCTGCTCTATATCATCGGTGCCCAATATTTGGTGGGAAAAGTGCTTCACTGGTTTCCGATTTCGGGATTCGACTCAGACCCTCGAGTCATCGTGCGGTTTTTGGCGCTGCCGATCATGATTGGCGTGGCCAATGGTCTCGGAGGCGATATTCGTTTCTACCGAACGGTCTTTCTGGAGGAAAGTAACACCGATTATGTTCGGACAGCGCGAGCAAAGGGCTGCGGAGAAATTCGCATTATGTCCCGGCACGTCTTTCGTAATTCACTGATCCCCCTCCTGACAAGAATTGTTGTGGCGATCCCCTTTCTCTTTACAGGCTCCCTCTTGTTGGAGTCTTTTTTTGGTATTCCGGGCTTGGGTGCGATTACGGTTGACGCGATCCAGGGGAACGACTTCTCGGTTTTGCGCACGATGGTTTACATCGGGTCTCTGCTTTTTGTGGTGGGCCAAATCTTGACCGATCTTTCTTACGCGTTGGTCGATCCGCGCGTTCGGCTTGAGTAAGGAGAGGCAGTGGAGTCTCACCTGGCCTCAAATGGAATTGTCGCAGCGCTCTTCCTTGCTGCAGGAGTGACTGTCTGGATGGTCCGTCGCTCGCGGCTTTGGTCTTCGGCCTTTGTTTCGCTTTGGCGCCGGCGCCGATTCGCTCTTCTTGTGACGGGGGTTTACGTGGCTGTCGCGCTTCTTGATAGCGTGGCTTGGGTGGGAGGCGATTCGCTCGCCGTCGACACGGTCGCCCGACACGAGGCCCGAAGCGTGATCGACCGAGTCTTCGGGGGGAACCAGGAGAAGAGCTACTCCGCTCCATTCGCCGAGGCCGAGTTCTATGGTGGAGGGGATCTGCGTTACCCAGGCCGGCATTGGCTGGGGACTGACATGATCGGTCGTGATATTTTCTACTTAACGCTCAAAGGCGCGCGTGTCGCACTTTTGATCGGTGGTCTGACGAGTCTTATTGCGATTCCACTGGCCTTGCTGTTTGGGATTTCAGCGGGCTATTTTGGAGGCCGCATTGATGACGTTGTGTTCTTTTTGATGACGACATTGGCCTCCATGCCGGGTCTTCTCCTGCTGATTGCCCTGATTATGGTGATGGGGAAGAGCACTCTGGCCGTGTGCGTTGCCCTCGCGGTGACCGGCTGGGTAGGATTTTGTCGGGTGTCGAGAGGAGAGACGCTGAAGCTGCGTGAACTCGAATTCGTTTCAGCGGCTCGCTCTTTAGGTGTTTCGGAATTTCAGATTGTGATGCGACATATCCTGCCGAACCTGATGCACCTCGTGATCATCACTTTTGTCTTGATGTTCTCTGGCCTCGTTCTGTCTGAAGCGATTTTGTCATGGCTTGGAATTGGGGTGGATGGCAGCTGGGGTCAAATGATTGATCAGGCTCGAAATGAGTTGTCGAGGGATCCGATCGTTTGGTGGAATATTGCGGCGTCCGGGACGGCGCTTTTCGGCCTGATTCTGGCTGTCAATTTTGTAGGGGACGCGTTGCGCGATGTCCTGGACCCTCGAACGATCGAGGATGAGCGATGACAGCGTTACTACAGGTGGCGGGGCTCACGACCTGTTTTCCGATGTCGCAGAAGAACGTTCCCATCGTGGACGCCTTGGATTTTGAGGTGGGCCGCGGCGAGGTCCTGGCTTTGGTGGGGGAGTCCGGATCGGGGAAGTCGATGACTGCACTCAGTTTGATGCGACTTGTCCCTAAACCGGGCCGGATCACGGCCGGTTCTGTCCGACTAGATGGCCAGGAGCTTCTTGATCTTTCAGTTCGATCGATGCGCAGTGTTCGGGGGTCCGGCGTTGCGATGATTTTTCAAGAGCCGATGACAAGCCTCAATCCCGTCATTCGCGTTGGGGAACAAGTGGTTGAGGCGATCCGGCTCCACGAGCGTGTGAGTCGAGGGGCAGCCTTAGATCGATGTCGTGAGCTGTTCGAGCAGGTGGGTATTCCGGATGCGGCTGAGCGGGTGAACGCTTATCCGCATCAACTGTCTGGTGGATTAAAGCAAAGAGTGATGATCGCGATGGCATTGAGTGCTCGTCCACGCCTTTTGATCGCCGACGAGCCCACGACCGCCCTCGATGTGACAGTCCAAGCTCAGATTCTACGGTTGCTTCAAGAGCTTCAGGAAGAGACCGGAATGTCGATTCTTCTGATTACCCATGATCTCGGAATTGTGAATGAACTGGCCGACCGCGTCGCGGTCCTCTACGCGGGCCGAATTGTCGAAACTGCGCCGCGCACGGCGCTTTTTAAAACCCCGAAGCATCCCTACACCCAGGGCTTGCTTCGCTCGATGCCCGCTCTGGCACCATCCGGAGAGCGCTTGCCGGAAATTCCGGGCATGGTGCCGTCGCCCTCGGACTGGCCCTTGGGCTGTCGTTTTGCATCCCGCTGCGCGCGGGCGATGGACCAGTGTTCCCAGAGTCTCCCTGAATTCACCGACCAGGGGCCGCGGCACACAGTCGCTTGTTACGCCGTTTCACAGGCAGATTCCCAGAGCGGCCACGGCTGGGCTGGTGGAACACCGGAGGGCTTGTGATGACGTCGCCGCTGCTTCGTGTTGAGGGTCTCAGAACTTGGTTTCCCATCAAGGCGGGCCTCTTCCGTCGAACCGTGGGCCACGTTCAAGCTGTGACGGATGTGAATTTGGAAATCGAGGCCGGGACCACCCTCGCGTTGGTGGGAGAGTCGGGCTGTGGCAAGACGACGGTGGGGCGCTCGATTTTGGGTTTGACGCCTTCCCAAGAAGGCCGGATCGAGTTTGAGGGGGTCGATCTGCAGAGGCTGTCCCCCGCCGCTTGGCGTCCCTATCGGAGTGATCTTCAGATCATTTTTCAAGACCCTATGGCCTCGCTCGACCCCCGGATGCGTGTGCGTGATTCCGTGGCTGAGGGGATGCGCAGTTTTGGCTTGGGGCGTAATGAGTCGGAACGAACGGAGCGAGTCCGAGGACTCTTTAAGCGAGTGCAACTCGACCCGGATCAAATCTGGCGATATCCGCATGAATTCTCCGGCGGTCAACGGCAGCGAATTTGTATTGCCCGAGCGCTCGCCGTCGAGCCGAAATTGATTGTCTGTGACGAGGCCGTGTCGGCGCTTGATGTTTCGATCCAAGCCCAAATTTTGAACCTACTGGCGGATCTGCAAGCTGAGTTGGGACTCGCCTATTTGTTCATTACGCACGATCTTGGGGTCGTTCGCTATCTCGCGGACCGGGTCGCCGTGATGTACCTCG
>NHEP01000109.1 GCA_002171515.1 bacterium TMED88 | reverse complement strand
GCGAGTGGAGTATCCACCAAAACAAGGATTGCAGCGCTTTGAAGGTTCCATGGCGGCGCGCGTCCTCGCGAAGATTATCGAGCATGATCGCACTTCCTCCCGATGCGGACCGCTGGGTCGTTTTCTCGGTTGAATTTTGGCGGATTATTCTTCGATGTCGTTATCGGCTGGTTTGAGGAATGAATTGAAATCCTGCTTGCCGGGGTCCTCGCGATCGAATTGACCAGCGACGGCCGAAAGTTTGACCGTTCACAGTCCAACCGATCCAAGATGTGCCCAGCAGCTTGGAATTCGCCCTGAGGCTAGGCAAGTTAGAGAGGGCAATGAAGAAAATTGAATCGGTACAGCCGCGTTCTATGCAAGCTTTATTGCGCTCCGGAAAGTTGTTCACAAAGTGGCTGACCCCTCGCCCACGGTACTCGGGGCGAGTGAAGTTCTTAAAGCTGTAGCGGAAAGGCTTCTGGACTCGGACAGAAAAATAGTGGTCGTGGGGGGCAAGCTCCATCGAGGCAAATACGTAGGCGATCAAATTCGAATCGCTGAATCCTCCGACGATCACATCTCGGCGAGCAATCGATGCTTCGACGACGGGTCGGGGAAGGTCGAGCGAGGGGTCAGAGGAGGCCTCAAGAAGTTCCTCTGGGGTTAAGAGTTTGAGGTGCAGCTCTGGCGGACATTCTTGGCGTTCAAGATCGATCGCATTGAGTGGGCGGCAGCCGATGCGGTAGATCTGCAGTCCCCACCATCGCTCGAGCTGCCAGGCGAATCGACCGACGAGTGTCCGCCCGACGCTGTATCGCCGGCAGTCCATCCGCAGGGCCTTCCACATTGCGCTCTCCTGGTGGTTCTTGGGAATCTCGAGGGGCGACTTGACGCAGTGAGATGCCTTTAGATCTGGCTTTGCTCGTTGAGCGAAAAATCTGCAACGCCGATCTCGTCTTGCAGTGTTTTATAGGTCTTGAAGTCTCCCGGGAACAAGAAGGGAGCACGACCATCATCAAAGCGGTAGTAGCTGTTGCAAGAGCCATCGCCCCAGGAGAAAAGGGCGAAACGCGGGCGCATCCATTCGTTATACGCTTGGTGAGCTTTGGGTTGGACCTCGATGGACGACGCGTTGGCCGCATCCTTTGCGACGATCAGTCGGACGATGGTTGAGATATTCTGCTCCACGGTCACGAAATAGGGGACATTGAGGACCAGGCCATTGGGCCCGACGGCGAAGAAATAGTTCGGGAAGTTCGGGACGACGATGCCCTTATAGGCTTCCGGGGCTTCCTTCATTTGCTCGGCCAGGTCCGTGTTGTCGTTTCCGGCCACATCGATCCGGTCAAAATCTAAAATGCGATATCCCGTGCAGTACACGATCACATCGCAATCGATCTCACGGCCGCGGCTGGTCGTCAGGCCATCGGGTCGTACTGCCGCAAGGCCATCGTTGACCAGTTCAACATGAGGCTGATTGAGGGCCGGATAAAAGTCATCCGAGACAAGCCCTCGCTTGCAGGCAAAGCGACTTTTTGGCGTGACTTTTTCCCGTAATTTCGGATCCGGTATGGCCCGTTCGATGTATTGGAGCGCGCGTTTTTCGAATTGGTCCATCCGCTTGTGGCCAACCGTTGCGGCTTGATGCACGAGGCCCATGAGAGCCCGCTGCGCCTTCTGCGTCCCTTTCAAATAGAGCGGGGCGTGCTTGAAGAGCTTTCTTTTCCGCTTGGAATACTGCTTTCGCCCCCTTGGCATGATCCAGTTGGGCGAGCGCTGAAGCACAGTGACTTTTTTGCTTGCGCGCGCAAGTTCGGGCACGATTTGCACGGCGCTGGCCGCTGAGCCGACGACGGCGACATGAAGTTCGCTGAGATCGAGGTCATGGTTCCAGTGAGTGGAGTGCCAGCTCGGACCTTTGAATTGGTCGCGCCCTGGAACTTCGGGAAAGAGGGGCGTGTGCTGGTTACCCATCGCATTGATCACTACATCGAATTCGAGATCTTGATTGTCGGCTGTAGTGAGGCGCCAGGTTCCGTTTTCTTGATAACGCATGCGAGCGATTCGAGTCTGGGTTCGGATATAGGGGTCCAAACCAAATTCACGGACGCACTGTTGGAGGTAGGCTTCGATCTCAGGTTGCTCGACGAAGCTGGCGGTCCAGTCCGGATTGGGCGCATACGAAAATGTATAGGAGTGGGCCCAGACGTCGCAGGCGAGGCCGGGGTAGGATTCATTGTGCCAGGTGCCTCCTGGCTTTTCGGCTTTTTCAAAGATGGTAAAGCTCCGAAAACCTTGGGTGAGCAACTCATGGCCTGCGGCGATGCCTGACGGGCCCGCTCCAATGATGGCAATGCGTGATTGGGGTTTTGACACACTGAACTCCAGACCGAACGGAATATTTCGAGGGGCGCCTGTGAGAAAGTACCGTTTTGTCTGGTTTGGTGGCGAGTCCCCCGGGTGCGGGCTCGCGTGACTGGGCGCTCGGCTTGACGCCCTCTAATCTTGAGGATGCGCTGCCTGCGAGACTGAGTGGAGAACCAAGCAATGAAGACTTCTTTTCGGGGCCGTGGCCTGGTCTGGATCGCGTCTACTGTCCTTTGGCTACTGGGCGGGGTTGAGGGCACGCCGGCCTCCGCCGATCCAGACCCTTCTTCCGGGGGGTTCCAAGCCGAGCAGATTCACGTTTTCAAAACGCCGACGTGCGGCTGCTGCGTTCAGTGGGTCGAACATCTGAAAGCGGCCGGCTTTGATGTGAAAACTACGGATTTACCGGATCTGACGGCCCTCAAGCGCAGCAACGGCGTGCCGCGGGCGATGGCTGCCTGCCATACGGCGCTGGTGGGTGGCTACGTGATCGAAGGGCACGTGCCGGCCTCGGACATTCGGCGTCTCCTTGAAGATCGCCCCAGGCTGGCTGGACTGGCTGTGCCAGGGATGCCGATCGGGTCGCCCGGCATGGAGCACCCAGACCCCCGCCGACATGAGGTTTTCGACGTCATGGCCTTTGGGGCAGCATCGGAGACGGGTTTTGAAGTTTTCGCCACCCACGCCCCCTGAAGATCCGATGTGAGGGGCTTCCGAACGCTTTCGATGTTCGAGGGCTGAGGGCGTGGCATAATCCCGGAAGGGAATGGGATACGCCAGGCTTGGTCGGGGTCATCGGAATCGCAGAGCCCGGCTCGATTTGGCGATTTGAGGTCAGGCTCTGATGGTGGCAGCGTTGATTTTCCTCTGGCTGGCTTGGACGACGTTCAGTCAATCTGAAGGCCAGCCGGTCCGTTCGCTCGTTTTTTTTGGGCTGAGTTGTGCTCTCGTGATCGGGCTCTTTTTTCATCACAGCTCTCTGCACCTAGCGATCGGCTTGTGACGGCGTCGAGCATTCAGCAAGCGATTCTCGTCGGCCTGCATGGCATGGTTCTTGTCGTCACGGGGGTTCTATGGGGCGGGTTCTATGTTCAATTGGCCCAGGGTGAATTCCCTTGCCCGCTTTGTATCCTCGAGCGAATGGCGATGATTTTGGCCATGGTTGGACCGGTCGGACTCATTCGGGCGGGGCTTCGGGAAGGTCAGATCGAACCCGAAGTATGGTCCCGTTCATGGGGGATGCTGATCGTAGGGGCTTTGATCGGACTCGTGATTTCCGCCCGTCACGTGCTCTTGCATATTGCCCCGGGTGATCCCGGTTATGGAGCCCCGTTTCTAGGTCTGCATCTTTACACGTGGGCTCTGTTGGTTTTTCTGGCATTGCTTTTTGTGGCGGGTGTGAGTTTATTGTTCGTCAGTCGCGAAAGCGTTGTTTTTCCAAGCCGTCTTCGCCTCTTTTCCCGAGCGGTGGTGGTTTTGCTTGCGGCCGTTATCGTGGCCAATGCTGTCGCGGTTTTTTTTGAGGCCGGGTTTTCATTGTTTTTGCCCGACACGCCGACGAGTTACCGATTGTTCGAGTCAATGTAAATGAATGTTTTCTGTTTCAGACCAATGATGCGCCATCCCCACGGTGCTCTGAGTGGGGTGGGGTGAGGAATTACGCTCGGGAAAGTTTCTGGCTCGACAGCATGACGGATAGCTTGCTGCCCAGACCCGCCGTGGAGGGCTCCATCCGCTGCGATGTGGCGATTGTGGGGGGAGGATATACGGGGCTATGGACCGCGTACGCTCTAAAGCAGATCGACCCCTCTTTGGATGTGGTCATCTGCGAGTCAGATATTTCCGGTGCGGGCGCATCCGGTCGGAACGGCGGGTGGTGCATGGGGGAACTCTCAGGGGTCCGCTCATTGCTGCATGATCCACGCCATGGAGAAGCTGCACGGCGGCTTCAGAATGACCTCTTCGCAGCGGTCGACGAAATCGGCGCGATCATCTCGAAAGAGGGGATCGATTGTGAGTTCAAGAAAGGGGGTGCGCTCAAGTTGGCTCGGCTTCCCGCCCATCTTCCTCGACTTCGGGAGGAAGTCCGATCCCTTCACCAAGCTGGGTTTGGGGAGGATAGCTACCGGTTTCTGAGCGCTGAAGAGTCTGCTCAGCGAATGCGCTCGGTCCCCTTCGCGGGCGCGCTTTATTCGGCGAATGTGGCGGCTCTCAATCCTGCTCGACTCGTTCGGGGTCTTGCCCGGGTGGTGGAACGACAAGGGGTGAGGCTGCACGAGCAATCGCCCGTGCGGCGGATTCATTCCAAGCAGCTGGAAACGGATCGGGGTGAAATCCATGCTGATCATGTCGTGCTGGCGACCGAGGGTTTGACCGCGAATCTCAATCGTCGGCGTCGTCGACTGATTCCGCTGCATTCGATGATGATCGCGACGGAGCCTCTTTCCGACTCGATGTGGGACTCGATCGGTTTAGCGGAGCGGGAAACGTTCGGGGATTGGCGAAGGGTGACCGTCTATGGCCAACGGACAGCGGACGGTCGAGTGGCTTTTGGTGGACGGGGAATTTACGCCTACGGGTCGAAGGCGCGGACACGCTTTGAGTCCGGAGAGCCCATTTTCGATCGCGTGCGCGGCGCGATGCTTTCGTTGATCCCCCAGCTTGAGTCCGCCGAAATTACCCACCGTTGGGGCGGCCCGCTGGGGGTTCCCCGAGACGGCCGAACACGAGTGGGGCGAAGCTCTGCTTCTGGATTGTTCTTCGGTGGAGGCTATGTGGGCGAGGGGGTCATGGGCGCGTACTGGATTGGCTCCACTCTGGCTGATTTAATTTTAGAAAAGCGAACACATCGAACTGAAGCGGATTGGCTGCGGGAAGACTTTCCACTCTGGGAACCCGAACCTTTTCGCTGGATGGGCGTGACTGCGGTGCGCCACTTGGCCGAACACTTGGATCGTTCGGAAGAGCGGGGGCGCTTTCCCAGCGCTTGGTTGTCCCGTCTCTGCGCGCGTTTTTTGCCGTAGCCCGGATGGGTCTCATTGATTGCGAATCGCGTGGCCACGGGTGAGTGCATAAAGGCCGCCGATGCCTGCGATCAGCGCGATGCCGAAACCGACCAACGCCCAGTAGACCGCCGGCCAGCCATCATTTCGAGCGACTTCATAGACAAGCCACACCGCCGTCGAGCCGATCCCAAAGGTCAGCGTGAATTTGATCCCGTAGGCGGTGGATCGCCATCGCTCGGGCGTCAGTGCGGCGAAAAGACTGTTTTCAATGGGCTGCATGCCGAGGGCGAAAAAGACGTACAGAGCCGAGGTCAGCAAGAGCGAGACGCCGGTGGTTGAAGCGATGGCGACCAAGAGGGGCAGGCTGGCTGCGTGAAAGAAGAGATAACTGCCCCGGAGCTCCCATCGGTCGGCAGCGAGACCGCCCAGATATTGCCCGACCAGGCCGACCAGCATCGCTCCGGAGGCCGCCGCGCCATAGCCGATGAAGTCAATTTCCGAAGCAAAAAGAGCAGGTTGGGCGACAGTATTGGCTCGGTACATGAATCCGCCCAGCGTCGCTGTGAAGCAGACGGCCAGAAAGGGAAAGAGTCCGAGGTTCGAGGAGGTCGAGTGGCTGTCCTGTTGAGGGGCATTGGGGGACGCCGCCGCGCGTTCCGGTTCTAAAAATGCGATTCGAGAGAAAACCGCGGTCGCGACGAGGAGAACGCCGCCAGTGAGAGCGAAAGTCGCCCGCCAGCCAAGCTTTTCTGAGAGCAGTGCGGTGATCAGCGGCGCGAGGGCGATGCCGGCATTCCCATAGATCCCATTGATGCCCAAAGCACGCCCCCGTGCAGCGACGGCTTTGGAGAGCAGCCCAGTGCCCGCTGGGTGATAGCAGCTCGCAGAGACGCCGATCCCCGCGAGGCAGAGAGCGATGGGCCAGCCAGTGGGCACGAATGACGCCAGGGTGGCTGAAAGTCCAGAGCCCATTAAGCCAAAGAGAATGACCGGTCGGGCGCCGAAGTGATCCGCCACGATTCCGGCAGGAAGCGCACCGAGTCCGAAGAGAAGGTATCCCGCGAAGCTCCAGGCCAAAACCTCGGTCAGCGGCAACCCCGTTTCGGCCGCGAGCCCCACCGCCAGGGTCGGGTAGACGAGCTCAACATAGTGAGTCGCGGCATGGCCGAAGCCGGTGAAGTGGACAATGCGGCGCTCGTTGGCGCTGAAGGTCGCACTCGGCGAGGGAGTCGGCATGGCAGGCAGTTAGCCAAGGGGAGGGCTCAGAGCAAGCCTGGAGGCAATCAGCTCTTGGTGGTGGCCACTTCGAGAGAGAGTTCTGCGATGCGGCGTTCCCCTTCTGGCGTCTGACCGCCTTGATCCAAAAAGCGCCTCATGCTCTGCTGGGCATCTTCTGTCCGGAGCAGTCTTTGAAAAAGAAAGTCCTCCTCGATCAGTCCTTCTGCGAGGGGGTCCTCGGCTCGGTGGACGGCGCGCTTAGCCAGTTGAACGGCCTCGCTGGGGAAGGACGCGATTCGACCCGCCAAGGTGGCCACGTAGGGTCCAATCTCATCTCGGGACAGTGCCCGGTTCAAATATCCCCAGCGCTCTGCGGTGGCTGCATCAAGGTCGATCCCGCCCAGGATGACTTCGAGCGCCCGCCCAGTTCCCATCAGGCGAGGCAGCCGTTGGGTGCCCCCACCGCCGGGCAGGATGCCGATGGGGACTTCCATTTGATTGATGATCGTTTGGCCCATCACTCCAAAGCGCATATCGAAGGCCGAAATCAGCTCGCTTCCTCCGCCTCCGACCCGGCCTTCCACTTGGGCGATCGTGACGACGTCCATCGTGCGAAACCGTTCGCAGAGTGCGTGAAATGCATTGAACTTTGAACGCTCGGCGGGGCCCTTGGTGTCGAATTGAAGAATGGCTTCCACATCAAAGTGGGCCAAGAAAAAATCCGGCAGCGCACTTTTGAGGATCAGTACTCGAATTTCCGAGTCTTCTTCCACTGCTTGGGCCAGCGCTGCAAGCTCCCGAAACAAGGATAGGGTGATGAGATTGATCGGCGGATGAGAAATGGTCGCGACCGCGATGCCGCGCTTTGACTCAAATTGAATCGACTGGAAGTCCTCAGCCATTTTTCGCTTCCTCTTCTTCGAACTTTGCTTGGAGAGTTTTGCTGGGTTCATTGCCGAACTCTCATCTTACCGAATCGCGCGATAAGCAGTCTTTTGTGGTGGGTCGATAAAGATGGGAGACGACCAAGCGACCGGCTCTTGAAGTTCGAGGCACTCATCCTCTGCCTCTGTACAGAGGTGAGCCTCGATGCACTGCCCTTCGGCGTCATCGGTACAGCGTACATTGTCGGCGTTGATTCCCGGCTGGGGGGTTTCAACCGCTCGGACGTAGTAGAGGCTTGCTCGGCCCGCCTGTTCGTACTCAGGGTCGGTGAAGGTGATGGCGCAACCCGAAGGGTCTGGCTGGCAACGGAAACTACGCCAAGGATCTTCAATGAGCTGGGTGACGTCTTCATCGGCTGTCACTTGGGGGCGTCCTCGCACAACTTCGATTCGGCTAATCAAACGCCTTCTGTCCGATGGGTTGTAGCATTCGTTCTTGCAAATATGGTCAAGCTTTTTGGGGCCCAATCCGCTGACTGCATATTCGGGGCAGCCGGGGCGCTGCTCATAAGAGCCCACTGCGCGGACTTGGAAGATGGGAGTTCTGCTCATCTCAACTTCGCTCCCCATGGGTGCGGGGAGACCGCGTGTTCCGGGGGGATTGATCAGGTCGAACCAGAGGAGGATGCGCGGACCGCTGGTCCCGTAAACCTCTTTTCGCTCCAACGCCTGCCAGACGGAGTCGCGGTCGCGGCCGGTCGCATGGGCGGCGATCAGACCGCCCGTCGTAAAGAACGAGGATTGCCTTTCTAGCTGGAACAGGGCAAAGCCTGTTGTCGGGTCATCGGGATTGAAGGGTTTTGATTCAGCGACTGGCTCGACGGGATCGGGCAGAAGAATTCCGCCAAGCAGGGACGCATTGGGGTCCTGTTCCCGAGATTCTGTAAAGCCGTGACGGTTGACTTCCTTGTAGCCCGTTCCGGGTCGCGCGAAGTGATTGTCGCTGGACCCCATGAAGCCGAACCGAAAGTGTTTGGGTTTTTCGGGATCCTCAAAGTTGCCGATGGCCAGGACGTATTGAGCACTGCCTCCGGGTCGATAGTTGAAGGCGGGCTGGTCGCAATCCCTGCACTGGCCTGCATCGAGCCAGTCCGCGGGTCGCGCGCCGGGCACCGTGAGGTGGTTCTGGCCTCCGGCCTCGACGGCATTTTGTCGCGCGACCGCTGCTCGGCCGGCGCACTCTTTGGCCTCCGTGCCTTCAGCGAGGCAGCGTGATTCGATGATTTCACCCGCCCGCCAGCAAGTGGGCGTGTAGGCCTCAGTCGCTTCTGGGCATCGAATCTTGCCGGCTGCGTCGTACTCGACCGCCCGAAAATCTTGGTAACGCTCAGATTTTCCATGGCCGGAGTAGATCTCGAAAAGTGTTTGGCGGTTGGGGTCGTGTTCTTGGGCGAGTTGTTTGTCCCAGGTTGAGCCGGGAGGTGTGTAGAAACCCCAAGTCGTTCCGTGGGGAATCACCATGGAATCCACATCCCATTGATCGAGTTTGCGAAAAAGGTCACTGGGGGTCGCGGCGGTTTCGAGGCAGTCCCCCGGCAGATCACGCACATTGACGTCGTCCTCGCAGAGATCAAGGTCGCGCCGCTCTGCGAAGTAGCGCGCCAAGTCCTGAACCCGTGAAGACCCAGAAGCCAAAGCGAGGGCCCCAATCATTGGCGTGGAAACTTGGGCGAGCCCCGCTCGGGCCCGCTCGACGGTGCTGCTCGCCGCGATGGGTCGAGTCGGAATCCGTTCGGCATCCGTATGGGCCAAAACAACATTCTTGTGCCCATAATGATTTTCGGGGGTCGTGCCGATGTCCGTCCATTCCCAGCCGAGAAAGGCGACCGTATCGGGGTTCTCTCCCTCCCCGGCGACCGCGTTGCACTGACGAATTGATTCGATGGTTTCTTGCCAGTGGCGAGGCGTAATCTGCTCTGCATGGTCGTTGATCGACCAAAAATCGAGGGCCGAACAGTAGCGAGCAAAGTCGCATGCATCCGCGGGCGGGTGAGACCCCTCACTCGAACGGCTCGGCAGGCTCATCATGAATGCATCAAATGAAAATGTCGTATGCACGTGCAGATCGCCAAAAAGGATCTGCTTGGACTGCGCGACGCCGATGTCCGTTGCGGCGCCTTGAACGCGCTCTGTTGTGGTCTGGAGAGAGTCGGCGGGGCGGGGAGTGAGGCTCACGTTTCCGGGGGATTCATGCTGCCCGAAAGCGCCAAGCCCGGCGAGGTAAAGAACCCCTAGGGCGATTCCGATGAGGGCGACAGCGGCCAGTAGGGTTTTTCTCAACAATTGGATTCTCCTCGAGGGCTCTTCCAGTCGAAAAAATAATCGGCCCGAATTTAGATGATCAGAGCGCTGAAGGGGCGGACGGACTCGGTCCCGCATGGCGCCGGCTGCGGCCCTCCGAGTGTACCCGAGGAGGGGATCGCCGATTCGATCGTCCTGGCTAGACCAGCGAAACAGCCTCGAGGAAGTCGCCCATCAAGACAATCTTCCTTCCGCATCAATGGAAGCCGCGACACAGTCACGGTTGCGCTGAAGGGCTTGAAGGGGGCGAGATGGCTGAGAAATCAACGCCTGTCTGTTCGACGCTGATCTCCCAGAGTCGATCTTGATCCTTTCGGCTGTGGGCGCGTGAGGTCGAGCTGACTTCAATCGGTGCTCCGGTCATTTCGAATAGGCCTCGGGGGCCCCAATACTCGCCCCCTTGGCTGTTCGGATCGGTTGCGGCGCGCAGCATGGGGAGTGCGCCTTCGGTCGCGTCTTGAGCAATGACCCAATTGCCCAGCTTCACCAAGGCCTCTTGAAAAGAGGACTGATTCATCTGGGCCGTGGTGAAAGGGAGATTCGTCGCCGAGTAGCCGGGATGAGCCGCGACCGCGATGACGGATTGATCCGCCGCGGCGAGTCGGCGCTGGAGCGCATAGGTGAATAAAAGATTGGCAAGCTTACTCTGCGCATAAGCCGGCCAGGGCCGGTAATGCTTTGAGCCGTGTAGATCCTGCCAGTTCATTTGTCCCATTTTATGGGCGTTGCTCGTGATGTTAATGATTCGGCCGGCTGGAGCGGCCAAAACCGCTTCCAAGACTTGGCCCGTCAGGGCAAAGTGGCCAAAGTGGTTGGTACCGATCTGCATTTCGAACCCGTCTTCGGTCCGGCTCTCGGGTAGGGCCATGACGCCGGCGTTATTGAAGAGCAGGTCAATGTGGCCGAGTCGACCGTTCAAGTGATCGGCGCAATGCCGAATTGAGGTGAGGCTCGCCAAGTTGAGGGGCGTTGATTCGACCTTTGCAGAGGGGTTCGCGCTCAGGATTCGGTCAAGGGCGGACTGAGCCTTTTGCTCGTTTCGGCACGCCAAAACCACCCGAGCGCCCCGGTCAGCGCAAATCCGTGCCGCCTCGAATCCGATTCCGCTATTGGCGCCGGTGATTACCACTTGGCGATTGGAAAGATCCGGCATGTTTTCGATCGACCAAGTGGGGGATGAGTGACTCCAGAGCATTTCGGTCTCTCCGCGGGTGAAGCAGGTGATTTGTCGGCCTCGATCACCGGGCCACTTTTGATTGGTTAGAGGTTCGGAGAGTCTTCTTCAATGGCTCCGGCCTCAACGAATTGGGCATACTCGGCCTCCGAGAGCCCCAGCAAATCTCGGAAAACCGTCGCATTGTCCTCTCCCAGGGCGGCTCCGGCCCGGGTGGTCCGCCCGGGGGTTCCGGTTAGTCCGAGTGGGATTCCCACTGCGGTCACCTCGCCTTTTTTAAGATGAGGGATTTGTTCGAAGGCTTTCCGGGCTTTGAGGTGGGAATCGTTTAAGTACTGATCCTCTGTGTTTTGCACAACGCCGGCGCACAGCCCGAGTGATTGAAGTTCTTCGGCCGCCCGTTCGGCTGTACGGGCTTGGGTCCACGCTGTCAGGGCTTGGTCGATTCGATCGGTTTCGCGCTTGCGACCCTCGAGATGATCGAGCTCCGGGTCTTGCAGCAGCGAACCCAGCTCCGGCAAAGCGCCGAGTTTTTTCCAATCCTCGTCGTTGCGAATACTGATCGCGCAGTAGCGATCGTCGCCCGAGCAGGGGTAGCACCCTTGGGGGGCCATATTTTGGGATCGATTCCCGAGCTTGACGGGAGGCCTCTGATGGTTCAACTGTCCCATCATCTCCGGGCCTAGCATGGCCACCGTCGTTTCAAACTGCGCAATCTCGATGCATTGCCCCTCGCCGGTGCGATCGCGGTGATCGAGTGCGCAGAGAAGGGCGAACAGGCCGTGAAGAGCCGAGAGGGCGTCGGGGTAAGCATATTGGGTTGTTGCGCCCTCGCGGTGGGGAAAGCCTGACATTTGCATCATGCCCGACATGGCTTCGATGTTGGGGCCCCAAGTCACATAGCTGGCATGGGGGCCATGGTTTCCAAAGCCCGAACTCGAGAGCCCGATCAGCTGCGGGTTGATCTGCTTCAGGACGTCCCAGCCGAGACCGAGTTTTTCCATTGCGCCGGCACGGTTGTTCTCGACGACGATGTCAGCGCGTGCGACAAGCCGTTTGGCGAGTTCAATTCCCTTGGGGTTTTTGAGGTTGATCGCGACAAACTGCTTGCCGGCATCCCAGTCCGTGAACCAAGGGGACATTTCTGGCTGAATGCCCCGCTCCGGTTCGTGAGGGGATACGTAAAGGCGGACGACTCCCGGAACCCGGTGAGACTCAACCCGGATCACTTCGGCCCCCGACCAGGCCATCATCCGGCCAATCCATGGACCGGCCATTCCCTGACTAAACTCGACGACGCGAACTCCTTCGAGGGCGTGTTGCGATTCGATCACCTTAGACGACCCCCTGATCGATTAGATCTTGCAGAGCGTCGGGTCGAATCCCGAGCTCGCCACAGTAGACGGCTTCATTGTGTTCGCCGAAGCGAGGGGCAGGTCGGCGAATCGCCCAGGGGGTCGCGTCGTGGTGGTATGGGGCTCCGGGCATACGGAGGGTTTCCTGTGCGGCATGAGGCACCGAGATAAAAAAATTCCGCGCGGCCAGATGGGCATCGCGCACGACTTCCGCCGGGGAGAAGAGGGGGGTAAAGGCAATGTGGCGCCTTTGTCCTTCCTGAAAAACCTCCTGAACCGTGTGTCGCTCAGTGAGTTCGCTGATGAACAGGTCGAGCAGTTCGCGGTATTCGATTCTTCGGGAAGAGGGCCCCTCGAACAGTGGATCCAGAACCTCTTGGTTGCCTGTTTCTTCGTGGATCCACTGGGCCAGGGCCGCCCAGTGGGCGGGGCGGTTCACCATCAGGTAGACGCGACCATTTTGACAGAGGTAGGCGCCAGAGGGCACCGAGGCGGTCAGGCCGGATCCCACTCGGCGTGGAATGATTCCATCGTCAAGCCATTTGCCCACGCCTGAAATATGAGAAACGGCTAAAGTGGTTTCTTGAATTGAGATGTCGACGTGTTGGCCACGCCCAGTTCTCCCCGCATGGCGGAGTGCGATCAGGCTGCTGGCGGCGGCCGTGGTGCTGGCCATGAGGTGATTTTGATGTCCGGCGAGGCTGACCGGTGGGTCCTCGGCCTCGCCTGTGACGTATAAGCTGCCGCCGACGGCGCCAGCCACGAGGTCCGTCGAGGCCCAGTCTCGATGCGGACCCGTTTGGCCGAATCCCGTGATGGATGTCAGGACAATGCCCGGGCGCTCCGCGGCGAGCTCCGGATAGCCCAGTCCATAGCGGGCCAGAAAGCCTGGTGGGTAACTCTCCACCACAAGATCAGCCTGCCTCACCAGCTTGAGGAGCAGGGCGTGACCCGCTGGCCGAGTATAATCCAGCGTAATGCCGCGCTTGCTGGTGTTCATGTAGAGGAAGAAGAGGCTTCGATCCGGGCCCGGTTGATCCTGAAAAAATGGGCCTAAGGCCCGAGTGGGGTCGCCGCCCGGCGGCTCAATTCGGATGACATCTGCTCCCATATCGGCGAGCAGTTTTCCGCAGTAGGCCCCTGAGGCATCCGTGATCTCAAGCACCTTTCGGCCGGCGAGCGCCCCAGGGTTCATTTTTTGCTCGATCCTCCCGCCTCGATCAGGCGTCGGCTGAGTGTAGCCAGTTGCCTTGAATTTCCGGGGCCAGACTGTTCGATGATGACCCCGTCCAACGCCTGAATTGGGTACCCTTCCAAGGATTGCACCTATTTTTGCGCCGAACCGCCGCCTGAGGGGAGGTGGGACGGCGCCCAAGGAGGACGCCATCCATGGCGATCGTGACGGCGATTGAAACCTCTCCGGGGGCCCGAAGGCGCTTGGCTCTGGCCAATCCAGCCACCCTCGACCCGATCGGCGAAATCGAAGTCGCTGATGCCCAGGATGCGCGTGCGGCGGTTGAACGAGCTCGGAAAGCCCAGCTGGATTGGTCCTCCCTGCCCATCGAGGAACGATCTCGTTTTGTGATTCGGGGACTTGAGGCCCTGTTGGCGCGCCAAGATGAGATCATTGAAACGGTGATGCGGGAGACGGGCAAACCCAAGACTGAAGCGCTTCAAATGGAAGTCTACGCCGTCTGCGACGCGATGAATTTTTATGCGAAGCATGCCGCCAAAATCCTAAAGCCTCAGTCGCGGCGACTGCATGGGCTGCTTCGCTTCATGAAGAAGCTTCGGATTGTCTACCGGCCTCTCGGCGTAGTCGGTGTGATCAGTCCATGGAATGGTCCCTTCGTGCTCGCGATGAATCCCACTATCCAAGCCTTGATGGCGGGCAATGCTGTGATTCTCAAACCCTCAGAAGTCACGCCTTTTTCAGGGCAGCTGGCCGCGGACATTTTCTCCGATGCCGGGCTTCCTGACGGTCTATTCCAAGTGCTGAGTGGAGACGGGGAAACTGGAGCGGCCCTGTGCTGCGCCGGAGTCGATAAGATTGCGTTTACCGGGAGTGTCGAGACAGGTCGTCGCGTCGCTGTTGCCTGCGCGGAGCAGCTGATTCCTTGCACTCTTGAGCTGGGGGGCAAGGACGCGATGATTGTCTGCGAGGACGCCCATCTCGACTATGCGGCGGCCGGGGCGGTCGGGGGCGCCTTGATGAACACGGGCCAATATTGTTGCGGGACCGAGCGCGTCTACGTGGTGGATTCCCTGGCGGATGCATTTGTGGAGAAAGTTGTGGAGCGCGTTGCGGCACTCCGGCAGGGCTCTGAGGGGGAATTTGATGTAGGGGCCATTTTCTGGCCGCGTCAGCTCGAAATCATTGAAGAGCATATGGCCGACGCTCGAGCTCGGGGTGCGCGCATATTGACCGGAGGGCGCCGGAATCCGGCGCTGAAGGGGCTCTTTTATGAACCCACGGTTGTGGTGGATGTTAATCACGACATGAAATTGATGCGGGAGGAAACCTTCGGCCCGATCCTCCCCATCATGCGAGTTCAAGATGAAGAAGAAGCACTCCGGCTGGCCAATGACAGTGTTTATGGTCTCGGGGGAAACGTTTGGACGCGTGATTCCCGAAAAGGCATGAACCTTGCCGAACGAATGCACACCGGGAGTGTCTGCATCAACGACATGACGATGACGTATGGGGTTCAGGAGGCGCCTTTCGGAGGGCGAAGGGAAAGCGGCGTGGGGCAAGTGAATGGCGAGACAGGCTTACGAGGTTATTGCCATGCCGAACCGATTCTCATCGATCGCCGCGGGGGGAAAATGAGCACCCAGCGCTATCCCTACAACCGAAAAGCCGATCAGGGCCTGCAGAAATTTATGAAGGTTCTATGGGGCACGCGCTGGGGAAGGCGCCTGAGTTGAGACGAGCCAACGTTGCGTAGAGCCGCATGCGATGGAAAAGGAAAGAGAGGGCAAGGGAAATGAAGGATGGCGAGGCTCCGAGTTTGGATCCGGGACTTCAAGAAAAAGGTGGCCTGACGCGTCGTGAATGGATCATGGGGGCGCTGTCCGTCTTGACTGCAGCGGTCCTCCCCCTTCGATCGTCTCCTGCGCGGGCGTCCGAGTATCTTCTGCCCAAGGAAACCGAACAGGCGATGCGGACAAGTCCGCTCATCTATGTCTCACCTCTGCGCTCGAATGGTCAAGAGAGTCGCTGTCATGGTGAGGTCTGGTTCTTTGAAGACGAAGGCGATGCCGTGATCTTTACCGCGCGAGATCGATGGAAGGCGACCGCTGTGCGTGACGGCCTGGATCAGGCGCGGATTTGGGTGGGTGATGTCGGCCCGGTGGGTCGCTCCGGGGGGCGATTTCGGCAGGAGCCCAGTTTTAAGGCGTCCGCCTCGCTGGATACGAGTTCCGAAACGTTCAGCCATCTGATGACCTCATTCGCGAAGCGATATCCCGATGAATGGGGGAAGTGGGCCCCGCGCTTTCAAAAGGGCTGGGATCAGGGCACCCGAGTGATGATTCGCTACCGGCCGATCGCCTCTTGATGAGGCGCGAAGGCTGGGCGAACAAAGCCAATCAGCATTCCTAAAACATGTCCTCGAGTCGCTCAAGAGACCAGAACGCGGCGCAGGAGCCGATCGCGTAGGCGGGAATTTTCCGTGTCCAGGCAGGCAAGCGTCCCAGGGGCCGCGAGGCAATCACCACAACCAGTGCCATGCCGGAGACAAAGAGTAACTGTCCGAGCTCGATCCCCACGTTGAAAGAGAGCAGGGCGAGTGGGATCTCTTGCTGGGGAAGTCCGACTTCGGACAGAGCTCCAGCGAAGCCCAATCCGTGGACGAGGCCAAAAGCGCACGCCATCAGCCAGGGATGTCTTTGGATCAAGGCCGGACGATCCCGGGTGGGTGTGGCGAGTTCGACCGCGAGGGCGAGCAAGGTGGCTGCAATGAGGAATTCGGCCAAAGCGCTCGGGACTTGCGTGATGCCCAAGGTCGCCAATGAAAGGGTGATGCTATGTCCGAGAGTGAATGCGGTGATCGTTTTGACGAGGGGCCGGATGCCAATGACCAACAGCATCAGACCGAGAACAAACATCAAGTGATCTGTTCCGCCAAGAATATGCTCGAAACCGAGGATTAAATAGCCCCAGCCGACCTGAATTTTAGTTTGCCGAGCAGGGATCTCAATGCTCGCGTTTCCCTTGCGGAGGACGTCTCGGACGAGACGACCGTCAGGAAGCGAAATTCGAAGTAGTACGTCGATCTGGATCGGCCCGTTGCTGGCGAGACTCACAGTCCGCCCGACAAGACCCGATGCCCCGCAGTCGATCGTCCAGGTCAGGGAGACGCTCTGGGCGTCTCCGGATTCCTCGACCGGGCTGATGACGGGACAGTCCGCAGGAAGCTCGGGCTGCAGATCTTGGCCGCGGGGCCGAAGTCGCGAGACCTTCCAGAGAACGGAGGTGACTCCACTTTCGTCTGCATTCAATTCGAGAAGAGCGGGTGCGAGAGGATGGGCGGGGCTGACCTTCACGAGCAAGAGCAGGGTGAGTACGACCCATGCAGGGAGGGCGATCCTGCTGATCGAAAATTCGCTGTGAGCGCTTTGTTTTTTCCGGCATTGGGGATTCATTAGCTGGTCGCGTAGTAGATGGTTCGCCAGACCAAGTAGGTTACGTAAACAACCATCAGCAAGACACCTTCCGCACGAATGATGACATTGCCTCGGGTGTAGGCCGTGAGCGCGAAGAGTAAAGACATCCCGCAGGTCGCGATGAGGTCAACGGTCCCGCTCGGGGGAATCATCATGGGATGAACCGTGGCCGTGACGCCGGCGACGAGCAAGGTGTTGAAGATATTTGAGCCGATCACGCTCCCCACGGCCATGTCTGCTTTTCCGTGGCGCAGGCAAGACAGGCCCGCGGCCAATTCGGGGAGGCTCGTGCCTAGAGAAACCATTGTGAGGCCAATCACGACCTCGGGTACAGCAAACGCGTAGGCGAGTCCGACGGCTCCTTCCACCGTCAATTTGGCTCCACCAATCAGCCCCACGAGTCCAAGGAGTGTCAGAAGCGCATCTCGGCCAAGTCCCCCATTGGTTTTGAGTTCATCCTCTTCCGGAATTTCAACGAGTGGAGTGCCATCACCGACCGCCTTCTCCCCCCCATCTTGCCCGCGATTCAGCAAGTCGCTGATGGTGTAGTAGAGAAAGATGACGAAAAAAAACAGAAGGACGATGCCATCGGTCCTCATGTAGGCATTCCGCTCCCCGCCGAGTTCGGAGTCAAAGGCCATGACCAGGGCTGCGGCGGTGGCCAAGATGAGCATCGGTAGTTCGCGATGAATCAGAATATTCTGGATTGGGATGGGTTGAAGGATGGCTACGAGCGCGATGATCAGGCCAATATTGGCCATGTTGGACCCGAAGATGTTGCCGAAGGCGAGGGAGCCGGCGTTGTTGAGCGCGGCGCCGATATTGACAGCCAGCTCAGGGGCGCTGGTCCCAAAAGCCACGACTGTTAGGCCGATGATGAGGTTGGAGACGCCGAGGCGTCGAGCGAGAGAGGAGGCGCCTCGGACCATCAACTCTCCCCCCGCGACGAGGATCGTCAGCCCAGCCGCTAATTGGAGAAAGTCGACGAACATACTTCTCGCTTGCGCGTGCTTCCCGGGCGCTCGGGCCGCCCGGTTGATGTGAAGGGCGGATGAAAGTTAGAGGCAGTGGCCGTTAAGAACGTGTGGAGGAGGCGGGTTCCTTGCGGCTGTCTTCTGAAATTTGATCGGGCGGAAGCCTGAGGAGCCGCAGAGCTTCTTCTTCTGTTTGCTCGAAAGCTTTTGGGTCGGTGGTGACGCAAAACTCCACCATGATTCCATTTGGGTCGACCGTATAAATTGACCGACACCAGCCATGATCCACTTCATGGATGTGCTCGACACCCTGCGAGCGCATGCGGGCATTCATCGCGTCAAGTTCTTCGTGGCTGTCCACTCGGAAAGCGACGTGGTTGACCCATACGGGGAGTCCGGCACCCGTCGAGATATCTGTGCGGTAGTCCTCTGATTCGCCCACGTTTCCGATTTCGAAAAAAGCGAGATAGTCACCTCGTCCCATATCGAAGAAGAAGTGGCGAAAAAAACCGTCGCCCTGCTTGTGATTCTCCGCGTGGACAAGCGGGATTCCGAGTTGACCGCTGTAGAACGCATACGTTGCTTCAGGGTCTCGCGTCGCGTACGCGACGTGGTGCAGGCTTTTTGAGCGCGCTTCGGACGAATCAGCCATCGTGCCTCCCGGTGAACCGACGCATCGAATGAAGAACGCCGAGCGTAATGCATCGATGACGCCTCGCCAAGCAAAACCATCAGAATCCCCTGTCCTGCGGATTGGCTCGCCTAGGCGCCGCCGGTTGAGAGTCTTTGGCTTTGCCGGGGGCACCGCGAGGGAAAGCAGGGTAATTCCTCGTGCGCTTGGACTGGGCTATTTTCTCCAAAGGAGATCGGCTATGCCCCCTGAAGTCAAACGCCCACCGTTGCCCGATGGCTTGGTGGCTTTCGTGAAGCGAGATTGCCCCACGTGTGGACTGGTGGTGCCCGTATTGAAGGGGCTGGCTGAGAAGCTGAGCGTGACGGTCTACACACAAGATGACCCTTCCTTTCCAGCGTCTTTGCAGCCCGTTGATGACACGGGCCTCGAGCGTTCCTACCTCCATCAAATCGAAGTCGTCCCGACTCTCCTTCGGGTGGATGAAGGTGTCGAGGTCGAACGGACCGTAGGATGGCATCGTAAAGACTGGGAGGCGCTCAGCGGCAAAGGGGGGCTGGGGACAGGGTTGCCGGCTCTGCGGCCGGGGTGTGGCTCCGCCTCTGTTGATCCGGAAGTGGCGCTCGATCTCCGGGTTCGTTTCGGCGATCACGCGCTTCAGTCTCGGCGGATCGAGTTCGGGAGCGCTGAGGATGAGATGGAAGCCCTCTACGAGCGCGGCTGGACCGATGGACTGCCGGTGGTGCCGCCCACCGAGCGTCGGGTTCTTGCGATGCTTGAGGGGACGTCCCGTAACCCCGACGAGGTCGTAGCCCACGTTCCTCCGGACTTAGCCCCATGCACTGTCGAAAAAGTGGCTGTCAATGCAGTGCTCGCTGGCTGCAAGCCCGAATATTTGCCTGTGGTTCTGGCCGCAGTAGAGGCCGCTTGTACCGAGGCCTTTAATATTCACGGATTGCTGGCGACAACCATGACGGCGGGTCCGGTTTTAATCGTCAATGGTCCGATTCGTCGGGCATTGGGCATGAACTCGGGGCGAAATGTTTTTGGCCAGGGCAATCGAGCCAACTCAACGATTGGGCGTGCGCTTCAATTGGTTATACGGAATGTTGGTGGAGGTCGCCCCGGGGAAATTGACCGAGCCACCTTCGGCAACCCTGGAAAAGTTGGATTCTGCTTTGCGGAAGATGAAGAGGGCTCCCCGTGGTCCCCGCTTTCTACTGACTTGGGAGCGACGGCGGGCCAGAGTACAGTGACCCTTTTCCCGGGTGAGGGACCCCGGACGATCGTGGATCAGCTCGCGCGGGATCCAGAGTCGTTAGTTCGTAGCTACGCGATGAACCTCAGGAGCCTTCATCACCCGAAAGCCGTGATGGCGTTTGATTGCCTTTTGGCGATCGGACCCGAACACGCGCGGGTCTTCGCCGAGGGCGGTTGGGATAAGAAAGAGCTGCTGGCGCGCCTCCACGAGTTGCTGCTGATTCCCACCGAGGAGTTGGTGCGGGGCGCGGGAGGCGTGGCGGAGGGTGTCCCAGAAAATATTCAGGTCAAGGCGCTTCCTAAGTTTCGGCCGGGAGGGATCTTGATTGTTCACTGCGGTGGCGAAGCGGGGCTATTTTCAGCGATGATTGGTGGCTGGGTGACGGGCGAAATGGGAAGCCAGCCCGTGGTCAGGGAGATTACGAGATGAGTTCTCAAGCGACTGGGCCGGTGGTCCTCGATCCGACAGCCGAGAGCGAGCCAGTTGGACGAGCCCGCCTGCCGCGGCCTCCGACTTTGAAGGGGCTGTCCCTGGGACTGCTGGATATCTCGAAGGCCCGTGGAGATATTTTCCTCGACCGACTGGAAGCGCGCTTCCGGCAAGAAGGGGCTCAGGTCCGTCGCTACAAAAAGCCCACCTTCACGAAGCCCGCGCCGGTGGATGTGCGTCGACAGATCGCGGAAGAGTGCGAGGCGGTTGTCGAAGCGCTGGCTGATTGAGGCAGCTGCACGTCGTGCAGTGTGCACGACACGGTGAACCTTGAAATTCTCGGTATCCCGAGTGTCTTTGTTGCGAGTCATGTGTTCGAGGACGGGGCCGAGAAGCAGGCTAAGGCGCTCGGTGCGGAGCCGGCTGCAGTGTACGTGCCTCATCCTATTCAGGACCGAACGGATGCGGAAATGACGGACATCGCCGATGCATGCTTTGCGTCGCTCTGCGAAGCTCTTCTCGGTCGTTGAGCCGGTCGCCATTGTGGGCCAACGGTTGGACGACCTGTGTCGATTCGCGAGGGCGTCGAGCCCGGTGCCTTGGCCTCAAGTCTCCGGGGTAAACGCCACCGGCATCGCGGTGCAGCTCCGGACCAAGGCTGAGGGCGCTAGGGTGGGGCCTCCGGCGGTGTAGGACATGTCCGGGATTCGTCTGAGCAGCTCTGTAAAAGCCACTCGCATTTCCATCCGAGCCAGATTGGCCCCAAGGCAGAAGTGGCTGCCAATCCCGAATGCGAGGTGCGCCGGATTCCGAGTGATGTCGAAAACGTCTGGATCCTTGAAAGTTCTAGGGTCGCGGTTGGCGATTGGGTAGACCATGAAGACCCGATCCCCCTTCCGGATCGAAACGCCGTGGAGCTCGGTGTCTTGAGTGACAGTGCGCGAGAAGCTGTTGACCGGCGAGATGAAACGGAGCATTTCTTCGACGGCGGCGGGGATCAGAGAGGGGTCGTCGATCAGCCGCTGACGCTGTTCCGGGTGCTCGATCAGAAGCTGCATGCCCCCCGAAATTCCGTTGCGGGTGGTTTCGTTGCCCGCCACCAGAAGAATCGTACAAAGCATGATGAGCTCGTCGGTGGCGATGTCTCCGTGGTCGATTCCCGTGATTTGGTTCACGTTCTCGTTCTGGTCAAATCGAGTGAGGAGACCATCATCTTTGGCATTGACCAGGATTGTGATCAGGTCGTCCTGCGGATGGGCCCGTCGATCCTCGATCACCTCTTTTAGATAGGCTGAGTATTCCAAGAAAGCCATGCCGGCGGCCGCCATAATTTCGGGTTTATCGAAATTCCCGTCACCAGCAATCATGGCATCGGACCAGTGATGAAAGCGGTCTCGATCTTCGCGGCGAACGCCCAGCATTTCGGCGATGAGCAGCAGCGGAAGGGGGACCGAAATCGCCTTGACGAAATCGCAATGCCCCTCACGGGCCACTGAATCGATGGCTTCTCGAGTGATGTCTCGAAAAATCTCCTCGAGGTGCTTGACCATTCTGGGCGTGAAGCCTCGATTGATCATGCCCCGAAGTTTTCCGTGCCGGGGTTCGGCTTCATCGATTAACCCGATCTTTGCCGGGTTGGAAGGGCGGACGCCTTCGGCCGATGTGAAGACCTCCTGATTCTTGGAGATGGCTGCGACATCGTCGAAACGAGTGATGACGAAGACCTCGTCGACGGCTGACCAATGGACCGGATCGTTTTCTTGGAGCGCGCGAAGTCGCGGCATGATTTCCGGGGTCCAGTTGATCGAGTCGAGGTATCGAAATTCAGATTGATTCACTTGGGGTGCTCCCTGTCGGTTGAATCGACGGTTTCAGGGTAGGGCTAAGGGGTCCCGCCAAAGGTCAGTAGGCGGGCGGCCTGTGCGTAGAATTCGGTGGCCTGCTCGAGGCCGAGTACGCTGTCCGATTCCTGACCGAGTAGCTGTTCGGTGAGGGGAGTCATCGTAAAATGGCCGATGAGCATGTTGACCAAGGCCAACTGAAGAAGGGGCAGTTGATCGGGTTTCCAGTGAAGCGCGGCGGGGGTTCCGTGTAGAAGTTCCAGACTGCGCTCCATGGTCGGGCGCAGCCAGCCATCCAGCAGTAAGGCGAGGTTCTCACCCCCGGCTAGCATTTCGTACTGCACCAATCGTGGGAGATCGGGGTGCGCGGCCAGTGTTTCCATGACCTCGGTGACAAAACGAAGGGGATCGGGGGGGGCTTCTTGATCCCCTTCCTGGACGGCTCGGGCCAGCATCTCAAGGATGGGGGTGAGGCCTCGGGCGAGGACCGCAGCGTAAATACTCTGCTTCCCGTCGAAGTGGTTGTAGAGGCTCGGGATTCGAATCCCGACGCGCTCGGCGATATCGCGCAGGGTCGTGCCGTCGAAGCCGCGCCTGGCAAAGCAGACCTCGGCCGCATCGAGGATTCGATCCGGGGTGGGCCGTGAGGTGCGGTCGGAATGAGTGGGTGCGGGGGGTGTCATTCGAGCTGAGCATAAACTAACTAACGTTAGTTTTCAAGCCAAAATAGAGTCAAACCTTTTGAGATACGTCCAGCCCATTGCCCCGAGGGGTTGTGCGCGCGCCTTATGCCGGCCGGCGGGGTTGGGGCGTGTGCCGAACGGGTGGCTGAGGAGGGGGGCAGCCTTCGGATCGGCCTCACCGGGCCCCGCCCACGTCCCGTTGCTCTCCGTTACGCCATTGATGAAGACCTTGGGGTTGGTAGGCCAAGAGAAAGGCCCGGCGATCTTCCTCGGACCGATTCGTCTGAGACCCGTGCACGATATCGCGATGGAACCAAGCCACGGAGCCCGCGGGCAGCGCGATGGGAAATGGCTTTTCCTCAAGCCGGTCAACATCGGTGTAGAGACGCCCCAAGGTGCCTCGATCCTTCAGCGACTCGAGGGCTCCGTATCGGTGCGTGCCGGGGATGACCCAGAGGCAGCCATTCTCTTCATGGGCATCATCGAGGTAAATGATGAGCGTGACGACATGTTCGAGGTCTTCCGCACCATAGGCCCAATAGGGTCCTTCTTGGTGCCACGGAAAGGGTGCTCCCCCGGGTCGCTTCACGTTCATTTTGTCGCTGAAGAGGGAAAGTCGATCCTGGCCGATGATGTCGGCGCAGGGGCCCCAAACCCGAGGATCGTCGACGAGCTGCGCAAGCCGACGATCGAGATGGTGG
>NHEP01000108.1 GCA_002171515.1 bacterium TMED88 | reverse complement strand
TGCACAAGAAAAACGAGTCAAAGACTTTGTATCTAAATTTGAAGCGACGTCTACCTACTGGCAGCGACAAAATGCAGAGCTTAGAAATAGCTCCGACGTCATCCGTGAAATCATGCGTAACTACATCCAACCATTGAGTGCAGGCGATGCAGCTAGCATGGAAAACAAGATCGAAGCTGCTATCGATGCTGGTGAAACCTTGACACCTGGAGCTTTGGATGCAGCCAAGCAAGAATTAACTGCAGTCACCGAGCAATCGAACCTAGGAAAACTATCTCGTGATTTGGAAGCTGCTGGTGCAAATGCGAAGAAAATTACTCGTGATGCTGGTTTTGACAAAAAAGCACAACCATTGGACGGTGCAGCGGCTGGTCTTGCTGGGGCAAGGGATCGAAGTGATGAATATCAATACCGCGCTCGAGTCCAAGGATTAGATACTGGAATTTTGAATATTGTTCTTTCCAAAGGAAATTTAGACAAAATGATTGAGAAGAATGTTCCATTCCCATTCGGCTTCCTTTTATGTCGTCCTTTCCAAAGATACGACATGTGTTCCGCAATTCTATGCCGCGCTGGAGCAAGGCTTGGGCAAACTTTCATCGGACATTCAGACTTCCAATTGGCGGATAATGTCATCAACAAGACCCATGTGGGCCACTACACATTTTATTGTAAATCCATTGTGCACGACGAGAAAGAGTACACGATTGCAGAGGATGTCTTTGCATCTGGCTACAAAGGTGGCGAGAACACGAGGTTCTACAAGCAAAGAGATGAATTGTTGGATGATGTGCATGCAGAAAGCTTCCGCAGTTCCATTATCTGTATGTTAGTGCCATACCGTACGAACGCACCACGCGGACCTAGGATCCAAAATCCAATCGATATCACTGGTAAATTGCACCCAACCTTGTACCAAGACACCGATATTCCAAGCGCGGAGGTTGAAGATGCCATGTACCCTGGTGCTAGATTCTACGCAGAGTACCTTGAATTGAAAAAGTTGAGCTCTTATGCATCCGATGCAACCGAACACTTCCTTTCACCGTTCCGCTACATCAATACCGTGTGCTTCCAAGGCCACCAGTTCATGTACAACCACGCAGGGCAAGCGTTCACCGATCGCATACTTAACACTGGGCACTGGGGCCCTAACGGTGTGTACGCAGGCTGCAAGGGCGTTCGTTGCGGAGACAATGATTTCTTCAACGACTATCCACCAGTTTCACCATTATAAAAAAAGTTATGACTATAAATTAATTAATTATCCTATTTTAAGATGCTTTTACTACTACTACTACTAGTTTCCCTCGGCTCCGTGCAAAGTACCTTACTCTGGAAGAAACCACAACAAGAGTACAAAGTCCTGCACGTTCCAGAACCTATTTTTCGGCAAAAAACCATCGATACCTACAGCATAGAGACAGGCTTGGAGACGCGTAGCAGCTCATCGGAAACCTTTAATCACAGCAACAACATCGAAGACCCCTACAAAGGCTCCGGGCAAACTAGCTTTGCACTGATGGGCAACCAAGCACAAATCAAAATCATAGGATTAGATGCCAAAGAAGTGAAAACCGTGTCCGACATTTACGTCGAGTGCTACGATTACAACGATTGTGACTACACGTTGACCGAGAAAGACTTGGCATACTTGACCCTCTATGCCAGCTTCATCGACAATTCTGGATTCGCATCCATCAGTGAAGAATTCAGCTTGGGCCTCATCCGTAGCAAATACTCGCAAAGCCTCATGGGCATGTACACCGAAGGATTCACCGAAACCACCAACCACAAGGCATTCTGGATCCGACTATGGAAAGGCGGACGCACGGCTTCCGGCAGCGAACACCTCTACGACCAGCTAGGATCCGATGTTGCCAAAACCGTTGCCGTTCTGGAACTAGCCGTGCATGAGCGCAGCCACTACGACAAACCCAACTTTAACTCTGGTGCATCGCACTGCTCCGAATTCCAAGTCAACTACAACTCCCTTATCCAAAGAGCCTATCGCAACTTGCATAAATACGAACATATCACACAGGGACAATTAAGGACCACTTACCTGATTGAGTTCCCGTGGATCATCGTTGCAACCACCTTTATTTTACTTGGCATCATACTTGTCCTAATTGCATTCCAATAGCCCTACACCTATATAGGAATGATTCTAGGCATAGTAAATGGACCCGATCGACTGGATATTTACCGGAGTAATATCGCTTATCATTATCGCGATACTTGTCTACGGGCACCACTACATTGGGCGCCGCGAAATACTTTAAGGTTTTCAAGTGCCTTAAGATAGGCTTAGGGTATATATAAGCTGGCGTAACTCTCTAGAACATGCGAGTCTTTCTCCTGCTCTGCTTCCTGCTGAGCGCGCGGCTGAGCAAGATACGAGAGTTCCTTAAAGAAATTGAAACACTAGACAAACAGGTGACCTACCTAAACGATATGATTAAGGTGCAAAAAGCCGAAATTGCAAAAATACAACCATTGATAGACATGGCAAGTGACACGTGGCACGAAGAGGACTAAAAATAAATAAATAGATAAATAGATATAAAACTATAAACAAGTAGAATACTTAGACACACACACACACATATCTTTACATATACAAACGTACTACCAAGAATCAAAAATGAATATCAGCATTGAACTTGGAAAACAAGATTTAGACCGCGGTCGTAGACCTGCAATCACGTTGATCAAACCAAGGAATAACAATTCGACCTATATCACATCGGTTATTGATCCACGCAACAAACATACTCGCTTCAAGAAACAAATTGGTGAACGTTTTGGCTGCAAAGCTACCATCTTGTTGCAAGGAGAACTATTCTCTCGCTCACCATTTGTCAAGCACCATTTACAAATCGAGGAATATGCTTCACACTGCAAGGCAGCCCCGATCAGCGCTGAACTTAGGAAAGAATTGAAAGATATATTCTTTAAAGATGAACAATCGATACACCAGCAACCACTAGTATCCGATGATGAACCATTCATCGTCTTTAATATTGTTCGACCAACAGAGCAACCAGAACATGTGCCATGGCAAGACAATCGCTTGCACGAGTTTGGACTGGAGCCAAGCTTTCTTCAACTGCTTTCCAATCGAAACAATATCACGCCGAAGAAATTAAAACAATTAAGAGCAGAGATCATGGACCTCTACAAAAGCAAAGCATTTGCCAGAACGACAGTCACCAAAGAAGTCAACGACATCTTTTTAAAATACAGGCTCTACAATGTTGGCGGTATCAAACATCGGATACTAGAAGCCGGGAGGGTAGCCGTGAAATCCAAACAATGGATGAAATTAACGAGCTACTTTTTGCCGAAATATACTAGGTACTTGATTGACAAAGCTAGTCACATCCAAGCTTTCTTGGATGCTTTGCAACAAAACATACAACAGCCTGACATTGTGATGTACGAACAGTTCCCGATGATATTTTCAAAATTGCCATGGAAAGATCAAGTAAAAGACACGTTGAACTATTGGGACAGCACCAAAACATTTGAACTGGATGAACGATGGAAAAACAGATTTGAAATCTATAAGAAAGTGTTCGAAAGCAGACAAATGCAAAACAACACGATGCTGGTGACCAAGGAACCTATTACTATTGACCAAGACGCACAAACACTCTTTGCAAAGAATGTCTTGGTCAATTTGAGCAACATTGATCCGGAATTCAGTGGACAAAATTGCATCGCGTTCACGCACGAGTATCAAAGCGAAGAAAAAACCGTTTTGTTGCTGCAAACGTGTTTTCAGACCAATAAAATCAACATGGTAGTAGAAGGGCACGGATTTCAAAAGCTAAACAACAACATGTTGATTATTATTCCAAACTTGCAATTGAAACGTTATGCCTACTGCTTGGCGTTCCGTTGCAGCGATGGCTTTCAAGAGGCAAATGTCAAAGTGTTTGACGGAAACGATTGCTACAGCAAATGCTTTGGGAACAAAGCCTACGAGCGGATCTACTTGTTTGCTACTGAGTTATGGCCAGCCAAGATGCTGACAAATTGTTGCTTGCAATTGAAAAGAAGGCAACCAAAAAACATTGTCTTGCACCTGTTAGGGGACAATAACATGGCATCCTACTGCTCGCCGAGATACGATATGAAGCCGATATTTAGGTACCTGCAAGGCTACAGCCTGGATTTGGACAAAACTCAAGTCCTAAAAGGAGCCGCCAGGAAAGCATATTGGTTCCCAGAGCCACAAGAAGTCTTCGTAAGACCGAGCCAAAGCATACCAAACGAAAGGCACTTTAAAACAAAAGAAGAATTTGACGCATGGTTCGAAGAGAATGTATTCAACGAAGAAAACATGAGCAAACAAGACAGGCAATCCGCATGGAACTCCTTCATACCCGTCGTATTTGACGATGCCAACAAAATACTGTGCCTAGAAGAAATGGCAAACAAATTTGGCGTTGGAAAATTTCAATTCAAACTTTACGATAGAGTCATCACACCAGAAGGATTTGTCACGCAAATCAAACGCATCAGCCATCACGGTAATTATTCATCCATCGCATACAAACAAAACTATGAAGATTATGCCGTATTCGTGAAAAATCCATTTGACTCCACCGATAAATTGTATCACCCGACAGAGCTTTGCGAATGCTGCGTCCTGCGGTTTCAATGGATGATTGGACCGATCAACAACGTCATATTCTACGGCAGGTGGCCGCAACACGCACTGGAAGAAGCCAGGAAAATGGTATTTGGGCAAATCATCATACACCCATCCTTCAAAGTAGAGGATTGGAACAAATCCAGAGTCGCCTTCCCAAGAACCAACTGCTACGGCAGCATCATCGCGCAACAAGAAGCCGCAAAGCAACAGGCACAGCAAGAAGCAGAGCAAGCAGCTAGGCAAGAAGCCGAGGATGCCAGCACAGAGCGAAAGAAGAGGATATTTGCAATGGCCAGAAACAGGGAGAAGGAAAAGAACATAGAGAGAGACAAGAAAAGACGCAAAGATGAAATTTCCAGTCTATCCACTGATTCAATGCAGAGTATGCAAAAAACAGAAACACCAAACACATTTTAAACCATATTCAAAACATATGAAGAAAAAATTTACATCGGCATGCTACGAGTGCAGGCAGAAGGAAGCCAAAAGGAAATCCAAACCAACCTCAAAAGTAAGCATATGCAGGAAACAATGGGAAGATTGGAAGAAGAAAAACCACTGCCAACACTGTGGAATGAAAGACCCAGACGTATTGCAAGCTGATCATATTACCGGTGACAAAAGAAAAGAACTATCGAACTACTCGTATTGGGCAATCGATCCGAAAAAACAAATGGAAGAATTTAAAAAAACAAGGTGCCTATGCAGATTCTGCCACAATGTTAGCACCAGGAAACAGTTTTTTAAACCAAGGGTCAACCGATTGGACACGAAAAAATCAAGGAGAGAAGATAGAGTCAAGGCCCTCAAAATGAAGTTTGTGCTCCAAGAGAAACTACGCAGAGGTAGCTGTGCACTCTGCCAGAAAAAAGTTACAACAGGCACATCCAACTGCTTTATCTTTGACCACGGAGAAAATTATAAGAAAAAAAAGACATCCGTTAGCAACTATATTGCCACCAACAAATGTGGATTCCCGAAAGCAAAATTAATACTCGAGCGAGAAATGAACCTATGCCGGCTGCTGTGCTCGAACTGCGATTGGAAAGCCACGAGGAAAGAATTATGGGGACACAAACAAAAAAAACCATGGGAGGAGGAACAAGTAACATTTTATAACTTTTAATACAATAAATTATTATTATTATCGAAATTATTATCTTCAGAAGATTCTTCGGGCCAACGTTCTATTGCCTCTTCGTAAACCCAACCGACACCTGGTAAACGATAGAGCCATTTCTTTGCAGTAGAAGTATAATTCATGTTAGCAATTATGAAATATTTAGAATACTTGGTCACAACCTTTACTTTCATACCTTTCCAAAATTTGGGACGAGTAGTCGGTTTTACTTCTTTACCTATATCATCACCTTCGCCAAAAAACGATAAGCTTATCAGTTCCCTTTCTAACTTTATGTACAATTGCCTGCGATTAGATCGGTAACGTATGACATAGGCCCATTCTGTAAAAGCGTGGTACCAGTGACGCGCAAACACCATACCGTACTCATTTGGAGAATCATCCATGTCTCTCACAATATCACCAACCTTGAACCCCGGCATCGGAACACCAATAGGTGCATCCTTTGCATTTTGCTCCCCGGTTGCAAGAAAACGTCGATCATTGCGGATCCCCTTTAAATCCACATCATCAGGAAAATTATCCGTTGCTACTCGCTCCGGTTTATCTAATACCAATAAGTTACTATCACTATTGTCCAAACGCCGCTTCTGTATGAGAATGTAACCTTTGGTTATTGAAGAATATTCCTTATCTAATCCCATTGCTTCCAATCGAGCCCGGGCACTCGCTTCCGATTCAAAAGTAGACCTAGGAATCACATCAAAGTGCGACTCGGGATACTTCTCGTTATCCAACAGTGGTAGGTACTCCTCTTTCTCAGCGCGCCAATACAACAACTCGCGCTTGAAATCAGATCCTTTGCCCTGCCAAAACGCTGCTTCCTTCATCAAAGGTTTCAAGTTTGGATACTTCTCCAGGAGAACCGTCTGAAGCGCTTCGATAGACGGCTGCTTGTAGTAAAAACTTGCATGCGATACAAAAGCGATATACTCGTACGGCTCGCTAATTTGTTGCTTTGCTTCCAATGCAATGAGCTTCTTCTGCAACTCGATCTTCTTAGCCGTATTTTCCTCGTTCTCCAATAGAGTCTTCAGATTTTCTATTTGTTGCTTCTCTTGAAGATCTTTATATTTAAATACATTTAATTCAGCATCGGTAGTATCAATTTCTTTTTGGACCTGCTTCACTTCTTCCCCTGCTTTCATCTTATCCACTTCATCGACGTTTTCTATTTCCTCTATTTGCTTCTGTAATTCCTCAATTAGTTTTTGCTTCAGTTTTTCCTGTGCTTCGCGTTTCGCTTCATATGCTTTCTCGGCAGAGGCTTTCTTGCTAAGTAACGCTTTTTTCGCTGCTTTCAAATCGTCTGCTTTGATAAGCATATTGACGCGAGCCGTGCGGGCCTCTTCCTTCACTTTCAATTCTTCAAATGCATTGATCAAATACGCTTCCAACTCATTTAGTGCATCCTTGCTCATAAGAGATGGATCCAAACGCATTTCGCCTTCTGCGTTTTTCTCCAAGTACTTTTGCATTAATTCCATAATTTTTTCTTCATACTCATCGTCTATTTCAAGTAAACGCTGGACATCCAAGCCTAACGTTTCGCGCTCATCTGGCGTCCACTCTTTTTCGACATGATTATCATTGCGATTGGCTTCGTAGTGAGCCAAGTAAGCAGCTATGTCCGCATCGTCCATGAACTTGACTTGTTCAATAATTTGCCACGGCACTCTAGGATTCGCGCTTTGCAGAGTGTTATAACCCGTCCTCCGTGTTTTCAGCCAACCTTGTAATTCGTTTGCACAAAACACATACCAATAACCATTTTCATTCGCAATTTCACCGTTTACAATAATAAGGACAGGAAACGACTTGCTTACCGGGACTTCTGGATCATCCTCGAAATAACACTCTAGGTCCGTGCCCGGCACTATCAATGCACGAGTATCATCAGCATCCGGCAAATCCAAGGCACGGAACTCGTTTAAACTATAGGTCTTGCCATAAAATTCTACGCCTTCGTCATCTGAATCTGAATCCGAATCCGAATCCGAATCCGAATCCGAATCCCCAAAAATTTCGGCGATGCCTTTGGACGTACCAGGAGCATTGCCCCTGCTAACAAAAATAAGACCTTTGGCCTGTGTGGACAACTTAAGACGCCCCTTGCGTATATCATAAACAATTACGCTGCTGTCTACAGCGCTGCGTCTTATATTTACTACGGTAAAACCGTCCGGGGAATCGTTTGAAGGGTTCCTATCCCTCACTTTATCTCCGACTCGGATCTCTTCTCCAGTTGAATATCTTCGGCCGTCGGCATTGTTGTTATTGTTAGTGGTGGTTGTCGTGGTAGTGGATGAGCTGTTGTTGTTGTTATCACCATTTTCCCAATCTCTAAAGGGGTTAGTACGTCTATTCATTCGACGACGCCTACGATTTCTCGGAGGAGGCAACTCGCGTGTAACCCAATCATCGCCTGCATAGATCATGTAGCGTAAAAAATTGCTTTGCTGAGTGCGAAAGTTATCGTCATCTCTGTTTTTAAATGTCACAATTCCAACGCTTGAGTCAGTGTGTGGGGTTATAGTCACCTCCCCACCTCCCCAATCTCCGTACCATCGCGCTCCGACAAACAATAAGTTATCGTCTATTTCAAAGTTGCTCCTGAATTCAGCTTCTGCAGGTAATGGCAATCCATTATTATTCATTTCAGATTCCGACGTTCTAATATACCGAAACACATCATTATTCGAATCGCTAATTAATTTTATACGAAAACGTCGATTATTTTTGCGCCTCCATATTTGGCCTCTTCGTAATGGAATTTCATTGGACATCCTTTTCTATTATTGCTTCGAACCTATATAGTATACATTTTTACAAAAACCCTTTGATCGGAGCTTGAATAGGTTGTTGAATACTCTTGCTTCGATACTCTAGCTTGGATAGGTTGTTGAATACTCTTGCTTCGATACTCTAGCTTGGATAGGTTGTTGAATACTCTAGCTTGGATAGGAGCCGGGCGCAGTAGATGATATGAAAAAATATAAGCAAATTATGTACAATCAAGCGTATTCCCCTATAAATAAATTTTTACAATAATCGAATTGGAAATGCATATAATGTAGTATATAATAGTATATAATAGTATAGGTCCGGTCTCCCGGCTGGTCTCCCAGCTGCTATCTTAGGAAAGTCTAAAAATACTGGAAAGTCTAAAAATACTGGAAAGTAGTTAGCAGGTACATAGTATTATATCACTACCAGGTTCATAGCATTGTGCTCCCGGCTGATATCTTCGGACAATGCATAGCCAGGAACCATAGCCGGGAACCATAGATAGGAACCATAGATAGGACACGTGCCAAATAGCTGGGATAGATAGCTGGGACAGTCTTCCTTGGGACAGTATAAAACTAAATAATATATGCTATTCCAAATATTTAAATACAAATTTTTTTTTATAGGAGAATACGCTTGATCATTGTTCATATGCTTATATTTTTTCATATCATATCGTGTAAAGCTGCTATCCAAGCTAGAGTATCCAAGCTGCTATCCCAGCTATCTATTTAAGCTACCTATCCAAGCTGCTATCCAAGCTAGAGTATCCAAGCTGCTATCCCAGCTATCTATTTAAGCTACCTATCCAAGCTGCTAGCTCCAAAAAAGGAATATATATTGTATTGTTTTAAGTAATAAAAATGGCATTTCAAGTTATTATATGGGATCAAGACAATAATGATTTATCTATCTATCTGTTTGAAGACCGAGATATGACACTTGGGTCTGTTTTAAAATCGTATACGATATATGGCAATAAAATCAACTATGAAAATCGATACATTTACATCAATAATAATGGTACAGTTGGAACACCATTAAACGATTTGAATATGACCTTAAATCAATACAATATCATTCATGACGATATTGAAATTGTAACACTTATGATAAGCAGTAGACCAAATTTGTTTGAACATATGGAATCCAAACCTTTAAAATTAGCGGAATCATTAAAATTATAATCCAAGTAAGAGTATATATATATAAAAAGTATTTTCTAGTTTAAAGCATGGATGCGTTTCTTCAGAGACAAGAGAGTCTTTTAGATTTATCTACAAATAAAACGGTAAATGTAAATGTTGAGTATGAGTTTGGCGACTACATCTTGATAAACCTGAACATTTATGTTCCATCGCAAAATAGGAAGCAATCTGGATTAAAAATTTCGCCTAGCATCGAGCATGATCGTAGCTACAATTTAGTCGGTATTATAGCGCACCAAGGTGATGAGTTAGATTCTGGTCATTATGTGTCGTACTTGCAAACGAATCACGGCTGGTTTCTTTGCGATGATACTGCTAGGTCATCCAAGCTGGTGACCTTTGCGTCCATCCAGCAGAGCGACTACGACCCTTACATTCTTCTCTATCAGTTGGGTTCCTTGGAATTGAATCCTAAGGTTCCTGTATTGATTGGGCCTTGGAGGCGAAACAATTGTTTTATGGATGCCTCTATGCAGTTGTTGTTTAACGCGGACCATTTGATGGAATCGAAGTTGGTCGCGGGCTCCCGGCTGCATGACTTGCAGTATATTTTCGGCAACTACATGTCAACGAAGACTTCTATCTTTTCGATCAATTATCATCAGCTGGGTTATCGCAAGGACATATATGGGAACTTGATGGGTTCGGAAGAAGATCCTTCGGCGTTGATGTGCGTGTTGGTCGAGGATGTGTCATCGTTTGCGATAAAGGAATGGAAAGTGTGGCCGGATGCGCATAAGACGTGCAACGCGTACCACGTGTTGTTGGTCGATTGGAAGTATATTTTCGATAGTTGGCCTAAGCGTCCGTTCTTGAATCTTGAGATGGAATCTGCAAAGCCTGTTGCTGAAAAAGTGGAAGTAAATACGAAAAATTACCAAGCATTGTGTGATATGCGGTTCCATGAAGCAAATTTGGAAATCTTTGGTGCACTTCCTTTTGGTATGATAGATTGTATAAAATTTTAATTTATGTTACTGTTTTAAAATATAATTGTCACTTCTTTATCTAGCATGACGTCGTATGCTATGTCTACTGGTTCTTTTGCATACGCTTGCGTTGTTCTGCCTACATTCCTGTACTCATTCCCACCGGGTGGACAACAAACATAGTACCATTTCAATGCGATGAATAGGTATATGATGATAAGTACTAAGGTAGCCCCTGCAATGCCTAGTAGTATGATCATGATATCAGCATCGACCCCAGCTGCACCTGTGGCTCCAGCTTCCCCTTGGTCTCCTTTCATTCGTAAGGGTTCCCATAGCGATGTTTCTGATGTCGGTGCATCATTTCTACAGGCGATCCCTTCTGGGCATATCAGTTGGTATGGTATTTCGTTGTATGTAACAATATCCCCTTCGTGGTAGGTAATGGAGTCGGACCATGTTCCTTGGAAAGATGACCTGCCTTGGATACCTTGTGCTCCAAGTTGGCCTTGTGTCCCTTGGATTCCTTGTGTGCCTTCTCCGCCAGTAGCGCCAATGGTTCGCAATAGTAACCAATCATTGTCCATTCCCGGTTGTCCTTGTATACACATGCTGCCAGGTGAACATATGAGTGCATAAGGTAGGCCATCCCACTTGACATGATCTCCCTCCTCGTACTGTGTTGCTTCTTCCCATAGGCCTTTCCAAACTCCATCTCCTTGTGAACCGGTCGCTCCTTGTGGTCCTGTCTCTCCTTGTATACCTTGTATGCCTTGAACACCTTGTGCGCCAGTGGCACCAGTTACTCCTTCTATGCCTTGTGCACCGGTGACTCCAGCTAGGCCTTGTATGCCTTGTACACCTTGGTCTCCTTTTAGTTTCACAAAATCTGTTTCGGTGATGCCATCGGGGAGCCCTTGTCTACAAGTCTGTCCCGGCACGCATATGAAGGCCCACATTTCGTCGTCCCACTGCACGATATCTCCGCTTTGATATGTTTGGGTTTCGGACCATAGGCCTTGGTAAGAAGACCGGCCGTCGAGTCCACTGGTCCCTTGAATGCCTTGAATGCCTTGTGCGCCAGTTGCGCCTTGCTCGCCTTGTGTACCAGTGGCGCCAGTGTCACCGGTATCGCCTTTTAGTTTCACAAAATCTGTTTCGGTGATACCATCTGGCACCCCCTGTTTACAAGCTTGCCCGGGGACGCATTGGAAGGCCCACATTTCATTGTCCCACTGCACGATATCACCAGTTTCATAGGTTTTGGTTTCGGACCATAGGCCTTGGTAGCTTGACCTTCCACTAGCACCTTGTATGCCTTGTATGCCTTGTATGCCTTGCGCACCAGTGGCGCCTTCTTCTCCTTGAATGCCTTGTGCACCAGTAATACCAGTTGCACCAGCTAGGCCTTGGATACCTTGTGCGCCTTGATCGCCTTGGTCTCCTTTGTCTCCCTTGTCTCCTTTGTCTCCTTGTGCGCCGGTTGCCCCTTGGCTGCCGGCCTGGCCCCTTGCTTCGATGAATCCTCCGCTGACGCCGGGTTCGCCTTGGTCGCATACGCCTGTGTTGGAGCAAAGCATGTACCATAGCTTGTTGTCCCATTTGACGAGGGATCCTTCGGAGTAGGACCTATTGATGTCCCATAGGCCTTCGTATACACTGGCACCAGCTATACCTTGAATGCCTTGTGCCCCTGTCTCACCTTGAATGCCCTGTATACCTTGTATGCCCTGTATACCCTGTGCACCAGTCTCACCGGTGCTGCCTTGCATTAGTTGCCAATCGTTTGTGGAATCTTCTGGTGTCCCGTAGCCTTGGTTGCATATGCCGTTATCTGGGCATATTAGTTGGTACATGCGATTGACGGCATCGGAGCCTTTGTATTTGACGATATCGCCTTCCAAGTAGCTGGTTCCGGATATCCATGTTCCAGCAAACGAAGACCGGCCTTCGATACCTTGCACCCCTGTTGCGCCTTGTTCTCCTTGGATGCCTTGTGCGCCAGTTACGCCTTGTTCGCCTTGAATTCCTTGTATACCTTGTTGGCCTTGAATACCTTGAGTGCCAGTAATGCCTTGCTCCCCTTGGTCCCCCTTATCACCTTGTTGACCTTGTATACCTTGTATACCTTGTTGACCTTGTGCACCTGTTACGCCAATTTCGCCTTGTATACCTTGTTGGCCTTGTGCACCTGTTACGCCAATTTCGCCTTGACTTCCTTGGTCCCCACGTAAGCTAGTCCATGAGTTGACGACGCCCGGCTCCCCTTGTGAACAATCTCCAGAGAGCGGGCATACGAATTGCCATGAATTGGAGTTCCATGCTACTTGATCTCCCTCTGCATAAGTGTTTGTGTTGGACCATAAGCCTTTCCATGAGCTATCGCCTTGTGCACCAGTGACGCCTTGTTGGCCTTGTATACCTTGTTGGCCTTGTGCACCTGTTACACCGATTTCACCTTGAATACCCTGTGCACCTTGTGCGCCAGTGACGCCTTGCTCGCCTTGAATCCCCTGTATCCCTTGTATACCTTGTGCGCCAGTAATACCAATTTCACCTTGACTGCCTTGTGCCCCATGTAAGCTAGTCCATGAGTTGACGACGCCCGGCTCCCCTTGTGAACAATCTCCAGAGAGCGGACATATGAATTGCCATGATTTAGAGTTCCACGTTACTTGGTCTCCCTCAGCATAGGTGTTTGCGTTGGACCATAAGCCTTTCCATGAGCTATCGCCTTGGGCTCCGGTGACGCCTTGTTCGCCTTGAATTCCTTGAATACCTTGAGCTCCTGTTACACCAATTTCGCCTTGTATACCTTGTGCCCCATGTAAGCTAGTCCATGAGTTGACGACGCCCGGCTCCCCTTGTGAACAATCT
>NHEP01000107.1 GCA_002171515.1 bacterium TMED88 | reverse complement strand
TCGGTCCCCCGCACGGCTCCCGGCTTAAAGTGAGGATTCATCAATTTTCGCAGTGCCGTATGCCGTGGCGGGTCCATGTGAATCATCTGCTTTTGCATATTGGCCAGATCTTTTTCGGGCAATTCCACCATGACCGAGGTGCCGATCTCCGAGGAGAAGATTTCAGGATTTTTTGAAACAAACGCAACGTCAGCATGACGCGTCAATGCCCAATATCCCGGGCCCGGCGGCATCCCCGACACGCCCTTCTCAGGCTGCCAGTGCACTGGGTCATGCTCCCGCAGCCAGCGAAAAGTTTCGTGCGGCACGCCCCCCACAAAGGTCTTCGGGTCCGAGAGGTCGAGCGTGGCGTGATATGAATCCTGTCTTCCAAGATCAGACTGCATGCGTGATCCGTCCGGTTTCCTTCCCCGTCGGTAGGGTCTGGGGCGGGAGTCTACCAAGCCGCAGGATCGGCGGCGCCCACGACCGCGTCAATCTCCAGCCGGCCAGGAGCCGATGCTTGGGCCCCGGGGCGCTGAACCGAAAGACCGGCGGCTGCGGTCGCAAACGCCAACGCCTCCTTTTCAGGCCGTCCCCGACCGAGTTCAGCCGCCAAAGCGCCGGTAAAAACATCTCCCGCTCCAGTGGTATCTACGGCACGAACACGATCGCCTGAGCAGCGCAAATCGCCTGAGCGCCTGAACCAAACAGCGCCCTCCTCGCCAAGTGTGACGATCACCGATTGGCAGCCGCGTTCGGAGAGCTTCCGAGCTGCAAGCTCCGGGGTGCCTGAAACCGCATCATCGAACCGAACCAGCTGCTGCATTTCTAGTTCATTCGGGGTCAATACGCTGACACATTGCAATAAGGTGTCCGGCAGTTCTTGCGCGGGAGCCGGATCGAGCAGCACCGGAACTCCAGCGTCCTTGGCCAAACGGGCGGCTTCCTCAACTACGGCAAGCGGAACCTCAAGCTGCAAGACCACAATGTCTGCTGTCTCCACCAATTGTCGATGCTGCCACACGTACTCCGGGGTGAGAAGCGAATTTGCGCCCGGGGCGACCGCGATGGAATTCTGGCCAGAATGATCGACGAAGATCAGGGCCACTCCAGAGGCCACGTCCTCAATTTCGGCAAAGGCCGATACATCAATGCCTTCTGCCGCCAAACTTCGTCGCGCACTCTGCCCAAACTCATCGGCGCCCGCCGCCCCCACAAATGTCACCTCGGCACCGGCCCGGGCCGCCGCGACCGCTTGATTGGCCCCCTTCCCCCCTGCCAACCGTTGAAAATCGGCACCGAGAACAGTCTCACCCGGTAAGGGCGCTCTGGGAACCCGAACCACCATATCGGTGTTCGCACTGCCCACAACCGTGACACGCGCCCGGGTTTTCACGCTTGGAGCTCTCCATGCCAAGCCGCCAACAAGGCCCTCCGAAGATGCATTTCATCCACTTCCAAGGCGGCTTCGACCGGGGCACCCTCCGAGCGATGCTGAACGACCCCTTTTGGATCCATGCGGATCTTCAAACTGTCGAATTGACACACTTCTGGCTCGACGAGCGTCATTGCCGCCAAGGGGTCATGCAGGTGAATTCGCGGAGCCTTCGCCCGAAATTTCTCCTTGAGTGTCGTCAGCCATTCCTGGCACAGAATCGCGAGCGCCTCTCCGAGCGGCCCAGCCTCGCGGAGGCCCTGCCAATCCTCTTCGGGCAGCGTGGTGCCCCAAGTGACGTCAATCGGAATCACACGTGGCGCCGTTGGGCACGGCGACGCGAGCATCAAAGAAACGGCGTCGGGATCGCACCACCAGTTCCACTCCGGAATACGCGGTGATGCGCCGGGGATGTGAATGTCCGTCAGCTTGCCTCCCATGATGGTCAAGGGCGGAAGTCGAAAACCCTCTCGGGCCAGGGCTCCCAGGTTGGTCATTGGGCCGATCGCCAGTACGGCTTCGGGGCGGGCTGCGCTCATCGCTGCCCCCAAGACTTCAACCGTTTCATCGGCGGCCGGGTTGGTCAAAACTTCCATTTGAGGCGATGGATCAGGCAGGATCCCCAGCCCCTCATGGCCAAACATGCGCCCTTTTCTTCGAGCCGAAAGCGGAGCTCCCAAGCCCGTCACGACTGGGATATCGCTCCGGCCTTCAAGTTCTAACAATGCCTGGGCGATCTGAGTTCGCAGCGTTACATCGCCGAAGACAGTCGAAATTCCGACCACCTCTATCTCGGAATGCCGTAACGCGTAGGCCAGAGTCAAAGCATCATCGACATCACTTCCGATATCGGTGTCGATCCAAAGACGCATCTCCAGCTCCTCTGCCCTAGGCCGAATCTTTGATCAATGGGACTCTCCAATGGGTCTCGACCCAGCCGTAGTGACTCGGAGCAGAACCCTTTCCATGTCCCCGTGATCATGCACGGCGTAGTGCTGAACGCTTCGATTATCCCAAATCACCAAGTCTCCGGGCCGCCAATTCACTCGAATGGTCACGTGCGGCCGCACAGCCCATGCGAACAAGTACTCGAGAAGAGGCGCACTCTCGGGCCCAGTCATATCTTCAAACCTCTGACTGAAGGCTCTACAAACATAAAGCGCCTTTTCGCCCGTTTCGGGATGTTGACGAACAACAGGGTGAACCACTTCCGGGACTTCGCTCTTCCCCATGATTCGCGCGAGCCCGGCGCCCGAGTGAACCGCCCGGAGTCGGCCAAGGGCAGCCTTCATGCCCACCGAGAGTTCTTCAAAAGCCTGAACTTGGTTCGCAAACAGGGTATCCCCCCCGTATTGCGGAACCCTGTGAGCGTGCAGAAAGGTGAAGTCAGGCGGCTCAGGCTCAAAACTCACGTCGCTATGCCAATGCTCATTTAGCGTGTGGGCCTTTCCAAAATTGCGAATTTCGATCACGCCAGGATGACCCTCTAGGTGGGGGACCACTGGATGCACTAAGGGCCGGCCAAACCCCTCCGCAACCTTGAGCAACTGATCTGGACTGAGGACCGATCCCGAAATCTGCAAGACCTTGTAGGCCAGCACCTCAGCCCTCAGCTGCTGGCACAGGTCCACCGAGCAGGCCCTCAAATCGACGCCCGTCACGTGCGCACCCAGGCTTCCCCCTAACGGCTCGATCTTCACAAGAGGCTCCGAATAAACTTACGGCTGAGAGGACGCTTCTTCAGCCCGAGGCGACTCACTGACCTTGATAATTTCTCCAGGCCGCCAAGACTGATCGAACCAAGGCTCCAGCGGTCCGTACAAGCGAAGCACCCCAAACCAGCCCTTGCCCGGGCGCGTTTGAATCCAATTGGCCTCGTTGCCCTTCGGCTCTGTTGGACCAAAAAAGAGCGTCACCGACCCATCTTGATTGACAACGAGATCCTTGTTCCGCTCGCTGTTCTTGCTTGGATACGGCTGGGAGGTCTGAAGCATCGATCGTGTTTGGGGGTCATAGGCAACAAACGACCAAAAGTTTTTTGCCGGAATGTCAGGGGGCAACGTGAGCGAATACTCCGCGTTTCCATCTAAATAGGCTCCACTTGAGTCTCGAGCGATGAGGGCATACTGAGACCCCACTCCGACCATCTTCAGCACCATCGCGGGCGTATTCACAGTAGCGATGTAGAAGAACGTCGATCTCGCATCCTGATTCCGACCACCCGCGCCGTCCTCGATCAACCAACGGTAGTCCCCACCATCAAAAGCAGTAAACCATTGGCTCCCTTCGCCGTAGAGGCCAATCGTCTTCGACCGCGGCGCAAACGCCAACGCGCGCACGGTGGCGTTTCCAATTGCAACTCCATCGCGGAGAATGGCCTGCATCTGCGCATCGGGTTCAAACTTCTTTCCCTTTTGTATACCTAGGCTGGCCAATCGCCCACGCATCTCCGGGCCGATGAAATCGACGGGCTCTTTTTGGATGACGCGATTGATTTCGTCAAAAAAATTCACGTCATTCGCATGAATGGTATTGAATTCAAGCCCCGTCCCCGAAACGAACTCCATCTTGGGCGGATCACTTCTATCCTTCAGCGGATAAACTTTCAGCCCCGATCGCCACATTTCTGCGGCGGCGTCCGGCTTTCCATTTTTCAAGAAAGCACGGAGAGGCATCGCGTTGATAAAGGTGGGAGACTGAACAGCGAAGTAGCCGTCCGGGACCTTGCCTTCATAACCTGGGGGCAGAATCAGATACCGCCCACCCTTCCCCCGGTCCGGTCCCGGCGGGCCCGTGTCCACCACGAAACGGAAAAAAGCGTCATTAATCGTTCCCGGCCCCGAAGCGGGCGGAATTTCAACCACCGTCGGCCCATCCCGTTCGAGGTCAAGAAAGCAGATCGCGTACACGGTATCGGTGTTGCCCGTCAAGAATAGTGAGTCGGAAGTCATCAGTCGGTCATAGAGGACGCAGCGATGACTATCGTCTGCACCCTGGCCGGCCATCCCCTCTCGCAGCGCCTCGATAGACGCCGCCGGAATGAAATCGAGAAAGACTTCGGTGGCCCGACTACGCAGGAGATTCCAGTACAGTGTTTCAACCGTCTCCTCCGTGGGATAACCATCGAAAAACTCAAGAGTGCCAATGGAAGTTTCCACAGCGTCGGCCGTTAAAATCGACTCTGGGATCGGGTGATTGAAGCCAGGCGTAGCCGACGGTGCCCCCTCCGCGCTGGGCTCAGCCCCAGCAGTCGTTGCCGCGATCACGACCACAGCCAGACCGCCCACCGCTTTCAAAATCTGCTGGCGCATGGCCCACACAACAAGTCTTTTTTGAAAAATCATGATGAAATGGATAGCACGAGGGCCTCAGTTCTGCGCCGCCCTGGGCCTCCGGGCGGCATGCCCCCCAGCAGGCGTGCGTTAACTTTCCGGAGTGGTTGATTCACGAGAAATCATCGCAGTGTCTATCTTCGCACTGACCTACTGCTTGATCGCCTTCGACCGCCTCCCGCTGATCAAACTCGACCGGGTCAGTGGTGCGTTGGTTGGGGCCGTTGCGATGGTCGGTTTTGGGGTGATCGACTTTCAGGGCGCCTGGCAGGCCATTGACGGTCGCACACTGATGCTGCTCGTGGGAATGTTGATTCTGAATGTCGCATTCCAGGAAAGTGGCTTCTTTAAATGGACTTCTGCCAAGCTCTTCGCGGGCGGACAATCGCCGCGCTGCCTCTTGATCGCGCTCATCCTGAGCTCGGGGATCCTCTCCGCGCTTTTTCTGAATGATACGGTCTGCCTCATGCTCAGCATGCCGCTCGTGGCATTGCTCGATGCCCGCGGACTCCCCAGAGCTCCATACCTGGTCGCCTTGGCGATGAGTGCCAACATCGGCAGTGTGATGACTGTGGTCGGCAACCCCCAAAATATGCTGATTCAGTCAGAGAGCGGTTATGCGTATCTCCCCTTTCTGATCCGAATGGGGCCAGTCGGCCTCATTGGCCTCACGGTCCTCACAGGTGTTTTGCTCTGGGTTTATCGTGACCAACTCGATCGTCGTGCGACGGCCCCAATCTCCGACAAATCGGAGCCTTTCCCTCGCCCTCCAGAAGTCGATGTCACGCTCCTGGTCCTGACGGGAGTCGCCCTGGTCGGTGTACTTTTCGGATTCGTTTTCAGCCAGCAATTGGGCATGATTGCCATGGCGGGCGCAGCTTTCGTCCTTCTTTTCTCAGGTCGACCGGCGGCCCAGATACTCGCTGGCGTCGACTGGCTGCTCATCGTCTTCTTCGCCTCGCTTTTCGTTGTAATGGCCGGGCTCTCGTCCACAGGAATACTGAGCGAACTTTCCGACTGGCTCGGGGAGATGGGCCCGGGCTCAACAGCTCAATCGGTGGCGCTGTTTTCAGGGCTCACCGTCCTGGGCAGCAACCTCGTCTCCAATGTCCCCTTCGTGCTGTTGATCCGAGAAACCGTCGCGGCCAGCGCAGACCCGGGACTGATGTGGCTTGTCCTCGCGATGGCCTCAGGATTTGCGGGCAACCTGACGGTTCCAGGCTCCATCGCGACGCTGATCGTCCTCCGCGCAGCGGGGCGAGGGAAGTCGTTTGGCTTTCTCCATTTTTCGCTCATTGGCGTCCCCGTCACCCTCCTGACAACAGCCCTTGGAGGCCTCCTTCTCTGGTGGATGGGCCCCCCGCCGCCGCTGGCCCCCCACTAGCCCCTACCCAGTCGGCCTCACAGAGCGCCGTCGTGTTACGGGTCCGCCCTCCACCCAGGGTGTTGTTTTCTTGACAGAATCCTTGAACTGAGACCGGGGGCCGGCCATCATGCCGGCCCCGCCCCTGTAAAGGATGGACCGGGACCCTTGCGCAGAGAGGTTCGACGCCGGTTTGAAACGCTCCCTCCTCCGACTTGTCATCGTTGTTCTTATCCTGATCGTCATGGCGGGCTCAGGGATGGCGCTGTGGCTGACGCGCTACGACTCAGGACAGCTTCGCGTCCAGTTGACCGACGTGCTCTCTGAAAGTACCGGCTACCGCATTCGAATCGGGGGCCCCCTCAAGCTTCGACTCTTCCCGCTCCCCGGCCTCAAGGCATCGGGCGTCACCCTCCAGAGCCCAAAGCAGCCGGAGCCCCCCCTGGCGACGGCAGACACGGTCTCGATCAGCATTGATTGGTTCAAAAGCGTTTTACAAAGAGATCTCGTCTTGGGCCAAGCCTCGCTGGACGGCGTTCGCGTCGAGTTGGTTCGCGATTCGGAAGGTGTCGCAAACTGGTCTCCCAACGACCCCGCCCAGCCACCACCCGATGAAACCGAGCCCTCGGACCCGGGCATTCCTTCTTTCCTACCCCACAGCTTGAAAGTCACATCGCTCGAGTTTTCCTTTAACGACCAACTGGCCGGTCAAAAATTCGATATTCGAATTCCGGCGGGCCAAATCAGCCATCGCTCACCGGGCGCGTCGCTTGAGTTCCAACTGGATGCGCTCATCCGTCACGAGTCGCTCCAGGTCAGTGGCACACTCGCCTGGCCGAGCCCCAAGAATTCAAAGCTGTTTCAGTTCGCGGGCAACCTCGAGCTCTCAACAGGAGACGCTCAGCTCAAGGTAGAGGGCGGCAGTCCGCGACTCAATCTGATCGAAGGCTTGAATCTTCGGTTTGATTTTTCGAGTAGCCAACCGGAGACTCTCATTCGTAGATGGATTGGCCCGGGCTCATTCCCCTGGCTTGAGCTGATGGGCGGCTTTGATCTAAGCGGCCACTTAATTGGCCAGCCCGATGGCACCCTCTCGATCCAGGACGCAACGCTCCAAATGGACCAGCCAAGCAGTTTGCGGCTGGCGATCTCGGGAAATATTCACAACCTCAAGACCACCCGAGACCTTGAGCTCGACATTGAAGCCAGCACCCCAGCCTTATCAAAAGCCATTCGGCTCATCGAGCCGACCCTCGGGCCAGTGGGCCGAACACGCCTGACTGCACAGATTCGCGGCCCAGCTGAAGCCCCGAAAGCACAAGACATTGATGTCCAAATCGAGGCAGGACAGGGTGTCACCGTCACACTGAAGGGGGACCTTGACCACAGCCAACAGGAGTGGGATGGGGGTGTCGATTTCACCATTAAAGCCACGGAAACCAATCGGTTGGTCAACTTCGTCGCCGAATTGGCTGGGCAACGAGCGGGACCCCTTGGCCCTCTCCGTGATCAGATCAACCAGATTCAGATCGGGCAGAAGTTTTTGACCCTCAAGCCCTTGGCCGTCTCCGGGCGACTCCATGGGAAGGGGTCGAATTGGCAACTGTCTCATTTCGAGGGACACGCCGGAACACCCCCCGGTGACCACCTCTCCGCTTCAGGGGCAATCGCCTCTCTTTGGCCCGAACCCAGCGGCTACGAGTTCAAGGCCCAGACTCGGATCCACGTCCCAGGTCCTCTGCCCGGTTTTGCGGACAATCGGATCGAGGAGATTCACGCCCAAGCCACCTATCGTCGAAAAGATTCGAATGACTGGGGCAGAGTGGATGACATCGCGTTCGAGATCACAGGAGAAGCTGGCGCGCATTTAAAAGGAAAAGGCTCCCTGACCCTTGCCGAGCGGGCTGGACTTGACTTTGGGCATCTCGACTTGGAAATGACTGCACCCTCCCTGCATCCGCTGGCTCGACTCGGCCAGTTTTCCCTTCCGGATTGGGGACCTGTCCACCTCGCGGGCCACGTGGAAGGTGACTTAAAACGGATGAATTTCGCACTGCATCAAGGCCGAATTGGGGACACCCATCTCACAGGCCTGGGATCCTTTGACCGAGCCTTGCCCGCGCCGACCGTACACCTCAAGCTCGATGCTGACGCACTGCACATCAAGGCCCTGCGAGAGCTCACCGACGCCGAGGGCTCGCAAACAGTTTTACCCCACGCCGGAAAACAAGAAGCCGCCTCAAGTGATGCCCCTTCTACCGACGCCGACCTACTCCTCGATGAACCCCGACTCGCCTGGCTGAAGGAAACCGGAGGGCAGGTCGAACTGAGTGTCGGAGAGTTCTTCTTGGAACCTCATTGGTCACTGAAAGGACTTCATGTCGTTTTGGATTGGGGTAACGGTATGCTCCGGGGACCCACTGGATACTCGCAAAAAGATGCACGGGGGAGCCAAATTGACTTCAAGAGCAGCATCGATTCCAGAACCTCCCCGCCTCAGCTGGCTCTGGGCTTCCGAGGTAACGCCCTCCCAATCGCGCCACTCGTAAAATGGTTGGGATACCCCGGGGCCGCCAGCGGCGATTTTCTGTTGGTGATTGACCTACAGAGCGAAGGGGTCACGCGCTCGGAACTGATCTCTCATCTCGATGGCAGTCTGTTGCTCGATGCCGAAAAAGGAACCGTGGCCTCCGAGTATGTCGACCAAATCTCGGTGGACATCATTCCCACTCACCAAAAGGCTGAGGTGCCGATGGAATGCTTGATCACCTACCTAACCGCCGACCAAGGTGTGCTGCGAAGCGAGGCTTTTCTGTGGAAGTCCGGGCCGGCCCAACTCCGGGGAGCCGGCGTTGTGGACTGGCCAAAGAGGAAAGTCGACATTGTCCTCCGACCTCATCTCAAGAAGTTTTTGGCCCCAAAAGTCACCGCCGCCATTCGAATCAAAGGTCCTCTCGACGCGCCTCGAATCATGCCCGAACCGCTTCAGACCGCAACGGATCTCGTCAGAGGGGTTCTCGGGAGGACCCTGGGCTTGGTGAGTAAAGTCTCCCCTCAACTCTCGAAAGCTGTGACCCAAATCGGGGGCGAAACCGACAAAGTGCTGAGCGCCTCCGGGATAGACAACAAGCTCCTCTTAAGTTTGTTGGCCAGCCCCGTCGACTGCCAGACGCTCCGCTCAGATCAGGCGATCCACCAACTCAGCGAATACCAACCTCGGAAACCGGGTACCCAGGCCCTAGAGCGCAAACCTGATCGCTAAAGCATTCGAATGGGCTGCTGCCCAAGGGCCTGAAGCCGCACCCGATCATTTTCGTCTCGAATCACGATTTGAGAGACGCCATGACTCCTCAACCGTTCCACCAGAGACTGGGCCGCCGCTCGGCGCTGCCGTCGCTGCATTGTGTGCCAACGATCATCGAATTGTCCAACGAAAGCAGGCCCCGCTCCATTCAGGTTGCGCCCGCCACTAGACAAATAGGGTGAAACTGAATGAAGTTGTTCTGCCGAGAGGGCCTCGATCTCCGAACCCAGCCCCGACGAAGAGAACCATGCAGCCGCCCCAACCGCTAAACCCAAGAATACAATCAACGTGAGACGGCCGAGAGCGGATCGAGTCTGGCCGTAGCCGGGCTTCTTGGGGGCGCTCACCTCCGGCTGACGAAGAGCCGCTTCAACCAAAGACCGAGCGGATTCGGGGCGGGCAGTCGTTTTCCCGGTCTCTCCAACCTTGAGTCCCACGAGCGTCGCCTGCGAGGCCGTTGGCGGCCCTTCAGCAGCTGAAAGCAATGCACCGCCCTCACTCAGGAAACGAGCTTTGACCTCGGAGATTGCACAAGACAGCGCGTAAGCCTCTCGCTTCAAGGCAGCATGAATCTCGTTTTGCAAAACCCCGGCGAGTTCCTCACGCCATCCTCCCAAAACCTGGGACGGCGGAATCCCGAATTCCTGCAACTCTACGCCCAGGATTTTTTCTTGACGCCCCAGCAAGCCAACAAGAATGGTGGTCCCGAGCGGATCCTGGTCCGTTGCCAAATTCGGACTGCGCAGTGCCTCCTGCTCAGCCGCTCTGAGACCCGTCAAATCGAGTGCCCAAGCGATGCGACCTTCGGGCGTAGTCGAGCACGCCGCACCCCCCAGACGTTGATTCAAGCTGCCACCCAGCTTCCGTAGGGGCTCCGAGCAGAACACGGATGAGCCCAGCTTTACATCGCCCCGGACAGCATCGTGACCTTCCATCACGCTAGAGTCGGGAGAGTCGATCAACGGAGGACGGGCCTGGATCGCGGCCAGAGCAATTTCGTAGGTCACCACAGCGCGAAGTACACGCGGCTCAAAAATGCGAGTCCCCATGGAATCAATAAGTTTCTGCCGACGCTCCAAACCATCCGATCCGGAGAGCTCTTCGGTTTCCAAAATTGCCGCCGCAAAGAACTCAAGCTCCAAGGCCCGCGCCTCGGGATCCGAAACGGAGTCAGCCCCACGACACCAGGCATGAAATCCGGGACTCAGAAAAACAGGATCACAGGTGACTCGAGTACTCGCGCCTTCATGGGGGCGACAGAGAGAGACGGCGATCCTCAAAACCGTTCGATTCAAGGCCGGGTTGAGCCGACTCGGGTCCACGACGGCCGCTGCATCGATCAGAATTTCAAGGAGAGCGAGTAGCCCCCCCCGATTTTCAATCCGCTCGATTTCAAGCGCGTCCTCGAGGCTGTTAGGAGACAGCTCGAGCGCGCGCCCATGAATCGCGACCTTGATTTGGCGGAGCGCTGCGTCGATGCGCTTCAGCCCGACCCCCGAAAGGTCACTGTGCGACCGAGCCAAAGCCCGAATCCGAGCCGAGGCGCTGATCTCTGCAACCGAAGCTCCGCTCTCCCGTGTAATGCCATCGACCACTCGCTGAGCGGCCTCGAACCCTTCGAGCTGGGCGAGTCTTTCCGCCAAATGACCGGCCGGGTTGAGGGTCATCGCGCCCTTTCTAGTGGGAGAATTCGAAGCCATGCGGAGCGACCCGAGGAACCCAATCGAAACTAAAAGATGGAGGCGCCCGCATGACAGGGGCCCGTTCGCCCGATCACCATTTGCTCGGGTGTGCAACCCAGCCCACCCGCCACAACGGTTCCAGAGGCATCGGGTCGGCCATAGCCCCAGATCTGCATCACGCCGTCGGCATCCAGATCCGCCGCAGCGTCCGCGGTAAATCCGCTTCCGTCCGGCGAAACCTCCACCGCGTAGGAGAAATAGACACGTCCTTCCGGCGCCCAGCCCAAACGGGCGTAATCGCTTCCGACTGAATCGAAGTCCGACGGAATGGCGCCGGGCACGATCGGCGGCTCGGCGCTCGCGGGCAGAAACAATCCAGTCTCCGCGAAGGACGCGTCCTGAGCAACCTGGACAGCCCCAAGATTCGTTTTCACTTCCGACGACTTAGCTCGCAACTGGTGAGTCGATAAGATCGGAATCGCCACAGCGCTGAGGACCCCAATAATGGCCACGACGACCAGCAGTTCGACCAAAGTAAAGCCGGGGTTCCCCCTGGACTCCGAAAGATTCATTTGAGTCAGCATGGATTGTTTTTCGGCAGAACTACTGACCGGCTGAAGGATAAACACGCTCATTCATTGGGTGATTGCTCGAACCCAATCGGGTGAAACCCTAGTGCCTCTTCGGTAATCCATTCGAGGCTCCCCTCGCCGCCCCTATCAGCGAGCTTGGCGGCAATCTCCCGCCCGCATCGTCACATTTATTCCCATAGAAAAATATCATTCACACCGTCGAAACTCCGTTGCCATGGTAACCTCCCGCTGAACTCAAACTGACGCTGGAACAATCATGCCGCTGCCGCTCCACTTGATTCCTGGGAAAAGTCCAACCTCGCGACAGGTTGGATCGATCGATCGTATGGGGACACGCCAGCATGAGCCAGCGCACCGAGAAGCTAAAATTCGATTCCATTTTCTTTAACGAAGTCGGCCGGAGTAGGCAGACCAGTCAACCCAGGCGGAATGCCTCCCCCAAGGTGCTCGCCTTGGTTGCCGCGGTAGTCACTTGGTGCCTATCGACCGCTTCGCCGGTCTTCGCTGCTCCGGTGTCGTACGCCATTACGGCGGGCAATGTTGTGCTTTCCGTCTCAGTCGGGGGCTCCATTCTCGGGACGACGGTGAGCCCGGCGCTCAGCGGGACCTTCACCGCGGACGACACAGCGCAGACCTTGAATGATCTCTCCATTACCTTGGACCCGAACATTCTGATGAATCTCTCGACGGCGTATGGGGGGTACGACAATGTCACCATCCAAACCGCCACACTCAGCTCGTCCCCGGGATTTTCCTCTACGCTCTTAGCCGCAGGCAGCAGCACCTACACGGTGCTCGCATCGCCTCTCGAAGTGACGGGGCTTTGGGCCGGAGCCAACTCTGGCGGCAGCCCGCCTCCCGTGAGCAATCAACCGATCGCGTATTCAGTCCCCACGATGACCGCCGTTTTGGGCGTTTCGCCGGTGATCTCGATCTCGGCGGTGACCCTGAACGCCCTCGATGGAGCCACATTTGGAGAAAGTGACGACCTCGTGGTTTTGGCCAACATCAATGTCACCGGAGCTACGGTGATCCCAGAGCCCGGCACAGGCGCTCTCTTCGCTCTCGGTTTGATGGCGCTGGGCCTCCGTCAACGTTTCCGCTCGGATCCTTCGCCCATCGCCCGATAACCGGACACATCACGAGAAGCAGTCCTGGGCCGCTGACAGCGCAGAACCCCCGTTCGGGTGGCGCCCCCGGCACGACTCGAACGTGCGACACCCGGTTTAGGAAACCGGTGCTCTATCCAACTGAGCTACGGGGGCAGGTATGGTTCGGGGCGGCCGCCGACTGTTTAGCAAATCCGTCGCGACTTCTAGGCACAGCGATCAAGAGACCGTTCCCCGATGAGGATCACCGAAAACCTCAAAAACAGGTCTCCCCCCGGAACCTGAATGCTGTGCAATATCTTCCATAGAGTGCTGTTCCAGCGCCCTTTTCAGGTCTGGAACGCAACCGCCTGCTCTTGGCGCCCCACAGACACGCTTTAATCCGTTAGTCTCGTTGGGGAATTCAAAGCATTCAAGCGGGAGCGTGGCGGTGAATCGATTATGGATTGGTCTGGGTCGCTTGGTCTCTCTGGGACTTCTCATCCTTGGCGCAGGGCCCGGAGCGGGTGAGCCCATCGCACTGCCGAACGTCGGACCCTCTCCATCCACTTTTGCGTGCCAGGTTGCCGTTCAGAACGACTACTATCCCCCCGGACCGGCCTCACAGCGCCCTCTGCTGGGCCTCGAGGTGGGCGCAACCGAGAGTTCTTTGGATCCTCCCGTTTTCATCGACCCCTATCTGCCGCTGCCCGATGATGCCGTTTTCGATGGGGTCGAGCGGGTCACTTTAGAGCCGGGCGTCGTGACGCCCGAATGGTCCTGCAGCACTGAAGACGGTTGCTACGACACAGACAACCCCGTCAATCCACGCGGTACAGCGCTGCTGTGGATTCCAGATAGCGCACCGCGTGGAGCGCCCCGTGTACTCTTTCTGCACGGCGGCTCGTGGTACACCGGGTCGCCATGGAGCAGCGGCTATGCCCCCTTCGTCGCCAAGCTGGCCAAGCGGCTTAACATGCCCGTATTGTCCATCGACTACACGCTTTCTCCTGTCGGACACTATCGACAGATCCTTCGACAGGTTGGGCGCGCGACCCGCTTTCTGGCGCAATATGAACCGCTCGATTTTCTCGAAGCGGGAGAACCTGAGCGCCGCCCAGCCAAAAGATCGCCCCCCCTATTCATTATCGGGGACAGCTCCGGAGGAGGCACAGCCCTCAGTGCCCTTGTCGCTCAGGCCTCACCCTGGGGACTGCCCGGCGCGGGGCACGCCAAGTTGAGCGGTGGAGTCCTGTTTAGCCCTTGGATCAATCTACGATCGAACAGCCCCACCTACCTATCCAATCTCTACACGGTTCATAGCCCCGGACTTTATCCACTCGGCGACATCGCATTCGGCCGGGGCTTTGTCGAGACGATTGTCTTTGAATATCAGCAAAATGCCCAGGTCTACCTCGGGCAAGCCTCACTCGACAATCGGACAGCCAACCCCTTCAATGCGCCTGAACGCTGGCTCCGCAGACTCCCACCCGTCGCACTCCACGTGGGTCAGCCCGAGCTTCTCCTCTCCGACGCCGCCATCTTCGCGCAGAAGGCTGCGAGCAGCGGCGCAGCCGTCGAATTCCATCAGTATGACGGAATGTGGCATGACTTCCCCATGTATGAAGAAGGGTGCGGAAGCGGCGAGCCCGTCATCTTGGCTCAGAGTGCTTACTGGGCGAGCCGCCATTTCCTTCGCGGGTTAGCCCAGGGGCGCACCCTGTCCTGTGAGGGAACGCCCTGCTTCTACGGTCATTACGAGTACCCGAAAGGGCATGACACCGCGAGGGAAGCATCCTCCTTCGAGGATTGACTCGGCCGCCGCCGAGCGGGAATTTAAACCTCACGTCAAAATTGATCAACGCGGGTCTCCCGGCACTATTAACTTTAGGATCGAGTGAAGAAGCTTCAGCTCGCCTGAGTGCGGCCGTGCTCGGGTGAATACCCGCCGCAATTTAGTGAGCGTAACTTCACGAAGTTCGCCTTCCAAAAAGCCCCGCTGTTCGAGAACCCATTCAAGGTGAGCATAGAAGTGGTCCATCTCGATCTGGAGCGCGGGGCGCGTCCCGGAGCTGGGAACACCCTCCTTTTCCTCGTCTGCCGCGAGACTGGCGAGATAGATCTCGTAGGACAGGATTTGAACCGCCGCACCCAAATTGAGAGAGGAAAAGTTCGGCTGGGTTGGAATCTGAACTTGGTGAGTGCAGAGGTCCAGATCCGCGTTGGACAGCCCGCTTCGCTCCGGTCCGAACACCAGGGCCACGGAATCTCCGCCTCGAGCCTCCGCAATCAATTGCTGAGCGCCCTGACGAGCGTTCAAAAGCGCGTGACGAAAAGAACGGGTCCGGGCCGAGCAGCCAATGACCAGACGACAGTCGCCAACGGCCTCTCTCAGAGTCGTGGGCCCGAGCGCGCCGTCCAAAAGGTCTTCGGCGCCGGACGCTCGCCGACTCGCCTCTGGCGACGGAAAGTCAACCGGACGGACCAACACGAGACGCGTGAGCCCCATGGTTTTCATCGCCCGAGCCGTCGCCCCAATATTGCCAGGATGGGCGGTTTCAACCAAAACAACGCGAATGTCCTTAAGCGCCATCGCACTCCCCAACTTTTAAGTTCTTTAGCTAGGTACCGCAGAACGTTTGACGGACAACCTCGTGTGCCTTTGGTGGATTCGCCCAAGCCGACAAGCTTGAGTCTTCGAGGAAAGGTTTGCTGGTGACGGCCAGCAAGGACTCAAAGGAAGAAAGATCGCCCGAGTCGCCGCATTCATCGATCACTTGCTGAACACGGTGATTTCGAGGAATAAAAAGGGGATTGACGGTTTTCATCAACTCGTCCGCTTTAGATTCGGTCAGACCCTCTGCCTCCAGCGCCGAAGACCACCGGAGGGCCCAGGGCACTAGAGCAGCTGCATCGCCGAAGCCTGGCAGCTTTCCGGAGCGCCCCGACCTCGCCTGTTGGACCAGCGATACAATGTTGCGAAAGGAAAGGGTAAAGTCGGCCCCCTGTTCGGCCATGATTTCCAGCAAGTCCGCGACCAAAGAGCGGCTCAATTCACTCACCGATCGAAGTCCTATTTTTTTTCGAAATGCTTCGTCATAGGCCTGATGAAATCCTTCGGCATAGCGTCCGAGCGAATCTTCAGCCCATTCCACAGCCTCTTCAGTTGATTCGCCCAGCAAGGTGAGCAGCGATTCCGCAAGCCGCGTCAAATTCCAAAGCCCAATGCCCGGCTGCTGCTGGTAGGCGTATCGGCCCTGTCGGTCGATCGAACTAAAAACGCGCTTCGGATCAAACGCGTCCATAAAGGCGCACGGACCGTAGTCAATGGTCTCTCCGTAGACCGACATATTATCCGTATTCATGACACCGTGAATAAAGCCCACGGACATCCAGCGGGCGATGAGAGCGGCCTGAGCGGCGACGATTTGCTCGAACCAAGAACGATAGACATGCACTCCCGAGCCTTCGGCCGAGCCCGTTTCCGAACGAACCATATCCGCCAGCGAACGGACCGCTTCACCTTGACCCCGCGCCGCGAAATACTCAAACGTCCCCACACGAACGAAACCACGAGCCACTCGGGTCAAAATGGCACCGGGCTCAGGCGTTTCACGATGCACGAGATCGCCGGTCGTCACAGCAGCGAGCGCCCGTGTGGTGGGGATGCCCAGGCCCGCCATGCCCTCGCTCAAAAGGTATTCCCGGATCACCGGCCCCAAAGCCGCTCGGCCATCGCCTTGACGCGAGAACGGGGTAGGCCCTGCTCCCTTCAATTGGATCCCGAGGACCCGGCCCTCGGGATCTCGGACTTCCCCAATCTGAATCGCGCGGCCATCCCCCAATTGAGGCACCCATTGCCCGAACTGGTGGCCCGCGTAGGCCATCGCGATGGGCTCGTTCCCCGCCAAGGGTCGATTGCCCGACAAGACCGCCAACCCGGAATCGCCGGTCCATTCCCGGGTATCCAGGCCCATCTTTTCCGCCAACTCCGCATTAAATCGGAGCCATCTCGGATTTGAAACCGGCGTGGGGGCGACTCGCTCAAACAGCTCCTCGGATTGAGCCGAGTAGCGGGAGATAAAGCGGCCTTTCGGCATAAAGGGTTCATGTTGCATAGAGGCGACTCATCGAAAGGGCTTCCGGGCCCACGACCGCAAATGGACGACCCGACATCTTCGTTAATAATGCAAAACGGAGTGGACTCGACACTCCGGAAGATTTGCGCGCCCCGACAAAAAATCAAGTTCGATTAAGAAAACACAGGCCACAACCTGCCCCTTCAAACGCTCCACAAGTTTCACGGTCGCGCCCGCAGTCCCACCCGTCGCCAAAAGGTCGTCGACGATCAGAACCCGCTGTCCAGACTCGACAGCGTCGGCATGTATTTCGAGGGTATCCGAGCCGTATTCCAGTTCGTAGTCCACCGCATGAGTCGCGGAAGGCAGCTTGCCCGGCTTGCGGACGGGTACGAACCCGGCCGACAATTCAAGGGCCAGCGGCACCCCTAGCAAAAAGCCTCGCGCCTCCATGCCTACAACCTGATCGATACTTTCGTTTCGAAAAGGTTCCGCCAAAAGCGAGACGGCATCTCTCAAAGCCACAGGGTCCGCAAGCAATGGCATCCAATCCTTGAAGACAATACCGGGCTTCGGAAAATCCAGTACGTCCCGAATCCGTTGTTCAATCCGTTCAATCCGTTGGTCCACGTACCCCTCTCCCGCGTGCTTGACGCCACTCCAATCAAGGTCCCTCGGCCACCCGTCGGCTTCCTAAGGAAGGTACTGCATTGGGTCCCGTGGCGATTCCCCATATCGCACCTCGAAATGCAGATGGGGCCCTGTCGAGCGCCCCGTGGAGCCGACCTCAGCGATCCTTTGCCCGCGATCAACGAATTGACCCCGCTTGACATGAAGTTTGCTCGCGTGGGCGTACACGGTTCGATAGTGGCCGGGGTGCTTGATGATCACCACTTTCCCATAATCCCCGAGCCAGCCGCTATGGATCACTTTGCCCGATTCCGCAGCGCGGATCCGGGTTCCAGGTCTGCCGCGAAGGTCGATCCCTTGGTGGGGACGTCCGTTGCGCCGGCCAAAACGCGACGTGATGGTGGTCGTTTCAAGGGGCCAGATAAAGTTCAGACCAGACCGCGACGCCGAACGACCTGCCGAGGTCGAAGTCGACCTCGAAGAAGGTGCACTTCGACTCGACGCCACTGATTCGGAGGACCGGTTGGTTCGAGACGATGCACGAGGACTCGGGATCCAGAGCCTTTGCCCAACGCTCACTTGAGTCACATCGCGAATGCGGTTCACCCGGGCCAAGGTCTTGGCGTCGACGCCATACCGAAGCCCGATGCGGTATAAATTTTCACCTCGAGTCACCGTGTGGTAGCGGCCCCTGTCGGAGCCCGCGCATCCGAGCAGGGACACACCGAAAAACCCAAGCAGCAGCAGCAGCAGCAGGACCGTGGTCCCAGTGCCCCCAGCTCCACGCCGCCCCGTGGTGTCTAAAGCGAAGGGGCCGACCATCCCGCCTCTCCAATCAGGTCCACGAAACGACACGCTCCAAGCACCTCACGGGTGAATTTTTTCGGTCCGGCTCGTTGAATCCGCATCAATTCCTGACCGCCCCGATCCCCAAATGGGCCGACCAGGAGCCCGCCAACAGTCAGCTGCGACAGCAGCGGCAGAGGAAGCTCTGGTCCCCCAGCGGTGACGAGAATCCGATCGAACGGCGCGCGGTCGGCGGCCCCCTGCGTGCCATCGCCCACCCGGACTTCGACGCGATCGCATCCCAGCTCGGACAAGAGCACATCCGCGCGCTCCGCCAAAACCGGGATTCGCTCGATGGACAAAACCGAGGCGGCGAGGCCATGCAACAAGGCCGCCTGATAGCCAGAGCCGGTCCCCACTTCCAAGACCTGCTCGTGACCTGAAAGGCTGAGCGCCTCGGTCATCGTCGCGACCACCCCAGGCGCCGAAATCGTCTGGGCTTCTCCGATGGGAACAGGAGTGTCCCGATAAGCTTGGCCCCAGAGGGCTTCGGGAAGGAAGCGGTGACGAGGCGTCTCGAAGATCGCCTGCAACACGCGCTCGTCCTGGACTCCCCGAGCAGAAAGACGACGCACGAGGCGCTCGCGCGCCCGCGCGTACTCCTCCAGCGCCGCACTGCGGCTGGATTGCATCTCAAACACCCCCCATCGGAGAGTGTAGAGGCACGCCGGGGGGGTGGGCAATCCCGACGATTCGAGAGGTCGAACTAGTCAGGCTGATCGACTAGGTAAGGGCGACCCGGGGGCCTCAAGGGCGCCTGCCCCGGCTGCCAATCAATTCTCCGCCAGGGTGTCGGTTCACTCACTTGCCCGTTCGCGCCAACAGCGACCACAGCCACCCAAACACTGGTCTGATCGTCGAGCGTCACCCCCCATGCGAAGTGATCGCCCTGGACCGGCTTCCCAACGGGAATCTTCGCCGGATTCAACTTCTCTTCGGGACTAAATGCCATCAGGATCTCGAAGCGCGCAACCTGCGCGGGCTCCGGATGTTGCCATGGGAGCTGAGTCACTGAGGGCTCCGCCAGCACGACGGAAGCCGAAAGGCCGTGAAGGCCAATCCACAGAGCCCACAGGAACAGCCGATGCGCTCTGGCCGGACCCCGCTGCCTAGCCTGTTGAAGTCTACCCCCGGAAGTCATCATATGAACCAAAGGTGCCTCGCTTGATCGCCTTTTGAAACCCATCCCAGCGATGAATCGGCGGCATCTGAAGCCAACCGCGATACAGTGAATTCTGTGTTTCGTGATTTACGACGCGTTCATCGCCGGGCGGTCTGTTGGGCCACCCTCCTCTCCGCCGCCTGGCCTCTCCCGGCGACGTCGAGCGATCATCTTTTTGCTGAACCCCTGACCGATGCAAATTGGGTCCATCGGGCGCCGCAAGGACCCGACGCCATCTCAGGCCTCGGAGACTGGGTGCTCGGAAATGGCACCCTCTGCGCGGCGGTGACCTCCCCCGACCACGAGTCCACACTTTCTGCACGCGGTGGCCTATTGGTTGATCTCGCCCATTGTGGAGCGCACGACGATCAATGGGCCGTCCTCCAACCCGTGATGAATCTCTCCCGAGAGCAGACACCCCCCATCCAATCGATTGCCGGACAGATCCAGGGCGACTCGGCAGCCATCATCACCCAGAGTCAATCCGAAGGACTCCGGTTCCAAACCGAGTATCGCCTCGACCTTGAGCAGCCGAATCGCATCATAATCGAGACCCGAATCCAACGGACCGGCCCCGGCGACTCACTTTTTGTGTTTGGTGACGTCGCTCTTCATGGAAACCGCCAACTGACCCCCTTTACGCTCGCCCTCGGAAGCCCCGGCCAGAACACCGGCTTCGATCACCCCCCCGTCGACCTCGAATCTCCCCTCTCCCTGGCCCGAGCCTTGAAACGGGCGAATGCACACGTGCTCGTCGGCGGGAGCGCACTGTCGCCCGGAATCAGTTACGGCTGGCGAATCATCGAGGCGTACCAGACTGACCCACGCGGCCGTCGAGAGAAGCTCGCCCCCCTCGCGCTCAACGGAAAACACTTCTCTGTCTTGGGGGTCTACAGCAGCCCTTTACTCTGGGGCGGAGACGAAGCCCCGGGCTGGCTCGAACTGGCTCAAACATTATGGATGGACCTCGACGAGGGCGAGGAACTGGTCTTCAAGCGCGAGATTCTCGTCGGTCGCAAAAATGATGTTGCCAGTGCCCTGGACCCAATTTGGACTCGGGGCACTCATTACTCCGGTCGGATCGAGCATCCCGATGCAGGGCTCCACGTGTTTGATGCTCGAGGCCAGCCCTTAACGTTTGCGCGCCCGGACCCATCGGGCCATTTCAAATTCTCGCTCCCTTCTGATGCAGAGCCCCCCTTCTTCTTCAGCATTCAGCAGGGCGGTCAGAAAACAGCACTGGCCCCGCTTCCCACGAGCCCCGACCCGTCGGGCATCACTCGCCTCGGAAATCTGACAACCTTGGACACCGGCGTCGTCAAGCTCCCAAGGGGTGAGCCTTTGCGCCTCATTTTCACAGGCCTCGCCCCAACGCCCGATCCTGTCTTTTTAAGCGGGGGCTACAAATTCTCGGTGGGGGGCCAAGCCATCCCGTCTTCCGCCGAATCGAACTCCATCGCACTCGCCGGCGTGCCGGATGATCCTGTCCAAATCGAATTACCTCCGGGCCGATACCAAGTCCTCGCAACCCGGGGGCCCGAATGGAGCGTTTCAGAACAAACCCTCCAAGTGAAGGCGGGCCAAGCCAATCCCCTTAAACTCAGCCCATTGCGTCGAGCCTTCACCGCAGACGGCGTCATCTCCGCGGATTTTCATGTACATGCGGCGGCCAGCGACGACTCCTCGCTTCCGGTCCGGCAACAAGTCGCGGCGTTTGTCGCGATGGGGACGGAAGTTCTTATTTCGACCGAACACGATGTGATCTTCGACTACACGCCGATCATCAAAAAAATGGGCCTAACCCAGCGGCTCAATGCGATCACTGGCGTTGAAATCACGAGCAGCGCGACCGGCGATGTCACGCCTTTCACGAGCGGCCACGCCAACGCGTTCCCCCTCGACCCGGAACCCGCACTGTATCGATCCGGCAGCCCCTTCGCCGAGAACCGACGTTTACGGACCATCATCGAGGACCTGCGGACCCGCCCCAATCAGCCGATCCTCCAACTCAATCATCCGAGAGAAGCCGGTCTCGACCAAGGCCTGGGGAGCTATCTCACCCATCTCGCCGTGAGTGATCGCGGATTCGATCCGACGAAACCCCTCAAGGACGAGCCCAACCGACCCCTCACGGAGGCTGACCCCGAGTCAGGGCTTCGCGACTTTGACTTCGACGCCGTCGAACTGCTGAACCATGTCTCCATGGAGGCCTATCGCCTGACCCGGGCCGATTGGTTTGCATGGCTCCTACAAGGTGAGCGCCGGACCGGCACGGCCAACAGCGATTCCCATTCGGCCGCCCATCCCGTGGGTCTGCCCCGAAACTACGTCGCTTATTCGGGAGAGCGTGGACCTCTTTTTGACCGCACTGGTTTTCTGAAGGCGGTCCGCACAGGGCGGACGACGGGCAGTTCCGGCCCTTGGCTCAGGGTCCGCCTGAACGAGGCAGGGCCTGGCGAAACACATCGAGGCCAGCAGGGCACACTGGACATCCGCGTGGCTCGGGCCGATTGGGTGCCGGTGGATGAAATCCGTGTGTACATCAACGGGCATCCGATCGCCCGGGAGAACTGGACCGAGGAGGGTCACTGGCGCATTTCACTGAGTTTCGCTGGGGATGCCTTCGTCACTGTCGAAGCAGAAGGCAGCGCCGAGGCAGGCTCGATCTATGACCGGATTGCGCCCGGCGCCACCCCCTTTGCTTTTACCAACCCAATTTTCGTCGACGCCGACGAGCAAGCCGGCTGGACCCCACTCGGCTTGAAGCCACCGCTCCCGCCCACGATTACCCGGCCCCTGAGCACACCCTAGGGTCCGACGCGGACCGCCGATTGGGCTAACTTCCGGGGCTCAGTCGGTTCGGGCGTCGCGTCCGCCGTCAAGCAAACCCCTACAAAGGAGCCAGAAGTCAGATGGTGCGTGCGTATTCGATCAGTGTGGAGGACGTCAACGCCGAGCGCGAGCGGGTGGATCAAGACGAGAGCCGGGTCGACATTTCCCGAGTCGTCAAAATGGATCAGCTGGAGCTCGCCGAGATGGGCTCCCGCGACGTTCGCCTTCGCATCTTGGCGGTTTCTGGCGAACACAACATCGCCCATGCAGCTCTCGCAGATACCGTCAACATCGCGGATCTCCGGGGCGGCAAGATCTATCCGGGAAATTCAGCTGTTGGTGAAGTCGTCGAGACCGGAGCGGGCGTCGAGCGATTTTCCGTGGGCGACATCGTCCTCACCCACTGCAACGGCCAGCCGGATCGGTTCGGTTACCCCATCACGATCTATGCCTACGACTCAGCGGACTCCATCGGATGGTACGGCGAGGAAGCCGTCGTGAATGAGTGGCAGATTGTGCACGCCCCGCTCGATTGCGGTCTCAACCTTTGGGAGATTGCAGCCCTTCCGCTGAGGGCACCCACCGCCTATCACCTTTGGCGTCGCGCGGAGGGTATTTTCCGCGTCAAGGTGTCCGAAGAACGCCTATCAACCATGAACGTCCTAGGCTTCGGCGGGGGAGTGTCCGAGCTCTTCTTGATGCTCGCTAAGGCACGGGGCCACAACGCCTGGTTCTGCTCTGGGAGTAAAGAACGGCGGGAAGCCCTTGAGGCGATGGGGATTCCGGGAATCGACCAGAAGGCTTTCAACCGGTTTGCAGACCGCGCTGACACAAAAGCCTTCATGAAGGAAATCAAGAAGCAAACCGACGGCGAGGGAATGCATCTGATCTGCGACATGCTGCGCGGCCCGGTTTTTGAAGCCAGTATGGTGGCCAGCGCGCGAGAAGCTGTGGTGGTCAGCGCAGGCTGGCAGCTCACTCGGGAAGTTCAGTACAACTCGGCTTCCGCATCCATCAAGCAGATCACCCTGGACCATACCCACTACGACACCGTTCCTGGGGTCGAAGCCGCCACGGAACTCTACGGGAGCGTGTTCCGTCCAACGATTCACCACGAGATCTACGGCTTTGAAGATCTGCCCCGCTGTATTGTCGAAATGCAGGAAAACACCCAGACGGGGATTCCGATCATTCGCATCGCGGACCAGATGCCGAAGAAGGTTTCTGAGCTGATTCCCTAATTGGGGAGCACAGGTTTGGGGTACGACGACATTCGCTTCGAGCTCCGACCGGGAGGCGTGGCCGTGGTCACGCTTCACCGGCCGGAGCATCGAAACACCTTTAGTGGCCGCATGGGAGAGGAACTCTCCCACGCATACAAGCGGTGTGACGAGGACGACGGAGTCCGCGTAGTGGTCCTCACAGGGGCTGGAGACACCTTTTGCGCCGGAGCCGACATGACGTCGGGAGCCGAAACCTTTGCTTCACCCGGGGTCGAGCATTTCAGCGCCATGCCCCTCACAATGCGCGCCTGCGACGTGAGAAAACCGGTGCTCGCGGCACTCAACGGGCATGCGATCGGGATTGGACTGACGCTGGCTCTGCAATGCGACCTTCGATGGGTGGCATCGGAGGCCCGCTACGGGATCGTTCAAGTCCGCCGGGGCGTCATGCCTGATTGTGGCGCACATTGGATCCTGCCTCGCCTTGTTGGCTGGGCGACCGCGGCCGACCTGCTCCTGACCGGTCGCAAGTTTGACGGCCAAGAAGCCGTGTCCATGGGGCTCGCCAATCGAGTCCTGCCTTCAGCTGAAGTGCTCCCCGCGGCCCTGGAAGCCGCCCAGGATATGGCAGTCCACACCGCGCCCCTGTCGGCCGGCCTGACCAAGAAACTACTCTGGAGTGGGGCCGGCATGAACCTCAAGGAAGTCGAATCGTTCGAGACGGCTCTTCATCATCACCTCATGGGCCACTCCGACGCGGCTGAGGGCGTGATTGCCTTCCTCGAGCGCCGCGACCCCAACTGGTCGGGTTCGGTGGCAGAGGAGTGGCCAGCCTGGCCGCAACGGAATAAGTGAGGCTTTAACCCCTCACCGAGAGGCCTCGCGGGGCAAAGGGGAGAAGCGTGCCATGATTGAGATCGACGAATCCTGCGAAGTTCGGGCCTCCGCCCAGGTTCTCTGGCAAGTCATCACCGATTTCGACCGATACGCAGACTGGAATCCCTTTGTGATCGCTTGCGCGGCAGACCTCCGGGAGGGTCAACCGATCGATATGAAGGTTCAGCTTTTCAAACACTTCGCCCAGCCTCAGCGGGAGACCATCTTCGAGGTGAATCCCGGCGTCGCGTTTCGATACGGGCTCGGCCCGGGCCGGCTCGGTGCTCTTTCGAGCCTCAGAAGCCACGAAGTTCAACCTCGCGGCTCGGATCAGAGTCTTTATCGGTCGCATTTTCGACTCACAGGCTGGCTGGCTCCGCTGACCAAAGTCTGGCTCGGGCAACGCCTCGAGCATGGCTTCAGAGCGATGACCCAAGCGCTGGTCACCCAAGCCGAAGCTCTGCCCCCCCCGCTGGAGCCGCGTCCATGAGTCAAGCCACGGAAGCTTTCTGGCTTCTGAGCGACCCGTTTGAGCCTCGCCCGGACATTCGATTCCTGGTGCCGTCGCGTCCCATCCGAGCCGCTCTCGCGGCCCTTCAGCAGATGCTGCAGACGCAAGAAGCGCAGTGGACACTGCTCGTGGGACCCCCTGGAGTGGGCAAAGGCGTCTTAATCCAACTCTTCGCCGAGGCGTGGACAGGCGCTCAACCGATCGTCGTCATCCCGGACGCAAGCGTCCCCTATGGAGAACTGTCCGGTCAAATCCGGGAACAGCTTGATCCGTCCAGTCCGGATTCTGAGCCCATCATTTTTCTAGAGGGAGCCGAAGCTCTTTCACCCGAAGTGATCTCGGCCCTCGAGCGTGACGAGGAGGAAATGGGCCCCTCGGCTCGGTTCGTCGTCGTCCTCGATCAGGCCTCCCAATCGCCCGTGCCTGATTGGGTGAAGCGACGCGGGGCCGGCGTCATCCCTCTTGAGCCGATGGACGCGAAGGAGACCCAACTCTATGTGGAACGCCGCGTCCGCTTGGCGGCGGGCGGGGAACGAGACCTTTTTGAAGAATCTGCCATCCGTGAACTGCACCGCAGAGCAGATGGCCTGCCCGAAGCAATTAACCAGCTGGCACGCCGGGCCCTCGATCGGGCCGCCACTCAGGGAGAGCCTTGGGTGACAACGGACGCGGTCACCGCCGCTGCCAGGTACCTGGGCCTGATGACTCTCCCGGTTGTGTCCGCCT
>NHEP01000106.1 GCA_002171515.1 bacterium TMED88 | reverse complement strand
CTCGGCCGTATCCGGAGATAAGATTCATGTCGAGATAGGGTGATGGTTCTCCCGGACCTCGCGACTGCCTCACCCGAATTTGAGCGAGGACTACGCACGTAGACGTGTCGATTGGACGCCATGCGGACGCGGGTTCGCGAGCGAGCTTTGCTCGCGATGCGCAAGGTCAGCTCCGCTGGCCCGCGATTCCCGCCGCCTCCACCATTTTACTGGGGCAATCTCCGGGGTTGCAGGCCAGACCGCGGCACACTCATTCTGGCTCGGTCAATTTTCCACTCTGATGACTCTGTCTCTGGTTCTCTTCATATCGAGCCATAGTTTCGAAGAGAATGGTCTCCATCGCTGACAAGAAGAGCGCGTCGGTGGTCTCAAGGGTCGTCCGCCCACCCACCCCCAAGTCGAGATGCGGTAGCGTCCGTCGGCAAGGCTGAGACAACGGTCAAGTGTGAAGTGAGTGGAGACATGACGCAGGAGAATCAAAGGCCGACCGGCGAGGACGACGCTTTTCCCTCTTTGGGGCAGGCCGGGGTGGATCCGAATTCCATCCCGCTTGAGCAGATCAATGTGGCGGATCCGGAACTCTTTGAAACCGACACCCACTGGGGCTATTTCGAGCGGCTTCGTCAGGAAGATCCCGTTCACTACTCCGTCGACCCGGAATACGGTCCCTTTTGGTCCGTGACCCGCTATGACGATGTTGTCACGGTGGAGAAGAACCCCGAGATTTTCTCCTCGGCCCGCAGCATTTTTCTAAGCGATCCCGATTCAGAGTTTCCGTTGGAGGGTGGCTTTATCACGATGGACGGCCCAAAACATGATGGGCATCGCAAAGCCGTGCAGCCCGTCGCCGCGCCGCGCAACCTGAAGGTTCTGGAGCCGCTGATCCGGGAGCGCGTGATTGAGATTCTCGACGGGCTGCCCGTCGGCGAAACCTTCGATTGGGTTGATCGTGTCTCGATCGAGCTCACGACAGGGATGCTCGCGACGCTCTTCGACTTCCCCTACGAAGAAAGACGCAAGCTCACCCATTGGTCGAATCTGGCGACGATGGATCTCGCCGAAGCCAAGCGGTTGGGGATCATTGATGACGTCCGAGCCTCCTTGCTGGAATGTTTGAATACGTTTTTGGCGCTTCGAGAAGCCCGTGCGAATCAGGTGCAGGACGGTCGTCTCGACTTTGTCACCGCGCTGGTCAACAACCCGGCGACGATGACCATGGAGCCGATGGAATATCTAGGGACGTTGATGCTATTGATCGTGGGCGGAAACGATACGACCCGGAACTCCATTTCAGGCGGGTTGCTCGCGCTGAACGAGTATCCGGTGGAGTATGAAAAGCTCCGGAATGATCCCAGTCTGATTCCCAATATGGTCAGTGAGATCATCCGTTGGCAGACGCCGCTGGCTTACATGCGGCGCACGGCGACACAGGATACGGAGCTCCACGGCAAGTCGATCAAGGCCGGTGATAAAGTCGTGATGTGGTACGTCTCGGCGAATCGTGATGAGGGTGCGATTCCCCGTGCGAACGAATTCTTGATCGACCGAGAGAATGCGAGGAAGCATTTATCTTTTGGGCTCGGGGTGCATTTCTGCATGGGGAGTCGCCTCGCTGAAATGCAACTTCGAATTCTTTGGGAAGAGCTGGTCGCTCGCTTTCGGTTCGTCGAGGTAATGGGGGATCCTGTTCGTGTGCGGTCGTGCTTTGTGAAGGGCTTCGCAGAGCTGCCGGCACGGATCCATCCCCGCTAACGCAGCCTGTATCGAATGGGCAGCGTCTTATGTCCCCCGACGAACGTCGTCTTCGAGGTCGTCGGCAGGCCATCGAACTCGATTGTGTCGAGGCGCGGCAAGAGGTGCGAGAAGAGAGAGCGCAGCTCGTTGCGGGCGAGGGTAGCGCCCAGACAGAAATGTACGCCCACTCCGAATGCGACCTGTCGATTGGCGTCCGATCGTGCAATGTCGAAGCGAAGCGGGTCTTCAAAAACCATCGGGTCGAGGTTGGCGCCCTTGTAGGAGAGGTAAAGCCAGTCGCCCTTGCGGATCTTCTGGCCGAGGATCTCCGTATCGTCCTGGGCGGTCCGCATGAAGTGCCGCACCGGTGAGGTCCAACGGATCATCTCCTCGACGGCGTTGGGGATCAGGTCCGGCTCAGCCTGAAGCCTCTTGAGCTGGTCGGGGTTCTTGATTAACGCTTCGAGGCCTCCCGCCATGGCGGCGGAAGTGGTGTCGTGTCCCGCTGTGGCGACGATCGTGTAGTAGCCGAAGGTTTCGAGCAGCGGTAGAGGTTCGCCATCGATTCGTCCGTTCGCGATCAGGGAGGCGAGGTCGTCGGTTGGCTGCGCGCGGCGGTCTTCCGTGAGCTGTGTGAAGTAACGATTGAAGTCCGCGATGACATCTCCCGCGTCTTCCCCCGAATCTGCGTCACGCTGGAGATCCGGATCCTCTGCGCCGAAGAGTTCCTGGGTCAGCTTGAGCATGCGCCCGTAGTCTTCTTCCGGGAGTCCGAGTAGGCCCAAGATCACCTGAAGGGGATAGGCCAGGGCGATATCCCGGGCGAAGTCGCAGCGTCCTTCAAACTTCTCGAGTTTCGCAATGGCTTCCAGGCTGAGGGATTCAAGGCGGTCGTTCATTCGACGGATGCTGGCCGGTTTGAACCAGTCGGAGGTCATGCGTCGTAGTTTGCCGTGAAGCGGATCGTCGACGTGAATCAAGGACTTGATGACGCCGACCCGGTTCTTGATGATGGCGTCGTTTTGTAGAACCGGCTCGGGCTCATTGGTGAAGAGGGTGTGTTGACGTTCGATTTCGATCAAGGCTGAATGGTCGATGATGGCCCAGAAGGGCTTAAACCCTTCTCGCTCCACGCGGTGGATCCCCCCCTTGGCGTGGAGCTCCGCGACCGCTTCGTTCCACGCGTCGACATCGGCCCAGCGCTGATTGTCGGTAAAGATATCGCTGGCATCCGCGGGGCCTACGTGCATCGGTCCTTCTCCTGCTTTTGATTCAGGTTGTCCGCTCAGATGAAAACCGACGGCACATTAGCCAATCAGTTCAGGATGATCTGCGTGAGCACCGGCTGTTTCGGTCCAATCCTGGCCATGGCCCGTCTTAGGGGTCTGCGACGAGTTCCTTCTGTATATCCATTGCGCCCATGATTCGCCGGATGTCCCGGGCGATCCAAATGACCCAGCCCGCAAAGGCTACCCCGACGAGGACAGTCGGCAGTAGGGCCAGCGCCGCGGCCCAGAAAGCTAGGAAGACCAGCCAGCGCGATCCGGCGAGGGCGAAGCGCGAGAAAATTGAACCCACGCCGGGTGAGTAAGCGAACGACTTGACGCGAATAAACCAGCCGTTGGCGATCAAAGCCGCGATAAAGATGGCGCGCGGCGGGGGGGCTTGGTCGATCACCGGGTGGTCGTCGTGCGCAGTATCTCCCGCCGCATCACCGGCCGCGAGCGACGACTCGATGGTGGACCAGACGTGCTGGGCGGTCGGGCGCGCAGTGGTGCCCTGAAGATTTTCGGCGGACGGCACCGACCGCCAGCGGTAGAGCACTCGGCCTGCTTGCGTCAGGGCCAGTACGCCCGGTTGGAAGAAACCCTTCGGGTGTTCGACTTTCCAATCCGTCCCGCGTTGGAGGAATTCGAGGTCGCCCTGATTTGCATAGAGGGTGAGCCAACCGCGCTCGCTGCAGGTTTTCGATATTTCCTGATGGGGGTCACCGAGGTTCTCGAAGTTGAGTCCCCAATGTTCGTGGGCCTGATCGGCCAGATGCTGAGGCTCGCTCGTGATGGCGTAGATCTCGCCCCCGGCGGCGCGGATCTTCTCCGCGACGCCCTTGTGCATGTAGCTCCGTAACTCGGAGCGGCAAGGCGGTCACCAGAAACCCCGGTAAAAGAGCAGCACGACGAAGGCATGCTGCGAAAGTTTGTCGTCGAGCCAGTGAAGACGAGGTCCGGGCGGCGGGTCGAGCTCGGCCTGGGGTTCGGTACCTTGGGGGTTCCGGCCGGAATCAGTCAACTCGACCGTCCAAGCCTCGCCGGTGGAGTTGACCCGGAATGAGCGTTGCTCGCAGCGATCCCCGCCACAGAGGATCAGCTGCAGCTCGCCCGATCCATTCAGCGTTTGCTCCGCATCGAGGATGCCCGTGACCTTGAACGACTCTTCAGCCGCCTCGGCCGATGCGTTAAACCACGCCAGCGCGGCTTCAACCTGCGGCTGCAATGCCTCGGGAATCGTCTCGCTGACGTGCGGCATGACCGTCTGCCTCCATGGAGTTTACGCAGAGCCGAAAGGGCACCGCTGGACGAGGCAGAGGGTAGCCTTTTTGAAAACGGAGCGTTTCGCGATTCGGCCGATCATTCGAATTGCGGAAAACCCCTGCGGCTATCGGGATCGCTGTTGGCGAGTTATTGTTGAGCGGGGCAAAAGAGATGTCCGTACGCGCGGGGCTGCAAAATTTTAAAGTTGAGATCTCTCGGTGGGGTCTTAGAAAAGCACTGGCCCGTGACCTTTGGGTTGCGCTGGAACGCGGGGTGGGACTTCACCTCTATCGTGTGCAATCGGGCGGCCGGATTCGGCCGCCGCTCACTGGAGATCAGCGCGTTGAGATCCCGGAGGATTGTTCGGTCCGTATCGTGGACCATGAGACGATCGCGCGAATCGCCGAGGACCCGGAGTACGACATCTCTCCGGGCTTCGTTCAGTTCTGCGTTGCGAACGGTCATCAATTCTGGGGTCTGTTTATTCGGGATCGCCTAGTCCACTACATGGTTCGAGGGCGGGGGCTGGCCCCAGGCGAGAAAGAGCTTGTGATCCGGATCGATCCAGAATTTGATTACGACTATAAGTCGTTTACGCTGCCGGAAGTCAGAGGGCGTGGCTACCCCAAAATGCGATCGCAGGTCATGCGGGATGGCTATGGCGGTCGAGAGGTGAGGCCCGTGATCAGCTACATCTCGGTCCACAACTATCCGTCTCTGCGAGCCAATGACAAAGAAGGGGGGCAAGAAATTATCGGCTATGCGGGCTATTGGCGGATTTTTGGCCGCTGGTGGTTCTTGCGAAGTCGGAAGGTTCGAATGCGGGGTTTGGCTTTTGATCTTCCGACAGTAGAAGAAACGCAAGCGTTGGAAAGAATTTAAAGCGGGATTGATTGGCTCTTCGAAGTCTGACGGAATCCCTCGATGACCCCGCTAAAGCTGCTCAGCCTCGTACAGGTCCAGCACGCCGGCGCGCTCAAGGGGCGAGCCTTGGAGGGATAGATTCTGGATTTCATCCCGCACATGGAGCCGGGCCTTGTTGAGCCGTTTCATGGAGCGCGCGGTAAAGGGTCCCTGTCCGAGGTCGAGGTCGAATGTCTTCTCGCCTCGCAGGGCGGCTTTGATACTGGCCCGAGCGAAGGGCTGATAATTGGACTTGGCGTGTTCAAGGATCGGCATCAGTGTTTCAGGGAGTTCATCGCCGGGGCAATATGGGCGACTGGGTTCGTGGCCTGCGTACAAACGATCGATAAAAGCGCGAAGCATTTCTTCGTTGTCTTGCTCGGCCAGCCAGCCCAGCGGGATTGGGTCTTGGATGAAGTGGGCCTTGGCGGGTCCCGCTAAGGCAAAGTCGGCCAAGCAAGCGCGATCGCCCAGCAGGAAGCGATGGGCGGCAAAGTGTTGCTTGAAAAGGCCCATCATGGTGTCGAAGTCGCTCTGGACGGCTTCCGCTTGATCCGGCCCGGCCCCCTGGACGTCGCACGCGCCGAGGCCGAATGAATCCCGCATCATTGGGCCCACGCCCGCTACTTTCTCCAATTCTTCGGGGGTGAGATCCTCGTCGATGCTCTTCTGCAGGAGCATGTTGGTGCCGAAGTATCGGCCTGCGTTGATGGCATTGTCGAGGTCGATCCAGCGCGAATGGAGCGCGTGCCGAGCAAACCAGTGGTTCAGGTAGTCCTCGATGACGAAGCAGGCCGCACGTTGAACCGGTGTGTCGGGCAGCACAGCCACTTCTCGGAATCGCTCGCTCAGCAAGGGTCCGATCGCGATGGTGTCGTTCAAGAGCCAGCCGTCGGGGGTTTCGAGTAGGGGGATGAATCGGGTCCCCGCCCGCTTTTCCCATCCTCCCCCGTCGCCAATACCTTTGTACTTCCAGACATGGGGAATTCTCTGGTACGCGAGCTGTGCCTCGAGCTTGCGAGTGAACATGCTGAGTTCGGATCCGACGAGCGTGTAGGTCCCGCGATACATGAATCTTTTCCTCGATCGGTTGTCAGTGGGGAGCGATTAAAAAAGAGGCCGCTTAATCAGGTGGCCTTGGCCGTGTTGAGGGTGTTCCGGATTGTCAGCTTTCCGAGTTGCGACATGTGGACTTCGTCTGGACCGTCTGCGATGCGGCAGAAGCGAGCGCGCGTGAAAACTTCGGGGAGCAACGTGTCTTGGCAGACGCCCATCCCGCCGAAGACTTGGATGGCTCGGTTGGCGACATTCTCGGCCATTTGTGGGCCGACGATCTTCACCATCGCAATGTGATCCCGGGCACCGGCCAGTCCTTCCCGATCCATTTTTTCCGCCGCCGCATAGACGAGCAGTCGGCATTGCTCGATTTCGCATCTCGAGCGGGCGATCTCATGCTGCACGCTGGTTTTAGCGTGAAGGGGTTCGCCGAAGGCCACGCGTTGTGTGGCGCGTTCGCACATCAGCTCGAGGCATCGCTGTGCAAGCCCGACGAAGCCCATCGCGTACTGAAAGCGGCCGGGTCCGAGGCGGCCTTGGGCGATCTCGAAGCCACAGCCTTCGCCTTTGATCATATTGTCGACCGGGACGCGGACGTTCGTGAATCGGCATTCTCCTTCACCCCCGGGCGAATGAAGGCTGCCGAAGGCGCGAAGCGGCCGGTCAACGGTGAAGCCCGGGGTGTCGGTCGGGACCAGGATGGTGGAGTGCTGGGTGTGACGGTCGTTTTCGGGGTTTGATTTGCCCATCACCAACATGATTTTACAGTCGGGATTAATGACGCCGGTCGTCCACCATTTGCGCCCGTTAAGGACATACTCGTCCCCGTCACGCTTGATCTCAAGCTCCATGTTGGTGGCATCCGACGAGGCGACTTGGGGTTCCGTCATCGCGTACGCGGAGCGAATTTCGCCGTGGAGAAGGGGCTGGAGCCACTGTTCTTGCTGGGCTTGGGTGCCGTATTTGGCGAGCACCTCCATGTTGCCCCGATCCGGCGCATTGCAGTTGAAAATGGATTGGGCCCAGAGGACCCGGGACATGGGTTCGAAGACGTGGGCGATCTCGACATTGGTGAGGCCCGGACTCCAAGGTTCGTACTCCGCCGGGAGGAAGAGGTTCCAAAGTCCCTGTTCGCGAGCCTTTGCGCGAAGCTCGGGGACAAAAAGCGGCGTCTTCCATAAGTTGTTCTGATCTTGGGTGAAGGCTTCGTATTCGTGTTCGCGCGGGTAGATGTGCTCCTCCATAAAGGCCTCGACCTGTGCGCTGATCGTGAGGGCTCGCTCGCTGGGCTCGAATCCCATGATTGGTTCTCCCGCTTCGAAGAAGTTTTGTTAGCAGTCTACAATTAGGGCAGGTACCCTACAGCCGTCAATCAACTGAAGCCGGAGCAATGAGATGACAGCAAGGTCCACAGGTTCATTGCAATGAGCCGGCGTCGAATTTTGATCTGGGGTCTGCCGGCCGTGATTTACGCTCTCTTCTTCGTTTGGTATACGGATTTGGGCGGTCCGCTGAGCGACGCCGAGATCGAGATGTATCTCGACCGAATGGAAACAATCGGCTTTAACGCAGCGCAGCGCGATCGCATTCGTGTCTTTATGGAGACGGATACAGGGCGTCAGTTCTTGATGGTGAATGCCATCGACTTTGCGGAGAATCCGCCAGATGTTCCCGGCGCCGAGCCGGGGGAGTCGGCTCAGGAGCTGATCGGTCGGTACATGGAGCACATGTACCGTGAACTCTTCCTTCGAGCCTCCCATCCGGTGGTGGTGGGTGACGCCGCCTTCGTGGCGATTGACTTGGTTGGGGTCGAGGAGCTGGATTCGGCCGAACGCTGGGACAGCGGGGCCATGTTTCGTTACCGGAGTCGGCGAACCTTCTTCGAGATCGTGACCAATCCCGAGACCATGGGGCGTCACGAATTTAAGGTAGCCGCTCTGGATAAAACGATCGCCTATCCGATTGAGACCCAAATGAATCTCGGCGATCCGCGGCTTCTTCTGGGGCTCCTGCTCCTCGCTGGGGCGGCCTTGGCAGATCTGTTCTCAACGCCGCGTAGACTTTTGTCTTCAACGGCGGACTGACCATCGCGTGGCCAGGGTTCGCATGTTTCGTGGGTGATGGAAAATGGGGAGGGATAGGTATGAAGGTCGAGAATCAGATCATCGTTGTGACCGGGGCGGCCAGTGGCATCGGGAGGGCACTCGTTCGCCGCTTTGCCGCCGAAGGCGCTCGTGCCGTGGTTTCGGTTGATCTCAACGGCGAGGGCGCAGAAGCGACGGCCGCCGAAGTCGGAGGCCTTGGCCTCAAGGCCGATGTTTCGGTCGAATCGGACATCGGCGAGATCATTGAGACCACCGAAAGTCGCGTTGGCCCGATCGATCTCTTTTGTTCTAATGCCGGCATCGGGATGGGGATGGATCTCGACTCTCCTAACGAGGAATGGCAGATGAGCTGGGATGTCAACGTGATGTCGCACGTCTACGCTGCGCGACACCTGGTTCCCCGCATGATCTCTCGCGGCGGTGGCTACTTCATGAACACCTCTTCGGCTGCGGGTCTGCTGAACCAAATTGGAGGGGCCGCGTACGGGGTGAGTAAGCACGCCGCGGTAGGTTTTGGAGAATGGCTGGCGCTGACTCACCAGCATCAAGGCATCCGGGTCTCGATGCTCTGCCCCCAGGCGGTGCGCACCCCGATGGTCGGTGACTCCGTCGCTTCGGCTGCGGCGGCCGGGGATGGTCTGATGGAACCCGAGCGTCTGACTGATTTTGTGATCGAAGGCTTGGCGGAGGAACGTTTCCTGATCCTGCCGCATCCCGAAGTGCTCGATTACATGCGCCGCAAGACCGCCGACTATGATCGCTGGGTGGGCGGTATGAATCGCCTCCAGCAACGTCTGTCTGGGGTATCGTAGGCTTCGGTCGAACATGTCTTGAAGCGGGTGGAGGCGGGCGATGGCCTTGGATCTGGATCTGACGCAATGGTACCTGGGGGAGCGAGCCGGGTTTGAGTTTTTTGAGGCGTTGGCCAATGCCGTGGCGGATGAAACCGCCTCTCAGAAGTGGTTGCTGTTGGGCGGACTCGAGTCCGCGATGGCCGAGCGCTTGCGTTTGTTCTGCGATGCCGAGTCGATTCCCTTGCCCGAGCCGAGTGATTCGACAACGCATCTCGACTACGCGAAAAAGATGGCGGCTGAGTCCTGGTTGGGCTGCCTGAACGCGCTGGAGCCCCAGTTGCAAGACGCCGTGCAGTCCATTCGCAGTGCACAGGGCGCTGTCCCCGCCGAACACGCGGCGATCGCCGCCGACTATTTGGCCCACGAGGAAGCGCTGCTGGCTTTTGTGACGGCTGAGCGAGCGGGCGAGGATGGCTCGTCCACCATCGAATCACTTCTGCAGGATTGGTCCCAAAACCCCGTCTCTGGGCCATCGAACTAGCGGGGAGCCCCGCCCCGCGTCTCCGGTCAACGGAGATTGCGGTCGAAGAGGGCGTGGAGCCGGGACCAATGTCGCTCTGCGGCAGTCTTGTCGAATAAGCCTTTGCGGTTCGGAAACGCAAAGCCGTGGTGGGTGCCCGGGTACCACTCGACCCGTCCATTGACGCCGGATTCGGAGAAGGTTCTTTCGACCCGTTCGATCATCTCGGTGGGGGCGTATTCATCGGTCTCGGCGGCGGCGACGTAGAGTTCCCCGGGTGTGTCTTTGAATCCGTGGTGAGGGGAGTCCTCTTCATCGACGGCGAGACGAACCCCATAGATTGAGGCCGCACAGCGGACCCGCTCAGGGTAGGCGGCGGCGACCACCAGAGAAAACGGACCGCTCATGCAATAGCCCACGCACCCGATGCGATTTGCGTCGGCGGAGTCTGCCGCTTCGGCGAAGTCGATCATCGCTTGGGTGTCCGAGACCACCATGGCGTTGGACAGCTTGTACATGAGGGCGAACATTTCGTCTTGATTGGATCCGGTTTTGAAATCCAGCTCGAAGTGTTCCTTCCAGCGGTAGTAGAGGTTGGGGAGCACGACGAAGTATCCCGTTGTGGCGATTCGCCGCGCCATGTCGTGGAGCTCTTCTCTTTTTCCCGGCGCGTCCATGTAGAAGAAGACGACCGGGAAGGGGCCGCCCTCGTCGGGGCGGGTCGTGAAGGCGCTCAGAGTGCCGTCCGGGGTAACGAGCGGGATTTCTTCTTCGATCATTGTGCGGGTCTCCTAGTGGGCGTCCGGCAAACTCTCGACCAAGGCTTCAAGCCGCTCGGCGCTTTGGATCTCCAGGGCCGTGAGTGCGTCGAGTTCGGCCTGGTGGGCTTTGGGTAAGTTCGCGTTCTTGAGGCCCTGCCAAGCCTGTGAACCTTGCCTTTCGGCGGCGGCCTGCAGGGCCAGCTGCTCCTTGATGGGGCGACCATCAAAAACATTAAAATACGTTTGCAGCGCATCGGGCAGAGCTTTTTCAATGGCGGCGAGCTCTTCTGGGATCGCGGCGTAAAGCGCGTCGACACGGATCGCGATCTGTTCTTCACTGGCCGCGCACTCGAGGAGCACCTGGGCATGCTCGGGGAGGGCAGCGGCCCAACCCCGGTATCGATCCGCGGCGCCGCGCTCAAGGCGCGCCAAAAACCGCGGTCGGGAAGCCTCGGGGACCGCGATAATATATTGGGCGAGCAGGGCACCAAACTGGGGAACGTTGCTTTCTGCTACGGGCATGAGGTCTCCGGCCAAGTTCGATCAAAGGGGCGACAGAGTAGCGACCCGGCCGGGAACCGTGCGAATTCGGCGGGGCTGTGGGGCAGGGGATGGTTGGGGTTGTTTTGGTTTAGGCCTGTGCTTCCGGGTCGGGCGGTGGTGTGGCGATGAATTTTTTCCATACGCCAAAGGGCTCCCAGATTGAGTGGAGGTCGTCGAGAAGCCGCTCCGCCGGTTCGTCGAGGACATCGCGTCGATATCGAAACATGAATGCCGAAACTCTCATATTGGCCGCGCAGTGAACGAGAACTTTTGTATCGCCCAACCCTTGGAGGGTTTCGCAGAACTGCGCGAAATGGGCCTCGGTCGGGTTTTTGAAATCGACCGGGATGTGGGTGTATTGAATCCCGAGGGCCTCAAGGCTCGCGCGTTCATCCGGTAAAGCATTTTCGATTCCATGGGGCGCCAAGTTGATCACGTGTCGGTAGCCCGCGTCCCGCACGCACTGCAACTGCGCTTCTGTGGGTTGCCCGCTCGTCAGAATCGAATTCGTGATCGGCAGAACGTTGAAGATCCCTTCGAGGGAAGGCCGCGAGAGGTCGAGGGGCGTATAGCGCGTGACGAGTGTCGACAGATAGCCCGCCGCGGTTTTCAGAGTCGCGCGCATTCAGCACTTTCCTTGGCCGCAGACTCCCCGGCCTTTGCTTGGCCGTCTCCTCTGGGTTAGCGGGCGGGACCGCCTAATTCGGGCGGTCGAACATCCGTTTCACCGGCCATAAAGGCGCGCATTTCGTCGGAGGTGCCCCGCTCGGCGGCCTCTTGCATGGCTTGAATGATTTCAGGCGGGTCGCTTCGCTCCGCGTAGAGCGCATCGAGAATTTCCGGCGGAGTCACGTCGGGCTGTCGAGAGGCGCGTTCCAACTCAACGGGAACCTCTGAGGAGGGTTGGGCCAATGCCTGAGCGATGCTGGGCGGGGGACCGGGATTCGCCTGGGCGGCCAAGATGCCCGCCTCGATCTGCTTGATTTCGAGGCCTCGCTGGATGGCTCGATTGATCTCCTCGGACTCGGCGAACGGGTCGTCTGCTGGACCGCCCGGTCGGGACCCTTCACTCGCACGGGTCCTTTCGCTTGATTGATCGTCGGGCCCGGAAAAGCCAAGGCGGTCTTCCGATTCGGCGCGGAATCGACCGCTCGGGGTTCGGTCCCCCGGTGCATTCGCATCCGTTGAGGGCACACTCTGGATCGGGCTGAGCCCGCGCTCGGAGGCCGCGAGGCCGGCGGTTTCACCCTCGGCGGTCGGACCCGACGAGCCAGAATTCCACAGAAAAAAAACGAGCACCAATCCGGCCACCAAGAGGCCGGCCACGAACAGCCCACGGGCGCTTCCACGTGAAGAATCTGACTTCATTTTTGATGGGCCTCGCTCAATACCGCTTCAGGCGCCAAGTTAGCGCGCCCACATGCCGCCTGCAGGACAGGCTTCCTCTCATTGTTCGCCTGTGGGGATTGACCTGGGACGTTCTTGGGGGGCTCGAATTTTTTCAAGCCAGGGCGTCAAGGCCGCGGCGAAACGCTGCAGTGTTTTCTCGGCTCGAGCCCGGCCCCCGACGCCACCTTCGACCCGCGTGCTGAGTTGGACCAGCAACAGTCGTCGAGGCGAACTCCAGTCACTTCGATCCAAAGCCAGAAAGGAACGAAGCGTTTCTGTGCCCAGTCCCAAATCTCCGAAGAGCCATTGGTAGCTGAGGGTTTCGCCCGGCGCGCCCGCGAGCCACGAAGCCCGTGCGGGTTGATCAAAGCCTTCCACCGGCCGACTGTTTTGCAATGCGACCCCTAAGGCCGGGCCCGGGAGAACCGTTTTCGGGGAAAGGAGACTCGTGTGTCGCCCCTCGAGGCGGTCCGAGGCGATAAATACCTCGACTCGCTCTTTGCCCCGAGAATAGATCCGATGCATCGAATGGGTCGGAAGAACCGACCCCATGGTGTCGCGGTCAAAGGGCAACGCCTCGGCCTCCCAGCCCGCGAATGTCATCGGAATTTTGTATGGGGGGACCCAGAGGTTGCGCGGCGCGGACCAGGGTTGAATGAAAAATGGGCCCAGGGCCATCACGAGAAGAAATCCGGCGGGGATCACGGCGCGCAGTACTGGAAAAGAGCCATGGGTGATCGGCGTCCCGGAAGTCCCCGCCCATCGTTCAAGCCGCGCCCGGTCCGCGGGCAGCCGCTTCGCGAGGAGGGAGTCGAGTCCAGCAATCAGCAGGACCCCCGCGACGGTCATCAGCAGACCTTGCGCGGTGTGGACTTCGGCGATCTCGGCCAGTGGGTTGGCCATTAAAAGAACAACCCGAACAAAGTTCACGAAGGCGCCGATGAGCGGCGCGGCGAGAATGAGGAGGGTCGTCTCAGCCCGGCTTCGCTGAAAGAGGTCGGCGTAGACGATGGCGGACATGAAGAGGGTGATCATGGTGCGCAAGCCCGCGCAGGTTTCGATCACCTGAAAGCGGCCCCAGTCGCTGGTGACGATCGTCCCGGTGACGACCGTCGGCACCCCGAATCCATTCAGGAGCAAACTGGCGGCCTGCGCGTTGGCCTGCTGTAAGGGGTAGATGACATGATTGAGCAGGGTGGCGGGCAGGGGAACCAGAAGCAGTAGGAAGATGGCGGGCAGAAAAATCGCTTGGAAGCCCTTGCGACCCCCGAGCGCGCCCAGCCCGCCCAGACAAAAAAGGGAAAACGAGAGGAGGAGCAGATCTTGGGTTCCCGTGTGGAGAGCCCAAAAATAGAGCAGGGCGGCGGGCACCAAGAGAAGCGCTGGGAGCAAGCCCCCCTCGGGTCGTTGGAGGGCCGCCCAGATGGCCCGGTGCCGCGTGAAGAGAAGGCAGGCGGCCATTCCAACAATAATCAAAGGGGGCTGAGTCGTCGGTTCGAAAAACCACTCCTCTAGGCGACCGGGGCTCAGCACCTTCAGAGGGAAAGGTCTGTAGGGAATAAGCCCCTTGAAGACAAAAGCCCCGATGGCAATCAGACCGATTGCCGACCAGGCGCTCTTTATGTGGACCCGTTCGCGCTGGCGTGATGGGTCCAGATTGGGGGTTTCTACCATCAGAGAATTAATCCTGACGCGCGAGGGTTTCGCGCTGGGGGAGGCCATCCGGGTTATCGCCTAGGCGAACTCGCCCCGGAGGGTTCAAAAATGCTGTGAAGCTCCGATCGAGCTCGCAATGGAGGATCGGACCAATGCATGCGGGCCAATCGAGCTCTCCGGAGGTAACCGATCCCTGGGGCAGATCATGACTGAAAGCAGGCGCTGTTTGAGCGTCGGTGAAGGGTCGAAACTTTTGTGAATGCGGCGTATCATGCTGGGGCGATTTTTAAATGCCACTCAACTTATCCAGTGGAGAAAAGTTACATGACAAGCCGCTTCAGAGCATTTTTTGTTGCAGTCAGTTTTCTTTTCAGCGGACTGATTGCCTCAAGCGCCTTGGCCGGGTCAGGTGGGGGACCGGTCACGCTTGGAGACTTTAACGCCGACGGACGAATCGATGTTTTGGTCGCAGACGACGGGGTGCTCTACGTCTACGCGACGGCCGCAGGAGGGACGACAGTCAACGCGACCGAGAGCGCGACGATTGCCCTTCCGCCGCAAGGCACGATCGTGCAAGCCGTGGCGGATTTTAACGGTGATGGCCGGGCCGATGTGCTGGTCGAGACGGGCACGGGCAATCTCTATACCTACATCACGGACGACACGGCTGCGGGCACTCCGATTGCCGTCGATATCGGCCTGAGCGGTTCGCCGATTGCGGTTCCGGCTGGGTTTACTGTGGCCGGCGCCGGTGACGCCAATGGGGATGACCGTGCGGATATCTACCTGGTCGATGGAAGTGGTTTGCTTTACACCTACATCGTTCAGGCGGACGGGATCAGCGTGGACCCGGGTGTGAGTGGAAGCCCGGTGACCATCCCTGCCGGTTGGAGCGTCGATTCGATCGGTGACTACAATGGCGACGGTCGCAGCGATGTGCTGGTCCAAAACGCTGGGACGGGCATCCTGTACACGTGGACCACCCAGGCGGACGGGATTTCGTTTGAGTTGCCGCCGAACAGTGGTTCACCCTTCACCTTGCCCAGCCCCTGGACTTGGGGTGGAGGTGGCAACTTCGTGAGCGCCAAGATCAGCAGCGACTTGGCGATTCAGAACAACACCGACAGCCAGGTCTACATCGTGGTGACCGATGCCACGGGCGTCGCCCCTGACAGTACAGCCAGCGGATTGAACGTGAGTGGCATCGGGGACTTCACGGTGGCGGGCATCGGCGATTTTGACGCAGACGGAGTCGCAGACACTTTGGTGCAGAATTCTACTGGGCTGCTGTACGTGTTCATCAACACCGATCCCACGACGCAAAGCACTCAGGGCCTGATCACCACGGTCCCGGCGCCCTTTGCGATCGCGGGGAAAGTCGGTTTCTAAGGCCTTTGTTTTCGCCCCAGATTTTCTGGGGATGCAT
>NHEP01000105.1 GCA_002171515.1 bacterium TMED88 | reverse complement strand
CACATTTCGTCGCCCGCCCCCCTCTCACTCGGCGCGGCAGCGCCGAGGAGTCGCGTCAAATATAGAAAAGCCCGATCGGCCACGGGCTCCGCCTCGCGCTCACCTCGATCGGCGGCCGTCGTCACTTCGACCTTCATCACTGTCGTGAGCAAAACGGCTAACTCGGAGCTATCACCGGCCTCGAAAACACCTGCTTCCATGCCGGCCTCAATCAAAGCTTTGAGATCCTCTAGGCCTTTTCGCCATAAATCCGCCGCATCATCCCCGGTCGGCTTCATCGACCAGGCAATTTGGCTTCGCAGGTGAATCTCAAGCCAATCCCGATGCTCAAACAGGTACTCGACGAAAGCGGACGTCATGGATCGCAACTGGGCGAGGACCCCGTTGGCCGATGCTGCGGCCTCTCTCATATGTTGGTGGAGCGCATGGCCCCGTTGATGCATGATCAAATCGAATAGTTCGCGCTTTCCGGGGTAAGTCCCGTAAACAGTTTTCAGAGACACACCCGCCTCGCTTGCGATCTGTTGCATGGTGGTGCCATTAAAACCGCGGTCCGCGAACGCCGATTCGGCAGCCTCAAAAATCAACGCTTCGTACATTCGCGCCCGGGCATCCTCGAGCCGGCGTCCCCGAACCGATTTCTGCGAAGTTGTTTTCTCCGGATCCTTCTTGGCCAACTGCTCTCCCTCCCATGCCGACAAACTCCCGGAATACCTGGCCGGGACCCCGGGCAGAAAACGGCGACAACTCGGGGGTCCTTACGCCAACTATGAGAGAAAGTACCTATTTTTTTAAAAAAAACTTGTATTATCTTATTGGACAACTATTATTCTCCTTGCGTCCCACCCCCATGATGGCCCCGACCGATTCGTTCGGCGGGGACCTGGAGCCTTTCACCGTGCAACAACTGAGCCGTATGGATGCGGTCTTCCTTTCAATGGAGACCCCCGAGACCCCCGCCCACATTGGCGGCCTCGCCATTCTCGATCCGAGCACCGCACCGGACGGATTCGACTTCGAACAATTCGTCGAGTTCCTCGAGTCCCGCATCGAAGTCTGCCCGCGTTTCATGTGGACCATTCAACAAGTTCCCTTTGGAATGGATCGACCGTATTGGGTCGAGGGCGAACACCGCTCAGCCCGCGAGCAGGTCCACCGAGTGGCCGTGCCGAGTCCGGGTGGCCGAGAAGAACTGGCCGGCCTCGTAGGCTTCCTCTTCGAAAGACCGCTCGATCGGACCCTCCCTTTATGGGAAATGTTCTTTATTGAAGGTTTGCAGGGAGGCCGAGCCGCCGTTCTCTGGAAAGTCCACCACTGCCTCCTCGATGGGCGCTCGGGTGCTGGCATTGCGGAAATCATGTTCGACCTGAGTCCTCAACCGGCAGACCGGCCGCTGATTGGGCCCAAAGATGAAGCCCAGGCGGGGCAACCCGCGTCTTGGTCCGAGCTGACCCGCAGCGCCTTTCGAAATGGAATGGACTTACCCGCGGCGAGTCTTCGCCATGTGGGCAAAGCGGTCGGCATGGCGATCGACGGGCATTTCGGGCCGCTCACTGAGCTGTCCTCGACCCTCGCTCCGAAAACCTCCTTCAATGGTCGGGTCGGAGCAAAGCGGACGATTGCCTGGTCGACTGCTTCCCTCGCCGATGCCAAGGCCGCGAAGGAGACTCTTGGAGTCAAGCTGAACGACGTCATTCTCGGCATCACGGCTGAAGCCATCCGTGGCTATTTGATTGGGCGGGACGAATTGCCCGATCAGTCTCTGCTCGCTGGGGTTCCGGTTTCGACTCGCCAAAGCGGGGATCAGACCCCGGGTAATCAAATCACTTCCGTCAACGTCTATTGGGGCACGGATTTGGACGACCCGATCGAGCGAATCCATGCCATTCACGCCGCGGCGGACGAGGCGAAGCAAAACGTCGAAGCCCACCGGAATCTGGACCCGATGGCGATTCTGGCAGACGCCTTTCTACCCGGCGCACTGCAGCTTTTTGCCCGGGGAGCGGCCGCTGCGACAGACTCAATGCCGCTGCCATCAAATGCTGTGGTGTCCAATGTTCCGATGACACCCGTGCCGCTTTACATCGCCGGGGCCCGCGTTGCCGAAGCGGTGCCCATTTCGCTTTTGGCGCCCACCCAGGGCTTGAACATCACCGTGATTAGCTACAACGGGCACCTCCATTTCGGGATCACCGCCGACCCGAACCTGGTCCCCGAGCCCGGATCGATCGCCGAGGCCATCCCCAAGGCCCTGATCGACCTTCAGTCGGCCCTCCAGAAATCCGAGCACATCGACCTCTAGGATCAAGTCGACCAGGGCCCCCGTCCAAGGGGGCCCTTCGTTACCCTCACGGGGCTCCCACTTCCGGAGCCGTAGGGGGCAACGATGCAATACGGATTGATGATCTTCCCCACCGCCTCCGGCATGCCGATGGCTCAGCTGGGGCCGGCTGCGGAATCCCGAGGCTTCGAATCTCTCTGGGTCGCCGAGCATTCCCACATTCCGGCCTCTCGAAAGAGTCCGTGGCCCGGCGGCAGCCAACTGCCCCGCATGTACTTCGAAACCCTCGATCCTTTCGTGGCTCTAACCGCCGCCGCCACGACGACAACAACCCTCAAGGTGGGCACCGGAATTTGTCTGGTGGTTCAGCGGGACCCCATCCACACCGCCAAGGAAGTGGCTTCTCTTGATCAAGTCTCTGGAGGACGCTTTCTCTTTGGCGTCGGGGGAGGCTGGAACATCGAGGAAATGAACGACCACGGCACCGAGGGCGACGGGCGATTTCGCTTGATGCGAGAGCGCATCGAGGCCATGAAGTCGATTTGGCAGAATGAGAAAGCCGAATATCACGGTCGCCATGTCGATCTCGACCCGCTTTATATGTGGCCGAAACCAATCCAAAAACCTCATCCACCTATTCATGTAGGCGGAGGTTTTCCAGGCGGCGCTCGGCGAGCCCTTCGCTATGGCAATGGATGGCTTCCCATCGCCGGTCGCGATGATCTCGAAAGCCAGATGAAAGAACTCAGGCAATTGGCCGAGGCCGAACAACGCGACCCCAATTCTCTAGAAATCTCGCCCTTCGGTGTTGAAGCGGACCCGTCCGCCATCGAACGCTACGCAAACGCCGGTGCCAATCGAATTGTCTTCACTCTCCCCCCCGCCGATGCCGACACGCTGCGACCGCAATTAGACCGGATCGCGAAAGCAGTGGACGAGGTCGGCCTCTGAGCGTCGCATCGAACCGCCCTTCCGAGCCGATCAATCAGTCTGATAGCCTGTAGGGCGTGAGATTGATTTCGCCCATTTCCTTGGCCTCTTGGCTGCTGACGCTTGGACTGATGTCCAGCGCGGGGTGTGAACGGGCCCTAGAGCCAGTCGACTACACCTCCGTTTCCGCCTTGGTGCCCAGTTCCCCTCTCCCAGCGGACAGCCCAAGCCAGCCGGTGGAGCATGGCGGCGAAGTGCGCGGCAGTTGGAGCACCCGGGCCGGAGAAACCCTCGAATTTCAGATACCACCCGGCGAAGCCGCCCGATTCGAGGTGGGCGCTGCCAGTGATAACGATCCCGAGGCTCTCGTTCAGATCGAAATCGTCACAGAAGAAGGAGGGCGTCGGACGCTGGTCGAAACACCCCTGGTGGCCGAGGGCTGGCAGACCCTTGGCGTTGATCTCTCTCCGTGGCCAGATCGCCCGCTCACTCTAGTTCTCTCCCACCAGCCCTCGATCGACACCCAAAGCTCGGTGGATTGGGGAGAGCCTCTTCTGCTTCAGAAAGAAACAACCGGCGCGCCGCTGAACGTCATCCTTGTCACACTCGATACCACCCGGGCAGATACAACGCTCGATCGAGACCTCACACCCCACCTCGCGGCCCTCGCGGAGCAAGGGGTTCGCTTCACCAATGCATGGAGTGCGGCGACTTCTACGTCTCCGTCTCACGCTTCAATTCTGACGGGGCTCGCTGTCGATCAACATGGGGTCCTTTCAAACCGCAATCGGCTGCCCGATGAAGTCGAGACTCTGGCTGAGCAGCTCTCTGAAAGAGGATTCCAAACCGCCGCGTCCGTCACGGTGGACCACCTCGGTCCCGGAGCCGGTTTCGCTCAAGGGTTTGGCCGCTTCCGACCTGCCCAGACCGGCGATGCACAAGACGGTGCTTCGAGCGTCGACGACGCCGTGGCCTGGATCGAGTCTTGGTCGAAAGCCTCTGCCCGCCCCTTTTTCTTGTGGGTTCATCTTTTCGATCCCCATACCCCCTATGGTCCCCCCAAGTCTTTTCTTGAAGAAGAGTGGGCCCAGCGAGGTTTTGACATCCCGCCGCGCCGAAGTACACCCCCGACGATGCCCAGTTTTCCTGGCTCCCTCCCGACGCCCCTTGCGTGGTTGGAGGGCACCACCGATCGCGCGCATGTCGAGGCTCTTTATGCTGCCGGCGTCGCTTATGCGGATCACCTCCTGGGACGCATCATCCAACAAGTGGAAGCCCTCGGATTGGCGTCGAGCACATTGATTGTGGTGACCGCCGATCATGGAGAGGCCCTAGGCGAACAGGGGGTCTTCTACCAGCACGCAGGTTTATGGCCCGCGAGCTTAAGAGTTCCCCTTGTTTGGGCAGGTCCGGGTTGGCCTCGGGGTGTCGAGGTCGCCAGCCCAATCAGCGGAGTGGAAATCGCACCCGCCATTCTCGCCACCGTGGACGGTGAACCCGATCGCACCCGACTCTACCAAGCGCTCGGCGAGGCCAATCCTTCCCATCGCGTCTGGTTTGCCGAAACAGATCTCAGGCAACTCGGGTTTCGAGATGGCGAAGTCCATTACATCGAAGCCCTCGGACCCGGTCAGTTCGGAGTCCGCACGGAGCAAAGAGCCGATGGCCCCTTCGTGACCGGTATTCAGCGTTATCGCCGGGGTCGAAAATGGCTATTTGATATTCATGCAGATCCAAATCTCAACCGGAACCTCGCCGGACAGTCTGGCAGCGGCAGCGAACGCTATCGAGCGCTCATCGGCGAGCGCCGACAGGCCGCCGTGGCGGCCTCCTCCAAGCGATCTCTCACCGAACGGGAGGAGTCTGAGCTGCGGGCACTGGGCTACGGGGAATGACTCCGGATCGAGGCCCAACCAGTCTAAACCTCTGGAACGGCGGCCCAGGATCGCCTGGTCGAGTCGGCGCACTCTTGATCTGATAGTCATGGCCGAAGTAGTAGTGGGCAATCCATGGATGGACGGGCTCGACCTCAATCGGAAAAACAGGCTCCAAGCCCCGGTCTCGCCGTTCCATCAATTCGACGAAAAGAGTGTGTTCTGGGGAAAGACGCCGGAGATCCATCAAGGGGCCGCCCACCCGCAGCCAGGAGAGGAAGATCACGGCGCCTATCCCCAAAGTCAGCCAAGCCGGGCCGGCCCCGGACTTCTGACAGGCAGCCCAAGTCAGGCCCATCAAAAAAAGGGCCGTGAGCAGGATTGAAGCCAACGGAGAAAGCGGACCGATACCCGAAAGATCGAGCGGCATCGCGAGACGAATCGCACTTTCCGTGAAGGGGTCGAAGGAGAAGAGTGGCGGCGCAATGTAGGGTAAAAATGCCAAACCCATCGCAAACGCCATCGGGGCGAGAATGGATTCGGCTCCTTGACGGACCAATTCGACCATCCCCACCGCGAGCAAGAGAGCCAGAAACGGGTAAGCGTGGGTCCAATACCAGGGTCCGACTTTGGAAATCGCACAGTAAAAAATGATCACCGAAACCAGCAACATGCCCACCACCCGGATCGAGTCAGCGCGACAAAAGCGGTCGTCGCGAAACCCCTGACGAAGCGCCAGCAATGCTCCGGGGAGAAGGGCGATTTGAGGCCAACATCCAAACCACGCGCGCTCGAGATACCACACAAACCGGTCGGCCATTCCATCTGCCACGGAAGCACCGCCGGCCTGGGCCCCCACAGCTTCCACAACTTTCGGGAGATAAGCCTGCATCCGCCACGCCTGGACTCCATGCCAAATCAGCGCCAACGGGAAAACCCAAAGTCCCGTCCGGAGCCAGTCGCCGATTCGAGCGCGCGCAGCGGGCAAAAGTGCGAAGGCCGCTCCCTCCGCCAGAAGCGGGATCGGGAGAACCGGCGCCTTCCAGGCCAGCAGCGCCACCAACATCAGATGGTGGCCCCAAAAACCAGCACGGTCATCGTAAAGGGCTCGAGTGAAGCTCATCGCAAGGCCCACCAAGAGCAGGGTGACTCCGGTTTCGAGTTCCCCAGTGCGGCCGCTGTGGATGTAAACAAATGCGTAGTTGCTGAGCAGGAGCAGTCCTGCAATGAAAGCGGCGCTGCGCCCGGCCATCCGAAGGGTCAAGCGGTAGGTCAAAAGAACCGTCAGCACACCGGCCAAAGCTGAGAGGATACGCATCCCAAACAACCCGGGGCCAAGCCCAGCGATCACGACGCCCCGTGCCCAGTACTGCAGGGGAGCATTGGCGAAAGTGTCGTAGACGTGTTCGCCCGGCCCCGTTCGAACCTTCCACCAATCGCCCGTCTCAAGCATCGTCCAAGCAACATCGTGGTAAAAAGCCTCGTCGGCATTCACGACCGGGTAGTGATCAAGTCCGAACAGCAAAACAGGAATCGAGAGCAACGTGAGCAATCCGGTCGCCACCCGCGGCGATGGAGCCCATGCCTGCAGCGGATCTGAATCGACAAACGCATTGTTTTCGGAGAGCGAGCGATCCGTCAACCCATCCGCCCCGGTGATCGACGCGAGAAAATCACTCTCCCCTCCAACGGGGCGAACGCTTCTCCCGAAAAGAAGCGACAGCTTCCAAATAGTCGTCTTCCTTCATCATTTTTTCGAGCAAAGCATTGGATTCGTGAACGGATCGACCTACATCGCGATGAAGGTCGACATAAATCTGGCGCTTGGTCGTTGCCAAAGAGCTCGGTGAGACGCGCTCAATCATTTTCTTCACATAGGCATACGTTTGAGGAAGGAGGTCTTCCGAGTCAAACAAGCCGTTCAAGAGCCCGAGTTCCATCGCCTCTTCACTGGAAAAGATACGGCTACTGAGCAGCAGGTCATTCGCTGCGGTGAGACCGATCATCCGCGGCAACAGCCACGAGAGGCCGTACTCGGCGGGGAGATTCAGGCGGCCGTGGGCCGTGGTTATCTTGATGCCTCGCGCGGCGAAACGAAGGTCTGCATAGCAGGCCATCACCAACCCCACCCCGGCGGCCGCCCCATTGATCGCCGCAATGACGGGCTTCTTCAACCCAAACTGGAAGGCGAAGTCGGCATCAAATTCTTCCCGCACTCCATATCCAGGACGTGCCAAATCCGCTGGGGTCCCCGCATCGTATCCGCCACGCTCCACGTGACCCTGGAGGGCCTCGAAATCAGCACCGGGACAAAAGCCGCGCCCTTCCCCGGTGAGGACCGTGGCTCGGACGGATGGATCCCGCTCGGCCTGCTGCAGCAGGAACCGATATTCAGCGTGCATCCGACCGGTCCAGGAATTCATTCGCTCTGGTCGGGCCAACGTGAGAGTGGCCACTCCGGATTGAACGACGTACTGGGTCGTTTTAAGCTCCATTCGAATCCCGACCTCTCTCCCAACTTCCCCGGCACGCTACCCCAGCAATCATCCCGCGGGAATACGCTTCGGTCAGACCCCGCTGACCCGAGCCTTGCTCCAGAGCGGGTCTGCGCTACTTTGGTCAGACCAATTTGGTCTGACCAAATTGGACTTCTCCGAATATCCGTCCCCGCTGTACTTCGAACGCGCCCCGAAGTAGAGCCCGTCTGACTTCCTCTCGGTCGAAACCGGAGGAACTGACATCAGGTAGTTGCCATGAATCATCGACTCAAAGAGTGGGCGCCGGGGCCCGACGTGCGTTCGATCAGCGCGGCGGCCCCACAGAGCAAAGGTGGCACCCCGCCCTCTGTCGCGGAGCGCATTGCGGCCGAACTGCGCGACGAAATCTTGCGGGGTCGATACCAAGCCGGGGACCGACTGCCCTCTGAGCGCGATCTCGCAGAGCATTTTGGCGCCCACCGCGGCGCCATCCGCGAGGCTTTGAAAAAGCTTGAGCAGCTGGGGATCGCGGAAATCAAGCCCGGTGGCGTGCGAGCCGCGCCCATCGAAACCGCCAGCCTCGACATCGTGCCTCATCTGATCGAACTCGATCCTCCGCATAACGCCGAACTCTTCGGTCAGGTGCTCGAAATGTTCGGTGGCGTCCTTTCTCTCGCGGCGAGATTGGCGGCCGAACGCGCCAGTGATGCACAGCGGATACAAGCCATCGCGATCCTCGAGCAATTGATGGATGAAAAACGCCCCCTCGCCGAGGAAGAGGAGCTGATCCAGTCCCTGACGCAGATTCTGATCGAAGCCAGTGGCAACATGGTTCTCGGTTTGGTTCGAAATGGGCTGCACTCCCGGTACATCGAACGCTTGATCGAGCAAGGGACCGTGCTCCGCCCCACCGACGCAGAACGCAAGCCAATCCTGCGGCGCTTGATCCGAGCCCTCGCGGAAAGCGACGGCCCTGGAGCGGCTGACGCCACATTCGAAATCAACCAATCGGTTCGTCGAAACACCCTAGCCCTCTGGAAAACCCAGCACGCGGAATCGAACGGCCATCAAAAAGACAAGGACAAGCGGTCATGAAGCCGAGTCACTTTCTCTATCCACTGGGCATTCTGTTCGCCTCGGCAATCGGTGCATTTCTCCTCATCGCCACCGCACCAAAAGTCGAAAGCGTCCCGACAGAGAAATCCCTTCCACTGGTTCGGACCATCCAAGCCCAGCCCGAAGATGTCCTGTGGACGGTTCGAAGTCAGGGGACCGTGGCCCCTCGAACAGAGAGCGACCTCATCCCGGAGGTTTCGGGTCGAGTCGTTTGGGTCTCGCCGAAGCTGGTCTCCGGTGGCTTTTTCGAGTTTGACGAACCGCTGCTACGAATCGACGATCGCGACTATGCAGCCGCTTTGGCGCGGGCCGAGGCGGACGTGGCCCGTGCAGACAGCGAGGCCCAACACGCCGCATCGGAGCTCAAGAGACAGCAAGGTCTTGCTCGATCCAAAGCCAATAGCCGCTCACAACTGAGCGATGCCCTGCGCGCGGACCGGGTCACCGAGGCGAGCCTCAAGGCAGCAAAGAGCCAACTCGGGGTCGCTCAACGCGACTTAGCCCGCACTGAAATTCGGGCTCCCTTCGAGGGCCGGGTGCGCAACGAAGACATCGACGTCGGCCAGTTCGTCTCCCGCGGCACGCCTGTCGCTACTCT
>NHEP01000104.1 GCA_002171515.1 bacterium TMED88 | reverse complement strand
TTCATGAAGAGTTCCTGCTCGGCTTTCCGCTCGCTGCCCTTCAGCCCTCCGTGATAACGATGGGCCGGAATCCCCATGGCTTTCAGAGCGCCCTGGACGGCATCGACCTCTTTGGTCGTCGAGCAGTAGACGATACCCGGACGTCGGAGGCGGAGAATCAGTCGAGCGATCGCACGCAGCCGGGCCGTACTGCCGCACTCGATGACTTCGAAGCAGAGATTGGGACGGTGAGGGGAGGCGACGATCACCAGGGGATCCTGCAGGTCAAGAATCCGAATCAAGTCCTCCCGCACGGACTCGGTCGCTGTTGCGGTGAGGGCAAGGACCGGCGGGCGTCCGTAGCGCTCCAACATCTCACGCAGCCGCAAATAGGCTGGACGGAAATCATGCCCCCACTCTGAGGCGCAATGCGCCTCATCGACGGCGAACAGTGAAATCCCTGTTTCAAGCAAGGCCGGGCGCAACTCCTCTCCCGCAAGGGTTTCAGGCGTCGTCATAACCAGCAAAGGCCCGCCTTCCGCAATTCGCTCGAAGGCCTCACGACGCGCCTTCCCTCGAACCGTGCCATCGATTCGAACCACGGGGACGCCACGCTTTTCAAGGTTACGGGTTTGGTCCTCAAGCAACGCCAGAAGCGGAGACACAACAACCACGGGTTTTGGCAACAGCAGCGAGGGCACTTGGTAACAAGCCGACTTGCCATACCCCGTAGGCAGCACAACCAGAGAGTCCGAGCCCGACAACGCATGACGAATGGCTCTCAGCTGTTCGGCATGAAGGCTCGAGATCCCCAAACGGGTGGCGGCCGCGCTGATCTCCTCGGCCGAATACGGGGACTCGTTGGCTTGTTCGAGCACCTCGGCTTCGGTCAGCGAAGCAAGGCCTTCCGGTTCGTGAATGGCGACGGCCTCGGCATCCAGAGTTCGCACCACAGGCGCCGGCGCGCGGCGCGGATTGCGCGAGCGGCGGCGCGTCCGGCTTCCTCGACGCCGTGAATTGGCTTCACGATTCCGCGAACCGCCGCTTCCCTGCTCAGCGCTTTCGGCTGAATCCTGAGGCGTGGCTCCCCCTCCCGCAGCTGTCTCGTCAGGGCCACCCCGACCTGCGGCCCGCCGATCCCGATCCTTCGAGGCCGCCGACTTCCGCCGCCGGCGCCCTTTCTTTCGGGCAGCCGACTGCTTGCGCGTCGAGGACTTCTTTTTCGGACGACTCGAACGAGCACCGCCGTCTGCCGAAATGGCATCCGGACCACGCTCTTCCGTTCCGCTTTCGCCGTTCTTATTCGTCGTCACCGGCCTTCCGGTGTTCGGCCGATGTCCTCTGACACCGACGGGTCCACGTTTCGGGAACGGGCAGCTTGCCCAGCCGCTCCCTTCTATCACTCCAGCCCCCGAGCGCTGGGCTCGGTCGACCATTCAGTCCCTCTACACCCCCGGCGACGCTCCGAGCCTCTTCCCGCGACGGCATTGGATGACCCGCAAGCGACCCAACCGAGGAGGCCGGCAAAATCAACGCAGCAAAGACAATCCCTTTAGGTGTCCTCTGCCCCGAAACCGAAAAGAGCGGAAAAATCTCGATCCGGCTCTCATCTATCGAAGAGTCAGCTCCACCCCGGTGGACCTCTCCGAACGACTCCGTCCGAAAAGCCCAAACGGGGGAGGCACGGTCAATCCCCGTGCCTGCCCCTAGATCATACCCATATTCTGGGTGAGTTCGCACGCTATCTGAATAATCCGCGCCGAATGCCCTTCTCAGCCGAAAATGAGCTGCCCCGGGGAACCGTTTGAGGGCACTCCCAGGGCCGTCAAGCGGGACCAGCGGAATCGCCCACGGTGATGCAGCGGGCTAAGCTCCTGGGTCGGAAAAACAAGGAGAAATTGACGTGCATACCGAGCTCTGTGACCAACTAGGCATCGAAGTTCCGATTTTCGCCTTCACCCACTGTCGGGACGTTGTCGTGGAGGTCAGTAAGGCCGGCGGCTTAGGGGTCCTCGGCGCAGTGGGGTTCACCGCCGAAGAGCTCGAAACAGAGTTGCAGTGGATCGATGAACGGATCGGAGACAAACCCTACGGGGTGGATACTGTGATCCCCGGCAAGTACGAGGGCATGGGCGAGCACGACCCGGAGAAGCTTGAGGAGCAGATCCGTGCGGCGATTCCGCAGTCCCACCGTGACTTTGCGGACAGATTGCTCGATGAGGCGGGCGTCCCCAAATTACCCGAGGAAGAGGACACCGACCGACTGCTCGGTTGGACGATCGCCACGGCTATGCCCCAAATTGAATGCGCGCTGTCCCACGATCGAGTGAAACTCATCGCCAATGCTCTGGGAACGCCGCCTCCGGACGTCATTCAATCGATTCATGCCACAGACCGACTCGTCGCCGCGCTCTGCGGAAGCAGCTATCAGGCCCTGAAGCATAAAGAAGCTGGGGTCGACATCATCATTGCCCAAGGTCACGAGGGGGGTGGACATACCGGTGAAGTGGGCAGCGTTGTGCTTTGGCCCGAGGTCATTCAATCCGTCGCCCCAACGCCGGTACTGGCCGCCGGCGGAATTGGCACCGGCTCGCAGGTCGCCGCCGCAATGGCCCTCGGCGCGGCAGGCGTCTGGGCTGGGTCCATTTGGCTCACGGTTCGAGAAGCCGCCGGGGCCATGGCCCAAAAGGAGTCTTTGCTTAAAGCCGGCAGCCGGGACACCGTGCGCTCCCGCTCCGTCACCGGTAAGCCCGCGCGGATGCTCCGAAATGAATGGACGGAAGCCTGGGAACGCGAGGACACGCCGGAACCGCTCCCGATGCCCCTTCAAGGCATGGTCACCCTCGACATGATTCGGCGGACCCACCAATATGCCGATAAAGCGCAAGGCGTGGCTTTCAATCCCGTCGGTCAAATTGTGGGCTCAATGAACCAAATCCTCCCGGCCAAGGATTTGGTTGGGGAACTGGTTGACGGATACTACGACGCCGTCGATCGGCTCAATGCCCTAGCCCCCAACGACTGATCGCAGCACCCCGCGCCACGGAAGCCTAAGGCCACCGCCAGGACGGCCTTGAGTCGTCACGCATCGATCTTTCGGTACTTGATTCGGTGTGGCTGCTCCGCGTCTGCGCCCTTCCGACGCCTGTAGTCCTGTTCGTAGTCCGCGTAGTTGCCCTCGAACCACTCGACGTGGCTGTCTCCCTCGAAGGCCAGGATGTGGGTCGCGATGCGGTCGAGGAACCAGCGGTCATGAGAAATGACCACGACGCAGCCAGCAAAATCTACCAAGGCGTCTTCAAGGGCGCGCAACGTATCCACGTCCAGATCGTTCGTGGGCTCATCGAGCAGCAAAACATCCCCCCCCCGCCTCAGTAGCTGCGCGAGGTGGACACGGTTGCGCTCCCCCCCCGAAAGACTGCCCACCAACTTTTGCTGGTCGGGGCCCTTGAAATTAAAAGAGCCTACATAAGCCCGGGAAGGCACCTCCCGGCGCCCCACCTGAATCAGATCGTCACCGCCGCTGATCGTTTCAAAAACGGTTTTTTCCGGGTCCAAGCTGTCACGGCTTTGATCGACATAGGCCAACTCGACGGTCTCTCCCAGTTCGAGACCCCCGCGATCCGGCTTCTCTTCGCCCACAATCATTTTAAAGAGGGTCGATTTGCCGGCCCCGTTCGCACCAATTACGCCAACAATCCCGCCCGGCGGCAGCGAAAACGAAAGGTCGTCAACCAGCAGCTTCTCTGCAAAGGCCTTGGCGATTTGATCCGCCACAACGACTTTATCCCCAAGGCGCTTCGGATTCGGAATCGCGATCTCTACCTTCTCGGGAGCTCGTTCTTGCCCATCGGCCAAGAGCTGTTCGTAGGCGTTGATCCGCGCTTTCCCCTTCGCCTGCCGCGCTCGCGGGCTCATCCGAATCCACTCCAACTCCCGCTTCAAGGTCCGAGACCGGGCCCCTTCCTGCTTCTGCTCGACCTGAAGCCTCTTCTCTTTCTGCTCAAGCCAGCTCGAGTAGTTGCCCTTCCACGGAATCCCCTCACCGCGATCCAGCTCGAGAATCCAGCCCGCCACGTTGTCAAGGAAATAGCGATCATGGGTCACCGCAACGACAGTGCCTGAATACTCCGAGAGGAACCGCTCCAACCAGGACACAGATTCCGCGTCCAAATGATTCGTCGGCTCGTCGAGTAGCAACATGTCCGGTTTCGACAGGAGCAAGCGGCACAAGGCGACCCGCCGCCGCTCACCCCCTGAAAGATGGGACACATCTGCGTCACCCGGAGGGCAACGCAGAGCGTCCATCGCCACGTCGACGGTTCGCTCCAACTCCCAACCATCCACGGCGTCAATCCGATCTTGGAGCTTGGCTTGCCTCTCAAGAAGCGAATTCATTTCGTCATCGTCCATCGGCTCCGCGAATTTTTCACTGAGCTGATTAAACTCGTCGAGCAAGTCGCGGATCTCGCGCACCCCATCCTCGACATTCCCGATCACATCCTTTTCGGGATCCAACTCGGGTTCTTGCGCCAGATAGCCAATCTTGATGCCACCGAGAGGGCGAGCTTCGCCCAAGAAGTCGGTATCGACCCCGGCCATAACCCGAAGCAACGAGCTCTTCCCCGCGCCGTTGTGTCCGAGCACGCCGATTTTCGCACCCGGCAAGAATGAGAGGTTGATCCCGTCCAAAATCACACGCCCCTCACCCACGACCTTGCGCAGGTCATCCATCACAAAGACGAACTCGTTCGCCAAATCACTCTCCTGGTTCGAGGCCCAATTCTCCGCGGACTGAACACTCTGTTCGGCCCAGGGATTGTGGATTGTACCGCCCGCTTGGCGGCTTGTGACCGCAGATCGTAACCGCCAGTCGTGATAGACTCCAGAGGCCCAAAAGCCCCCTGCCTGGAGCCTGAAGTTCGTGCGATTGATCCTTTCGTGGCCGCTCAGCATCATCCTGATGGTGCTCGGGTGTTCTGGAGAACGGCATCCCGAAGTCGCCGTGATCGTCAACGAACTCAGCCCGGTTTCCGAGGCTATCGGTCAAGCCTACGCGGACTCGCGAGGCATCCCCAAGGCGAATCTGTTCCGGCTTCGGATTCCCGTCAATGACCCTCTTCTTGCCGACGGGCAGCATGAAACGATCAGCCGAGCGAAATTCGAGGAGCTCGTCCAGCAGCCTCTGATGGCGTGGCTGACTGAGCGCGGAGAAAGCATCGAAATTCTCGTCACGACCAAGGGCCTCCCTCTCACCATTGATGGATCCGAATGGCCAGCCAACGAATTCCTGCAAAAGTCAACCCAGGCCTCGGTCGATGCCGAACTCGCCCTCATTGGCTCAGACCAAATTGGCAGCCCAGGAATTGCCTCGAGTGCGAATCCTTGGTTTGGCGATCCCCGTGACTTTCGCCGCTTTCGTCAAGAGGTTCCGGGTTCGCCTCTCCGGTACCTCGTGGCACGGCTCACCGGATACCCCGACGAAAATCCGGGCCCGGGCGTGCCGCAGGACGTTGCCAGGCTGATGAAGGCGGCCCGGCAGACTCCGCAACCCGACGCCACCTGGCTGGTGGATCAGGATCCCGAGCTTCCGCCCATGATGGAGGCCGCAAATGATCAGCTTCTTGCACCTGCCGCCGCCTTGCTTGCCTCCATGGGATTCCAGGTTCACCATGATAACGAGCCTACTTTTGTCTCCGATATCGAATGGATCCAAGGCTACGCTTCGTGGGGCAGCAACGATGGCCACGAAGCGCACCCTCAAACCTACGGCCGAATCGAGGGGCATCTCTACCCCGGTCGATTCGCACCCCGTGCACTCGCCGTCGACCTCGTGAGCACAAATGCCCGATCCTTCTCTCGGCCCAAAAGCTACGGCCAATCTCTCATCGGCGACCTGATCGCCGGCGGCGTAGGCGGTATCGCAGGCCACATCGCCGAGCCCAGCCTGCCAGCCGTCGTGCGACCCCACCGAATGCTCCGAGATTATGCCCTTGGCGAATCGGCAATACACGCGTACTACCGCGCCCTCCCCTATCTCGGGTGGATGAATGTCTACATCGGAGATCCGTTGATGACACTCGACCTCGTCCCGCCCGTCCGCCAGCCCAATGATCAAGACGGCGATGGCATTCCTGATACTCTGGATAACTGCCTGGAGATTCCAAATCCCGAACAGCGAGACACCGACACCGATTCGATCGGCAACCGGTGTGATCCCGACCTCAACAATGACGGACGCGTCACGACTTCCTGGGGTGCATCGTTTCCTAGCCTTCGACGAGGGGACATCGAAAGCATCGCCTTAATCCAATCGCGAGGCGAGTACTCCGAAGACCACGACTTGGATGGGAACGGCGTCGTCGACGAGCGAGACCTCTCCATCGCTCAGCTCTACCTCTTCCTTCCGCCCGGTCCAGGCCGGGCGGGCGAGGTCGCACGCTAAACCGGGAAATAACCCAAAGCGTCAGGCCGGTTGTCCCAGCGGACCACGCCCCTCGCCGGCGGAATTTTCATGCTCCGAATCAACAGGCAGACCGTCACGGTACGTGACCACCTGACTCCGGAGAGCCGGTGTCCGGGGGCCATGGGGCCAAAGCAGGCCGGTCAAATTCAATGGATCCACTCCGGACACTCTCACAACCTCTTCCCGGCAGGGCGTCCGACGAACACGCCGCAGCGCCTCGACCGCCTCAGGAAGGGCAAACTGTTCCCCACTGAAGCCGCTCACAAAACGTCCTCCACGGATCACTCCACGTGCCTCCAAACGGCGCATCGCAAAGATGACCTCCCGCCAGGGCACCTGCAGAACCTCCCGAGAAACAACGTCACGAAAAACCACGCCCCAGCGCGCGAGCAACTGTTCTGCAACGGCCTCAGCCAAAATTTCTGGATCGTCGATCGCTTCTGCCGAGGGCAAAAGGGACCAACGGCCTTCAGGGGTTGAGTCCGGCCCTAGACCCAGTCCACGACGGAGGCCTCTGCGCGCCCGCGCCCGGGCGCGTGTCCTCGCCCAGCGCTCTCGCGCACCCAGGAGTGCGCGCACCGCCTGAAAACCATCGGCGGTCACCCATCCGCCAGCGACCAGAGCCCATAGACCCTCCTCAATCTCAACCGGCAAGCGTCCCAGTTGAGCGACCAGATCGGAATGAAACAATGCTCCCCGCTCTCTGAGGCAGGCCAGGATTTCTGCTGCGGCCCCGGGGCCGGGCTCAACGAGAGTCCGCCCTCCGCGCTGGGCCTGCAGAAGCCAAGGAAGGTCGGAGCGGAGAGCGAGACTCAGAGGAGTCGCCCGCGAAGGAATACTTCGCCCGCCTCCCTCTGGTTTTGTGGACGCTTTCTTGTCTAGGCGAGGCGAAAGCCGCCCCCAAACCACTGAACCTGATAAACAGAGCGCATCGAGACTCCGCTTTGAATACCCCTCCAATCGGGCCGGCAGCACACTCTCCTCCCAAGCGCCCGCCGCAATCTCAAAGCCCTGCAGCTGTTCAACAACCTGCCCCACACCAGCGCGCCCCTGACACTGGCTCCCTGGGGCAACGTGCTGCCAACGAAGTAAAAACCGCATCATGTCTTGAGCACTGGCGGGTTCAATCGCCCGTCGCAACCGATCCCGGGTGTAGCTATGGATTCGCGTCAATAAGCGCCGAGCACACCACTGCTCGGTGGGCCCCATCGGAGAGCTCTCCGCCTCCAGCAGCTCACCTCCCTGTGAAGGCTCACCCTTCCCGACCGCTTCATCCAAGCGGGGGTCGAAGTGACCTCGGAATACAAATCCTTCCGACTCAAGCGACGCCAAAGCCGTCTCGACCTCGACACGGTTTAATCCGACATCTCGCATGAGATCTTGTGCCCGCACCGGCCCGGACGCGTCCAGCTGCCCTCGGATCAATTCGCAGAGAGTCTTCTCGGGCTCTGGGACGGGAAGCTGCCGAAGGGACTCGGGGATCGGCCCATCGGGCTCAAAACGCGCCCCCGGGTAAGCGACGCTGAGCGCAGCTTTATGCTCCACTGCACACCAGCGAGTCCCATCCGGTGTCACCATGATTTGAGCCCGTCCCGCATCGCACAGCGTTCTAAAGAAGTCCGACCACTCCGCGCGAGGCCGCACAACAAAAAGGCACTGCAAAAGGTCGTGAAGCTCTTCCGGATCTCGCGGCGTCGGACCCACTTCCGCCCGTACACGGTCGATCGCGTCAGGATCCAACCGGGCTAACTCTCGAGCCTCGACCGGCAGACCCCGAGGCACCGCCACCGCCCTCGTCCGGCGCTCTTCAAGCGGCGCGTCATCCAAGAACGTATAGGGCCGCCCATTGAGAATCTCATGACTGAACGGCGAAGCTTCGGTGCCGTCAACAAAGTGAGTCTCCACGTCGCCGGACTCAAAGCCTTCGATCAGCTTCTGTAGGCCAACCACGTCCATCGCCTCGGTCAAGCAATCGTGCATAGTCTGACGCACCAAAGGATGATCGGGAATTTCAACGGGGTAGGTCACGTTTTCCTGGCAAGCCGCTTGATGGGGAAAAACAGCGGCCATCAGGTCATCTGACTCCATGCGTTGAATCGGCGGCGGATTCCTGCGCCCACCCTTCCAACGGAGCACAGCCAAGGAGCGATTCAGATTCCACCGCCATCGCGCCGTGAACATGGGAGAGGCCAAAGCAGCCTGCTCAAGAGTCTGGATCACATTGGCCGACGCCACGAATCGAGGAACACCCTCAAGAGGAAAGCTGTGATGGGGTCCCAAGGAGAGCACCATTGCATCGTCGTTCGCGGCGGCCTGCAGCTCGAAATTGAAGCTTTTGCAAAACTTCTTCCGCAGGGCCAAACAAAGCGCTCGGTTAATCCGGCCTCCGAGCGGCGAATGAATCACCAGCTGCATTCCACCGGACTCGTCAAAGAAGCGCTCAAAAATAATGCGGCTCTGGGTGGGCACCATGCCCAATGCCCCTAATCCAGCAGCGAGATATCGCGCCAACTGATCGGCCGCCACCAGTTCAAGGCCGACGCTCTCAACCAACCAGCGGGCCGCGGCCTCACGCCCGCCCTGCGCGATCCGATCCGCCACCTCTTCCCGAAGTTGAGACACCTCTCCCGAGAGTTCATCGGTTCGGGCCGGCGCCTCCCCAACCCAGAACGGGATACTCGGCGGGGCGCCCTGTGCATCCACAACCCGCACCACGCCGGACTCCACTCGCCGAATCCGCCAGGAGGTGCTGCCCAATAAGAAAACATCCCCAGGCATGCTCTCGATCGCGAAGTCCTCGAAGACCGTGCCCACAAACGTATTGTCGGGGTCTGCGATGACGCGATAGTCGGCCACCTCAGGAATCGCGCCCCCTGAGGTCAGCGCAGCCAGCCGCGCACCCCGACGTCCTCGAAGCATCCCCTGGACGCGATCACGGTGCAGGTACGCTGCACGACGCCCTCGGCCGGTCCGAATGCCCTCGGCCAACATTTCAACCACTGCATCAAAGTCAGCTCGTGACAACTCGCAAAAGGGTGATGCCCCTGTCACCAGCTCAAAAAGTTCCTCTTCGGACCAAGGCTCTGCCGCACAAGCGGCGACGAGATGCTGAGCCAAAATATCCAGGGGGGCAATCGGGGGATGGAGCGCATCTAAACGGCCCGTCTCCACCCCGCGCAACAACGCGACACACTCCACCAGTTCGTCCCGCGTCGTCGGATAGATGCGTCCTTTGGGCTGACCTTCTCGAGAGTGGCCCGAGCGTCCTACACGCTGAAGAAATGTGGACAGTGCTCGGGGCAACCCGATCTGACACACCAGTTCGACCGGTCCCACGTCAATCCCCAACTCAAGAGAGGCCGTCGCAACGAGTGCTCGAAGTTCGCCCGCGCGCAGCTTGGATTCCACCCGCAGACGTCGATCCTTGGACAAACTTCCATGGTGGGCCGCAACACCGCCCTCCCCCAATCGCTCGGCCAACTCATGCGCCACCCGCTCGGCCATCCTTCGCGTATTGACGAAGATCAGCGTGGTGCGATGCCCATCGACGTGCGCAGAGATGCGATCAAAAATATCTCCCATCTGTTCGGCCGAAGCGACCGCTTCAAGATCCTCCTCGGGCAACTCGAGACCCAGATCCAGGGTCCTTCGATGACCTCGGTCGACCACGTGGCAGGCCGGCTCCGACTCCGACCGAGACGACCGAGGGGTCCCCACTAGGAGTCTGGAGATCGTCTCAATCGGACGTTGCGTCGCGGAAAGTCCGATCCTTGCCGGACGAACTGCACACAGTCGGTCCATTCTTTCAAGCGTTAGAGCCAGGTGAGAGCCTCGTTTGTCTCTCGCCACTGCATGAATCTCATCGACAATCACGGTTCGAACGTGGCGCAGGATCTCCCGGCTCTTCTCCGCCGTCACCATCAAGAAGAGCGACTCCGGCGTGGTCACGAGAATTTGGGGGGGCTTCTTGATCATGGCGGACCGTTGAGAGGCCGGCGTATCGCCACTGCGCAGGGCCACCCGAATCTCAGGAACCGCCATCCCCGCAGATCGCGCAAGCTCCGCGATCTCGGCGAGGGGCTCCTCTAGATTTTTTTGGATATCCGCGGCCAATGCCTTCAGGGGCGAGACATAGACGACTTGAACCCCCTCGGCCTCGGAGCCCCTGTCGTCTCCCGAGGCTGGCCGGTCCCCGAACAAGGGCAAGGCATCCAGGCTTGCGCCCCGACTTCCATCAGCCTTTCGATAAAGACGATCGATACACACGAGAAAAGCCGACAGCGTCTTCCCCGAGCCGGTCGGGGCGGCGATCAAAGTATCTCGACCGTCTGCAATCGCCGGCCAACCATCGGCTTGAGGCTCGGTCGGACCGGCCGGGAATCGAGCTTGAAACCACTGCCGAATCGCCGGATGAAAATCTGCGAGAACCGGATGGTCGATCTGTTCCCCCAAGAACGTCATATTCAGCCTTTAACGCCCCTCTTCGATTTCGCCGACCCCTTCAAGGTAGCAGTCAGCATGGCGCTGGGCGAAGCTCACCGCACTCAATGGGCACCGCAGGCGGCGAATGTCCCCTGCAAGCCCGGCCCCTCAGACTGCGCCTTGGAGGCAGAAGCTTTGGAAATCGTTCTGGTGCGACACGCCCAGCCTGAATGGGAACCAGGCGGACGGGCGGTCGACGATCCCGGCCTGACCCCCCTCGGTCAGGCTCAAGCCCAGTGTGCCGCCGAGGCTTTGGCCGACGAGCGCTTCGATCAGATTTTCTACAGCCCCCTCAAGAGAACCGTCGAGACCGCCCAGCCGATCCTAGAAAGACTGGGACAAAGCGGCCAAACGATCAGTTGGCTTCGGGAGATGACTCTCGCGTCCCTCGAAGGCCAAACTTCCGAACAAGTCCGTGACTACTTCTCGGCCGTCCATGCACGAGCGCTTCCTCAATGGTGGGAGGGCTTGCCGGGAGGCGAATCGTTTCGCCACTTTTACGAACGTGTCAGCGGCGGGCTCGAGGGACTTCTGGCGAGGGACCACCGGGTGGCCATCCAGGAAGAAAACGCCCACCGGCTTTGGCAAATTCCCGATCCAGATGCACGCATCTTGATCATCGCTCATGAAGGGACTAACGCAGCACTGATCTCCCACTTGCTGGGAATTGAGCCGGTTCCGTGGGTGAACCTCCGCTTTTCCGGCAGCTGGGCTGGAATAAGCTCACTCCATTCGATGGAGATCACCGGCGGCGCACTCTTCGCCTTGGCGTATTTCGATCGGGTCGACCATCTCAGGTCACTCCAGCATCAAGGCGCGGGCTCCGGACGCAGTGCCGCGCCGCGCCCCACCGCGGGCATGGACTAGGACAGCGGGCCCCGACCTTTCGCCTCTTGGGCGAGGGCCTCGAGACGCTCGATAACTTGGTCGGCATCAAAACTCTCGCTTCGATATCGATCCACGAGATAGCCCCGATCATCTATCACATAGCTGCGTAGGGAATGATCCAACCCTCCTTGCTCGGCATCGGTCACGCCGATGTGATAGGCACGACGCGCCGCTTCAACGTCTGCCGCCGGCCCGGTCAGGAAGGCCCAATCCGACAGATCCACGCCGTGCTTTTTCGCATAGGCCGATAGCGCTGCAGCATCGTCGTTCTCGGGATCAATCGTGACGGATAGGAACTGGACGCGCGAACGCGCTTGATCCGAAAGCCCTCGCTGAACCCGACGCATGTTGTGGGTCTGGGCGGGACAGGGCCCATGGCAGGTGGTGTAGATAAAATCAATCAGGACAATCTGCCCCTTCAAGTCATCCAGGGTGACCGACTGCCCCTCGGTATCTTCAAGCGCAATCGGCGCTGCAGGTTCGGCCCTCACCTTCTGGCCACCCGAGTCAATCCAGCCCTCTCCTTCACCGGCCCATCGGATGAAGCGGGCCGACCGGATTTCAGGTCCCGACTCACCCCGGACCACATCCATCTCAATCAACTGGCCAGGCTTCATGTCGGCCTGTACCTCAGCGGCGGCCTTTAGACTGACGGATCCAGCGGGCAGGAGCCCCGGCCGCCCCGGCTGCTCCACGAGGACTTGTTCGTAGACCGCATCCACCTGCTCGACTACGCCCACAATCCGGCGATCCTCACCACACCCGAAAACCAGGAGGCCCAGAAAACTCCACAGCCATACGATTCGACTTCGATTCAAAATATCCATTGCCACCCTACAGAGATCGAGTAGTCGTACGCGACCTGCGGCCCATCCAAATACTGGTAGACCGGAAACAATGCCTCTACGGAGAATCGCTGCCCACCCAAAATCGGCAACAAAATATTGAGCCCAGGCCCCACCTCAAGGGTCGTCCCTCCCTGCATATAGGGATCATTTAGGGGCGACAGGGTGCGCACCAGTTCGGGATCAAAGCCCGAGAGGTTGCCCCGCTTGGTCCACGCAAAGCGACCCGATGCACTGAACCACCGACCAAACCCTCCGGCAAACCAGACCGAGGCTTGATAGACCGTCCCCAATCGATAGCCCACGGCATTGTCATTGATGCGATAGAGCCCCTCAAATTGCCCCCCCCACGAGAGGTTCCGGTGGGACCCTGAATACGTGATTCCCCAAACAGCATCCCACGATCCCGAGCCCAGTTGCAAAATGTACGGATCCCGTACGCCCGTCATCGCATTTTTTTGCTGAATGCTTCCCGTTGGAAAGCTAAAACCAAAATTCAACTGCGTTTTCTGCAAACCATTTTGAATGAAAGGAATCAGAAAAATCACCTTGGCATCACCGATCCCGATGGTCTCTGTCTCTTCTAGCGCACCGCTCTTCTGAAGAACCTGAAGGTTCTTCTGCTCAATGGGAAGAAAAATGCCAAGGGTCAAGCGTTCCAAGGGAGCGTAGAGCGCACCCAGTGTGTGGGTCCGGCCGGTGAAGGAAACAGGAATCTGGTCGTATCGGTCGGCCACCTGCTGATCCGACACAGGCTGGTCGCCCTCCTGGAGGCCTTGTCTGTTCACCTCGCTATACCGGTAAAGGAGAGTCCAGTCGCCCTTCTGGTGGGTTCGGTCCAGCAGCACACCGATGGGAGCAAAGTCACTGGCCTCATCAAACTCCCGGTGATCGGCCGCCGACCTTGCCTGCTCCGACGCGCGCACGCCTCCCCCCACTCCCAGCAGGAGTGCGACAAAGACCACGACAGTCCCCCCGATGCCCCAAGCCTTCACGGCGAGCAAACTAGCGGACTCTCTGCCTAGCGGCCCGCCGCCAGGGCTGCCAAATGATCTTCGAAGAGTGCACCGATCCGGTCGCGATACACCCGCCGGGTCGCGCGGTCGATATTCCCTCGGCGCACAATCTCACGCAGCCAGTCCCGGAGTCCCCGCGTGCCCCGGAGCCCCACCAACTCATCAATAAACGACCAAGACTGCAAGTAGGCCAAAGAGGCACCCTCGGGGCCGAGATGACCAAAGCTCGGTGAAGAAAGGGCGTCCAGCGCATAAAGTCGACCCTGAGCGGCCGCAACCCGGAGTCGCCGCCGCTGATGGCTGGGGACACCTCGCAGACCGAGCGACCTTGCTTCGAACCACTCAGCCACCCCTTCGTTCAACCATGCGGGGAGAACATGGCGTCCGTTTTCCTCATCAAAAGCTGCATGCACGTATTCGTGATGTAATACCGCCACCAGCCGGTCCGTCACAACGGTATCGCCCCGAATATGTACCCGGCCTCCATAAAATCCGGCCACGGGAAACCGAAACTGGCCAGAAAATGTCCGATCAAAAACCGCCGGATCGTAGACGATCACGGTCAGCGGGCCGTCGGGACGCAAGCCCAGCTTCTGGTCCGCCGAGCGGTAGGCCGACTCAAGCACGCTGAGAACATCCTGCTCAAATCGCCTTGAGCCTCGGAGACCACTGGTCTGATCGATATCGACATCTTGGTAGAGAACAAAATGCGAGGAGGTGCGTTTCTCAAACTCGCCATCGGCCCCTTGGTCTAGCCCATCAGCGGGGAACACAAGCCCAGCCGTCAACCAAAGTACGAGGGCTAGGCCGCAGCACCCCTGAATCGACCACTGTCCCCCCTGCTCGAAAAAAGGGGGGGGGCCTCCTGCGTAGGTCAAGAAACGTTGATGTCGACATCCTCGCTTCAAACTGATCGCCCTCTCGGAAGCACTCGAAGTCCGGCCTGAGGCCTTAGTCCATAGAGGCTATCGGAATGAGGGCAGTTCCAAAAATGAGCGGCTAGAAGGCGCCTCCCGAGAAATATTTGGCAGCGCCCTTCGCGGCGGCAGCCATCATTTGTTTCATTTGCTCCGCCTGCTCCTTCGCGCGAGCCAAAACAGTCCGTTGCTTGTGATATTCGGGACACTTGTCGGCCCGCCGATGCTTCAGCCGATCGATCTGATCCTCTGTCGACCGCGCCCAGAGAGCATTCCCTCGATCTTTCGCCATCACGAGCACGGTCTTCTCGAAATGGTTGATCTGCTTGGTCATTCGCCGACAGGCTTGGCGATTGGTGAACGCCCGCGGTCCGTTATCCTCCGCCGCCGCCCATGCAGGCAGCAGCAGGGTCATCAAAAGCCCGCAGGCCAGCCACAACCGCATTTTGACACTCCCCCAAATCTTTCTCTCGGGGGTCTTATCGGCGGATCGCGGTCCGGAATGAAGTGGAAGCGGCTCGACTACAGGGCTTTCAAGGTCGCCGATGCATACACGAGCAAATCCTCTTCCCCCGCAGGGATCTCTCTGCTGGAAGGCCCAGAGAGCGAACCGGATTCCAGGCCAGCCTCAGGCGGCAAGAAGCGGACCTCGATGAAGCTCGTCGAGCCAAGACGGCGAAGGACGCGACCTTCGATCACCACCCGGGGCCCGCGGACCGGAGCGAAGTACTCGCAGCGCAAATTGAGCGTGGCCAACCAGGGATGGCCCGGGCGCGGGGTTTGTCCGGCCCACCAGGTGTGGAGCGCAATGAAATCGACATAGGTCGGGGTGAAGCCCCCAAACAACTCGCCTCGGAGATTCATAACGGCTGGGGGTAAATCAGCCAGAACCCGCAGACAGCCCGAGCGTTGCTCGAGCACGTCCCATTGATCCGCCTTGAGGAAATCGCCAATCCCATGGCCCCGACCGATCAGTTTTCCCGGTGCCGGCGGCGCCCAAAGCCCCGACCCGCCACCTTTTTCGATGCCCTCCAACCCTAGACCCGATCCTTGAGCGCATGTGCTTGACGATGGGCCAGAGCAAGAGCCGTGAACATCGGATTCACAGAAGGACAGGCGGGGAAGATTCCTGTGTCGGCAATATAGAGATTGTCGAGTCCGTAACACTTTCCCCACTCATCGACGACACCTTGCTTGGCATCACCGTGCATGCGAGTTGTGCAGAAAAGATGAGAACTGGCCACGGTCAGATCACCGGGTGCAACCGACGCATCTCGCAACACATCGGCTTCTTCCACGGAGTCAAAGTGCTCAGGCAATCCCGCGATACCCGGAAAAACGCGATCTGCGCCGGCTGCGAAGTGAATGCGGCACAATTCGTGAATCGCACGAACCAAGATTCCCGCATCCTCTGGATGCAAACGCCAGCGGATGACCGGGTCCATTGAATCGAAGCGAGCGCTCACGCGACCGAGCGAGCGATTGGCGCCGACAATCCCATCCCAGACGACAGTGCGATTAAAATTCGAGAGACGATCCACCAAGTCTTCGCCCAAACCGGGTGTTCGAACGGCCTGCGCAGCGGGTGGAGACCACATCGTCTCCAGCTTGAATCCCTCCCTGAGGAACTGAAGCGACTGATAGCTCTGGGTGCCACCAAAGAGAGGATCGACAAAATCCGGATAGCGCCCCGCGACGGTGCTGCCTGGATGCATCTGGAGGTTCTGCCCAACCTGGCCCGATTCATTCGCCAGTCCGCCGCTCCGCATCAAAAGCACCGGGGTCGCCATACAGCCAGCCGCCAAGACCACAACCCTTGCATGGATGCGGAAATGCGCACCGGGCCGGCCGGTAAAGGGCTCAACCACCCGGCCCTCGACGCCCCAAACCCGGCGCCCCGCCCCGAGAACCCGATTCACCTGTAGGGAAGTCAGCACTCGCGCACCACAGCGCATCGCTTCGGGGATATACGTGATATCCATGCTTTGCTTCGCTCGGGACCGGCAGCCACTAAAGCATTCCCCACTTCCCCGGCAGCCTTGGACATTGCGCTCACAGGGCTCGCTCGAGTAGCCCAACTCGCGACAACCGTCTCGGAAGAGCAGATTCCTTTTTCCCTGAACGTCGTCCGGCGTGGGGGCGATCCCCAAGAATTTGGCCACCGCATCAAAATGCGGCTCCAAGTCATCCCGTGTCGTCTGAGACAACTCGAAGCGGGAGCACCAGTCATCAAAGACAAAGGGCGGCGGGCGAAGACACATGGCCGAATTGACCAGAGACCCGCCCCCCAAACAAATCGCCTGAAGGATCGGCATAAAGGTTCCGATCGGACTCCGCAGGCCAGCCTCGCGAAGAGTGCGAGCCATTGTCAGATTGCTGTCTTGGACGAACTCGGATGGCGTAAAAGGCGGACCTTCCTCAACAAGAATGACCCGGTGCCCCGCTTCGGCCAGTTGCTGAGTCACCACCGAACCGCTGGGACCTGATCCCACGACAACAACATCGGCCTCTTCGACAAAGTCGCGATCGTAGTCGGCAAATACGCGGAGCGATTCGTTGGACGGAGAGGCTTCGTTCATCCTCGCTCCGCCGCCGGCTTAGTAAAAGGGCGAAGCGGCTTGCGCGGAGTCTCTACGTTGAGGTCTGATCGAGTCCAGCGGACGGCACTGCGGGGCTCACCGATCGGCGGATACAAGAGATCGGCCTCACAAATGACCGGCTCGATCTCCCAGGCCTCCAGTCCGAGTGCCCGAAGATTCTCATCATGCCCGAAATATCCCAGAATCAAGACAGCCTTGAGGGCGCTCAAAGCCACTCGCCGAAGGAGCATTCGACTTTGCGCCCAATCCTCTAGATAGGCAAGGCGCTGACTCGGAGTGAGTGAAGAAAAACGCCGAAAACCCCCGACTCCCCGAGCAGGAAAAAGCAATGGCCCCTGTTCGAAGAGAAGGAACATGGCCCTGATTAAGCGACGCTGCGATGTCCCCAGTGCTTGAAGATAGGTATCGGCATAGCGCGCCAACTCCGCCTGACCTCCGTCCACCGCGAGACCCGGGTGGGGGGGGAACATGGCCTCACCCGCAGCCTTCACCAACGCGGATTCTCCGCGCCCCAGAAGCTGTCCTGCCGAGGGTGGATATCCCCACCAAGCTCTTTTGATGAGAACGCCAACAAAAATCAAGAAAAGCACAACGATCGTCACGCCGAGAAGCATACCTTGAGCAATCGACTTTGATCAATCAAAACGACGGGGCTCCCAAAATGGGTAAAAGTCGGGCATATCCCGATCGACGGAAAGCTCGAACTTCGGCGGCCGTTTCTCCAGAAAACTCACGACACCTTCTCGCCCGTCAGCACTCGACCCCATGTAGGCCACGGCCCGGGAATCAATCCGGTGGGCCTCCATCGGATGATCCGCCCCGAGCATCTTCCACATAATTTGACGAGAGAGCGCGACCGAAACCGGGCTTGTATTTTCCGCGATCTCCCGTGCCAATTCATAAGCCCTCGGAAGGAGAGACTCGGGCGCCAAGACTTCGCTCACCAGCCCGCCCTCAAGCGCTTCGGAGGGGCCAAACACGCGACCCGTCGAGACCCATTCCATCGCTCGGCTAATGCCCACGATTCGCGGCAGAAACCAGCCACTGGCCGCCTCAGGGGCAATGCCGCGACGCGCAAAAACGAATCCGAATTTAGCTTTTTCGCTGGCCAGCCGGATGTCCATCGGAAGCGTGTGC
>NHEP01000103.1 GCA_002171515.1 bacterium TMED88 | reverse complement strand
CCGCAGCCGACATTCCGGCCCGGGTGAATTTTGGTTCCGACTTGTCGAACGAGGATCGACCCCGCGGAGACCGTCTCGCCCCCGAAGGCCTTCACGCCCCGGCGCTGACCGTTGCTGTCGCGCCCGTTTCGTGAACTGCCCTGCCCTTTTTTATGTGACATGGTTTGGTACTCCCTCGCTCGCTACGCCGATGGCCTTGGGCCTTGTTTGACGTGCCGAATGCTCTTTAGCTCTCGATCGATTGAATCTCGATCTCCGTGTAATCCTGCCGGTGACCCTGAAGCCTTCGGTACCCCTTCCGTCGTTTCATTTTAAAAACACGGATTTTCGGGTGCCTAGCCTGCGCGGTGATGGTGCCCTTGATCGACGCACCGTCGACCCTCGGCTGACCGATCTTGACGCCCTCGTCGCCGCTGACGAGCAGGACATCCTCTAAGGAGATGGAAGAGCCCACATCTCCAGCCAGTTTCTCGACTCGGACCCGGTCTCCCGGTGTGACTCGCAGCTGCTTTCCGCCCGTTCTGACCACGGCGTACATGAGGCTTCCTCGTTGTTTGGGGAACGCGGGAGTATCCGCAATTCCACTTCATCGTCAAGCGTTTGGACTCTTGGCCCCGGCTGATTTCCCCCGGGATTCTGTGAAATCAGTTGACCGGCGTCGAGGCGACTTTCGAGAGGGGCTCGGTGGCTTCTTCCTTCTCGGGCGAAGCCTCTGGGTCGAGGGGCGCCTCCGAGGGGGCTGCTTCAAGAGCGAGGGGCTCCTCGGGCGGAGCGGTTTTCTCGGAAAAATCGAGCCCCTCCGGGGAAACCGGTTCGGGAGACACCTCCGCGGGGCTCGGAGCATCGGTTTCGGTGGCCTCCGCTTTCACGGATTCTGCCGCGGCAGAATTTTCCGCGTCGGCGGTTGGGTTCACCTCCGCCTCCGAAGTCGGCGTCTGGCCTCGTCCTCGTCCTCGTCCCCGGTTTCTTCGCCGCCCGTTTCCACCGGACTTGCTTTCGGTGCGGCGTTCCCGCTCGGACTTTTCCTCGGCGGCGATCTCCGCCGGATCTCTCAGCCACGCCGGCGCGAAGTCTGCCGCCGGGCCCGGTTCTAGGGACTCCACTTCAAATTGTTCCTCGTGCAGCCCTGCGCGGGCGCGGACTTCGATCTCTCGTCCGAGTTCCTCGCTGAGTGCATCGAGGGGCGCGTTGTCCGCGGAGAGCAGTTGTTCGGCGACCCTCGGGCTTACGGTAATCGCGATTTTTTGCCCGCTGAGTCGCTGCATGTCGTTCTTGATCTCGCGCAGAATGTTGTACGCGACGGATTCACCCGAAAGCATGTAGCCGCGGCCTTCGCAATGCGTGCAGGGTTCGCAGAGTGCTTGAACCAAGCTCTCTCGAGTCCGTTTGCGCGTCATCTCGACGAGGCCAAGTTCGGAGATCTTCAAGATGTTCGTGCGAGCTTTGTCGCTTCGAAGAGCATCTTGCAGTGCCCGATACGCCTTCTCGCGGTGCTCGCTCCGCTCCATGTCGATCAGATCGATGATGATCAGGCCGCCGATGTTGCGAAAGCGGAGCTGGTGAACGACCTCCTTGATGGCTTCGAGATTTGTCTTGAAGACGGTTTCTTCAAGATCTCTCTTCCCGACGAAGCGTCCCGTGTTGACGTCGATGGCCGTCAAGGCCTCACATTGATCGACGATCAGAGACCCGCCGCTCTTGAGCCACACCTTCCGCTCAAGGTTTGCGTGAATCTGGGCCTCCAACCCCAAAGCGTCAAAAACCGGCGTGGGTTGCTCGTAGTGCTCGATTTCCGGTCGAGGTTCAGCAACGAATTCCTCACAGAAGTCGCGCAATCTCTGTGCAGCGGCCGCGTCGTCAATGACGATGCGCGAGGTGTTGTGCCCGGCCAAATCGCGAACGAGACGGATCGGCAGGTCGGGCTCTTCGTGGAGAACCGCAGGGGTTTTCTTTTCGACGGAAGCGACCTGGATTTTCTTCCAGACAGCCGAGAGATATTTGATATCCGCTTCGAGGTCGGCCTCGCGAACGCCGTCACCGGCGGTGCGGATGATGAAACCGAGTTCCTTGGGTTTCAGGCGGTTCACGATCTCCCGCAGCCGCCTCCTCTCTTTGTCGGAGTCGATGCGTCGGGACACCCCGGTTCGACGGGACCAAGGCGTGAGCACGAGATGTCGACCGGGTACCGAAATATTCGAAGTGATCCGCGCCCCTTTGGTGCCAATCGGTGCCTTAGCGATCTGGACAATAATTTCCTGCCCCTCGTTCAGCACGGTCTCGATTTTGGGGGGCGCGATTCGGCGACCGTTCCGGCCTCGGCGCTTGCGCGGTTCCTCCGTCTTTTCGCCGCCGGTGTTATCGAAGTAGTCACCGACGTAAAGAAAGGCGGCCTTTTCAAGACCTATGTCGACGAAGGCGGCTTGCATTCCGGGAAGGACGCGGCTGACGCGTCCTTTGACCACATTGCCAACAACGCTCCGATCCTGCTCACGCTCGACATGAAGCTCGGCAAAGACCGAGCGTTCCAGCAACGCGACCCGGGTTTCGCCGGGGTCGACGTTGACGATAATTTCATTTTGCATTGGGTCACTCGCTTGGGAGCGACGGCGCCTCGACGGCTAAGCGCAGGAAACCGGTGCGATTTCCCCGCTGGGCTCTCTCGAATCCCGCCTTCTCCCGGATGGGCGAGTCTCAGTCGATCGGTGGGGCGTCCAAGACGGTTCCGACGGAACCATGGCGGGTTGAATGCAGGGGAACGAGGCGGCCGAAGGCTGCCTCGAGTGAACGTGGACTCTTTCCGGAATCTCCGGCATGCCGATCGCGACCTTTTCAGCGCTGATTTGGTCGTAGACTCGCACAGATCTCTCTTATGGATTGAAACGAGCGGACTTGGTGGCCCGGCTGTATGGATTCGACGATCCCCAATCAGGCGACAACCCGCCGCCGTTCACATCGTCATTCCTTGTCCGCTGATTTTGTTGAGCCTCGCGCCTCTCCGCATCGGATGCGGCATCTTGCGAGGGCACTCACTAGAATCACGGGGTCACAATTTTTCCGATCCCTCTTTGGTCTGGCGCGGGACGCGGTGGAACTCCTCGAGTTCCGTGCGTCGCGGTCACCGCTTCAGAAAATGAAAGGGTTTCGGGTGTGATCCACAGGCCCCATGGCTGGTGCGCGGCTGTCGGGATTCGGGCGACTCAAGGAGCGAGCCTGAATTCCTGCAGCCTTCACTTTCCCTAGGGGACGGACGACCGAACTACCTCCTCTTCTCGAAAAGTTTTTTAAACGATCATGGATTCCAAGCCCCAAGTCAACACCGACCCTCGCCGGTCCATTCCTTCTGTCCATCGGCTCGCCGACCAGGTCTGCTCCCATGAATCGGGGATCTCCCCGTGGGCGGCGACAGAGGGTGCTCGGCGCGTTGTGGAGCGGGCGCGGAGCGGGCTGTCAGAGAACGTGGCCGCCGAGGAGTGCCTCGCGGAATCGCCGGAGGAGTGGGTGGAGCGGGCGGTCGCCGAGGCACGAAACCTGAGCCGGCCCAGACCGCAGCGGGTTGTGAACGCCACGGGTGTTGTGCTGCACACGAATCTTGGGCGCGCCCGGATGGCCAAAGGAGCTGCCGCAGCGGCCGCCGAGGCCGCGGCGGACTACAGCGACCTCGAGCTCGATCTCGATTCCGGTGAACGGGGAGATCGGCTCCAGGGTGTCGGAGAACGGCTGAGCCTCCTCTCCGGGTCGCCGGCGGCTTTCGTCTGCAACAACTGTGCGGCGGCGGTTTTGCTCGCCCTCAACACGCTGGCCTCCGGGCGAGAGGTGATTGTCTCCCGCGGCGAACTCGTCGAGATCGGGGGTTCGTTTCGAGTGCCCGAGATTATGCGTCGGGCCGGTGTTCGCTTGGTCGAGGTGGGTTCTACGAACCGGACTCATCCCGGGGACTACGAGGAGGCGATCGGCCCCGAGACCGCTTTGCTCTTGAAAGTCCATCGAAGCAATTTTGAAGTTCGTGGATTTGTGGCGGAAGTCGATCTCGGATCCCTCGTCGAAATCGGGGCGCGCCATGGCGTGCCCGTGATGGAGGATCTGGGGAGTGCCAGCCTCGTAGATTTGGCCCCCCACGGGTTTCCCGAGGAGTCCTACGCGCCGGCTCGGCTCGCCTTGGGTCCTGATTTGATCTGTTTCTCCGGCGACAAGCTGATGGGAGGTCCTCAAGCTGGCCTCGTCTTGGGGCGCCCCGAAGTCGTTCAAGCCATGCGGAGCAACCCCCTCGCCCGCGCGCTCCGAGCCGATAAAATGACCCTGGCGGCCTTGGATTGGACCCTCTGCGCGCTGCTTGAGGGGCGCGGAACCGAGGCGCTGCCTTTGCTGCGTCAACTGCTCGCTGCGCCTGAGTCCATTGAGGTCCGGGCCCGGGCCTTGTGCGGGAAGTTGGCCGCAGGCCTTCCCGCGCAGGCGGCGTCTCTGGAGGTCCAAAAGGAGCGGGTGCCAGTGGGGGGTGGCTCATTGCCGGGCTTCGAACTCGAAAGCTGGGCCGTTGTGATCCGCGCAGAGTGTGGCCCACAGGTGCTCGCGGCCCGCCTTCGCGCGGCCCCAGTTCCGGTCTTAGCTCGGGTTCGAGAGGGCGCGGTCTGGATCGACCTGCGAACCGTCGAGCCAGAAGAGACGTCCATTGTGTATGCCGCGTTGAGCCGCGCGTTTCATTGAATCAACCCCGGCCATTGGTTAGCGTGATCGAGGACTCTATAGAGCGGGGGGGAAGGGGTCGAAGATGCCCATTGATATGACTCGAGGCACCCAGCCCGCTGCCGGTCCGTCCGCATTCGCCGAAGCCGGTGCCCGCGAGGCCCGCATCCTCTCCATGGGGGGCGGGAAAGGGGGTGTCGGCAAGACTTTCATGACCGCCAACCTCGCCTTGGCGCTCGCCCGAATGGGTCTGCGAGTGGTGGCGGTGGATGCGGATCTTGAGGGCGCCAACCTCCATACTTGTCTCGGGGTTCGGACTCCCCGCAACAGCTTGGCGGACTTTGTTGCTCAGCGAGAGGATGACCTGGTCAAACTGCTGGTGCCGACCCATCACCCTAATCTTCAAATTATTGCGGGCACCCACGCGAACTTGGCTGAAGCACAGCCTGGCCACCTCCGCCGAGTCAGCTTGATGCGGGCCCTTCGCAAATTGCCTGCCGATATTGTCTTGCTGGATCTCGGGGCCGGGAGTCACGCGGCGGTCCTCGACTACTTTCTCGTCGCGGATGATGGCTTGCTGGTGGTTCAACCCGAGCCGACCTCTGTTGAGAATGCCTACACATTTTTACGCGCGGCCTTCTACCGGCGCCTGAGGCTAGCGATGGTCGGCCACGACGTGCGCAGTCTTGTTTCACAGGCGATGGACCAGCGAAACGAACGCGGCATTCGGACGCCCTTTGATCTGCTGCGTGAGATCGAATCGATCGACCCCCTCGAGGGCCGTCGCTTCGCCGAAACCATGAGGCGCTTTCGGCCGCGCATCATCATCAACGAAGTGCGGACAGCCGAGGACGTCAAACTCGGCTTTGCGATTTCAAGCGTGTGCCGAAAGTACTTCGGGATCGAGGTCGACTATCTCGGTTATGTGAATTTCGACGAGGCCGCTCGTCAGTCCGTCGCGGCTCGAACCCCGATCGTCGAGAGTCGCGAGGGTTCGGACGCGGCCATCTATTTGCAGCGCATCGCGAAGAAGTTGGCGGGGGCCTCGAACGGGGGCGAACCGGTGATGGACAATGCGGACGGATCCTCTTCAGCATGAATGGAGATGGCGTGGACATTGAAAACCTCCCACCGAGTCAAGGTCTCAAGGCTCTGCCCGACCAAGATCACTATGAGGTCCTCGAAATCGGGAGAGACGCTGACGCGGAGGAGATCGAGCGGGCCTACGCTCTGACATGTGCCGCTTATTCGCCTGAAGGCCTTGCGGCGTACTCCGTCTACGACGACCAAGATGCCGCTGCCATCCGTGATCGCGTCGAGGAGGCCTTTCGGGTTCTCTCCAATGCCGAAACACGGCGGGTGTATGATGACAAGATCTGCGAGGACCAGGGTTCGCCACCCCCCGGCGCGGAGGCCCCGCCTAGCCCGCTTGCACAGGCTCCGGAAGAATCTTTGCTGGAAAGCGAGCTGTTGGATGTCGAGTCGATCGGCAGTCCGGGATCGGACATCGAAGAGGAAAGTGGCGACTTCGATGGGTCCAAGCTTCGCCGGGCTCGACTTCGCCGGGGTTTTGAGCTTGAGCAGATCGCCGACATTACTAAAATCGGCGCTGCTCATCTCCGTCGCATCGAAGACGAGGAATTTTCAGACTTGCCCGCGAATGTTTACGTGCGAGGTTTCGTCACCGCCTACGCGACGACCATTGGCTTGGAGCCGGAACGTGTCTTGCCCGGTTACATGGCGCGGGTCGAGGCGGCGCGCACTCAGCCTCGCCCTCGCTTTCGCTACCGCGGCTGAGATGGATGCTGATGACCGACGCGGATGAGCCGCCCACGTTCGGTGAGGGTGGCCTCGTCTTCATCGTGCCTGAAGAGCTAGCGGGAAGTCGGGCCGATGCGGGCCTTTCGGCCCTCTCCGGCTCACCGCGCGCCCAGGTTAGGCGATGGATAGAGATGGGCCGGGTGCGGGCGGGCGGCGAGCAAGTGCGTCGTCCCAGTCGGAAGTTGCTTTTGGGCGATCGGATCGAAGCCAACCCGCCGCAAGCCGTCCCCCTCGAACTGGTCGCTGAGCCGATCCCCTTGGACGTGATCTTCGAAGACGGGGACCTGATCGTGGTGAATAAGCCTGCGGGGCTCGTCTGCCATCCAGCGCCGGGTCACTGGCGTGGGACGCTGGTGAACGCTCTTCTTCATCACTGTCAGGACTTGGCGGGTGTGGGGGGTGCGATTCGGCCGGGCATCGTTCACCGCCTCGACCGCGGCACGTCTGGCGTGATGGTGGCGGCCAAGAATGATTCCTCCCACGCGGGGCTCTCAGAGCAGTTTCAGGATCACTCGATCCAACGGGTTTACCACGGTCTGGCGCGGGCCTGTCCCAAAGCGGATCAAGGGCGAATTGATCGGGCGATTGGGCGACATGTGCGCGATCGCAAGCGTATGTCGGTTCGGACGCGCTCCGGTCGCAGGGCCGTGACCTGCTGGAAGGTTCTTGAGCGCTTTGACCCCCCCGGCGCGTCTTGGCTTGAATTGAAGCCAGAGACCGGCCGGACGCACCAGCTTCGGGTTCATCTGAGTTCGATCGGGCTCCCTCTTCTTGGAGACAGTGTCTATGGCCGCGCGCATCGGGATCGAAGTCGCCGCTTACCCAAAATCGATCGGCCGGCGCTGCACGCGGCGGTTCTTGGTTTTGCGCACCCCAGAACCGGTGAGCGTATGATTTTCGAATCGGGCTGGCCCAGTGATCTTGAGGAGGCTGCCGGAGCCCTGCGCGAGGCGTCTCGTTGACCCGTTCAGCCCCGCAATTTCTATGTGACCCGGTCCTCGAGACAGTCCAGGTGGAGCATGGTTTTGGGACGCGCGGCGCTGTGGCACCCGGCGGGACACTGCGTCCGAACCAGGTTCACGGGAATGCAGTGGCCCGATTCGAGGGCGGTTCGGGGGTTGACCCGCTTGAGGCCGACGCCCTTCTCTCCCGCATACCGACCCAGAGCGTGGCGGTTGTGACGGCAGACTGTGTTCCAGTCTTGGTTGCTTCGGCCGATGGTGGGTGCGTAGCGGCTGTCCACGCGGGCTGGCGTGGGCTCGCGTGCGGAGTGATTCCGGCGGCGATCGCGGCACTCTCCGAATGGGGGTTCACGGATTTGCGAGCGGCCATTGGGCCCCATGCCCGGGCGTGTTGTTACGAGGTCGACACGCCAGTCCTCGAAGCGCTTGAAGGCCCCTTCGGCCCGGCCCTCGCCGAAGCCGTTCGGCCAACCCGCCCGGGCCATGCTGGGCTCGACCTTCAGCGGCTCGCGCTTGAGGCCCTCTCCCGCGGCGGAATCCGCTCGGATCACCGCGGATCGGCGGCGGCCATGTGTACGGTCTGCCACCCGGAGCTGTTCGATTCTTTTCGGCGACAGGGTGACCAGGCGGGCCGAATGATCCACTGGGTGAGGCCGATCCGGGACGCTTGACACTCCTTCGGGCCGGATCTACGGTCGCGGAGCCACGTCGGAGCGACCCTTGAATGACCCCCCGGGTGACTCCGCTCCCAACCCGAAGGCCGTTCTGGCCGCTCGCTCCCCTTTCGAAAAAAATCAAATCCGGCTTCTTCGAGCCCGGTCGTAGCCTTGGGCCGCAGGTGAGGCGCTGGGTCTTTACCGAAGCCACCACTCATTCGTCCTCCTCCGTCTCGGCTGACCGCTCAGCGCCTGCGGTTCATCGTTGAGTCAACCGGGGCCGCTGAGTGCGCAGGTCGCTCAAGATAAACCGCGCGGTTGACTGCAGCCGCCGCCAATCTCCCATTGATCATCGGCTTGTCGATGATGCCAGCTTGCTCGCCAACCCGAGGAAAGAAGAATCCGTGAATACAGATCGATCGAATGAAGGAAAGTCCGGGTCCGGACGCAATCGCCGAGGTCGGGGTCGCCGCCCCCGGAGCGCAGGCGGCGGATCGGGTGGCCGCAAGCCCGGCGGTGCAGCGCCGAGGAAGGATTACCTCCCGTCCGACGCTGAATTGGCCGAGGAAGAGGCAGAAATGACCGACGAGGAAGGGGCCGAGCGGGTTTCTGTCCGAGACCTGAAGCGCCTGTCCGCCCAAGAGTTAACCGCCCGGGCCGAGGAAATGAATGTCGAGAACACCTCGGGCATGCGGACGCAAGACTTGCTCTTCGCCATTCTCAAAGTGCAGACCGAAAAGAAAGGTCGAATCTTCGCCGATGGCGTTTTGGAGATCCTCCAAGATGGCTTCGGTTTCCTGCGGGCCCCCGACCAGAGCTATCAGGCGGGTCCAGACGACATCTACGTATCCCCTTCGCAAATTCGTCGTTTTAATTTAAGGACCGGAGATACCGTCGAGGGCCAGGTACGCCCGCCAAAGGAAAGCGAGCGTTACTTCGCCCTGCTGAAGGTCGAGACGATTAATTTCGAACCGCCCGAGAAAGCCAAACAAAAGATTCTCTTCGACAACCTGACGCCTCTCTATCCCGAACAAAAATTCGCTCTGGAGTCCAAAGCCGGCGGCTTGACGACGCGAATCATTGATTTGATCGCGCCCTTGGGCAAAGGCCAGAGAGCCCTGATCACCTCTCCTCCGAAAGCCGGAAAGACGATGATCATCAAGGAGATCGCCAATGCGATCGCCGAGCGCAATCCCGAAGTCTATTTGATCGTTTTGCTGATCGACGAGCGGCCCGAAGAGGTGACCGACATGCAGCGAACCGTGAAGGCTGAGGTGATCTCCTCCACTTTTGACGAGCCGGCGACCCGCCATGTCCAAGTGGCTGAAATGGTTTTGGACAAAGCCAAACGCTTAGTCGAGCACCAGAGAGACGTCGTGATTCTTCTTGACTCGATCACGCGACTGGCGCGGGCTCACAACACTGTGGTTCCCCACTCCGGAAAGATTCTCTCCGGCGGAGTCGACTCCAACGCGCTCCACAAGCCGAAGCGCTTTTTTGGAGCCGCACGCAACGTGGAAGAGGGCGGCAGCCTGACCATCGTGGGCACGGCTCTGATTGAGACCGGGTCGCGGATGGATGAAGTGATTTTCGAAGAGTTTAAGGGCACGGGCAACAGCGAATTGGTGCTCGATCGGAAGTTGGCCGATCGCCGAACGTATCCCGCCATCGACATCAATCGGTCAGCGACCCGGCGAGAAGAATTGCTGCTAGACGAAACGACTTTGAATCGGATGTACATCTTGCGCAAGTTACTCGCGCCTCTCTCCCCGGTGGATTCGATGGAATTCCTCCTTGAAAAAATCAAAGCCACGGAATCCAATGAGGAGTTCATGGAGTCGATGTCGAGTTAAAGAAGAACCGGTTTCGTTGCCCGCGGCACTGTACCTTGCAGGGCCGATTTCCCTCTCCGCTTGACTGGCTGGCCAGGAATCAACCATGGACGAAAAGTTCCTCGACAGGATCAGAAACACTGAAGCCAGGGCGCGAGAGCTGGAGGGCCAGCTCTCGGACCCCGACCTGGCCCGGGATCCGGGGCGCTTCGGCAAGGTGGGGAAGGAGCTTGGCCAGCTTCGACCGATCCTTGAGGTGGGCGAACGGTATCGAGAGACGGTGGCCTTGCTCGCGGAGTCTCGCGCCATGGTGGAGGATCCCGATCCCGAGGTAGCGGATCTGGCCCGCGACGAGTCACGGGATCTCGAGGAGCGCTTGGGCGATCTGGAAACCGAGTTGTCGGTCCTCCTGACGCCCCGCGACCCCAATGATGAGAAGAATGCACTCCTCGAAATCCGCGCGGGGACGGGCGGAGACGAGGCGGCGCTTTTCGCCGCCGACCTTTTCCGGATGTACACCCGGTATGCGGACACCTTGGGGTGGAAAATTGCGCCCCTTTCAAGCTCTGCGACGGATGGCGGCGGGTTCAAAGAGGTGATCGCCCTGATTCAAGGCGACGCGGTCTTTAGTCGTCTTAAATTCGAACGGGGGGTGCATCGGGTCCAGCGCGTTCCCGCAACGGAGACCCAAGGCCGCGTCCACACGTCAACGGTGACGGTGGCCGTGATGCCCGAGGCTGAGGAAATCGACATCGACATCGACCCGGGAGAGCTCCGCATTGATGTGATGCGAGCCAGCGGCCCCGGGGGGCAGAGTGTGAACACGACCGACTCGGCGGTTCGGATTACCCACATTCCGACGGGCGTTGTGGTCCAGTGCCAGGACGAAAAATCACAGCACAAGAACAAGGCCAAGGCGATGACCGTGCTGCGGTCCAGATTGCTGGAGTTCGAGGAGCAACGGGCGGCGGATGAGCGTGCCAGCGAGCGGCGTTCTCAGGTGGGCTCCGGGGAGCGGGCTGAAAAGATCAGGACTTACAACTTTCCCCAGAGCCGCATCACCGACCATCGGGCTGGCGTAACGGTCCATAAACTCGACCAGGTGATGGCGGGTGACCTGGGTCCGCTTCTGGAGGCCGTCAAGGCGGAAGTTCTCGCCCGTGCGCAGGCGGATTCGGCCAAAGAATGACCATCGAGGGCAACGGTCGCGTCCCTTCGAAGGGGGCTTCTGGGTCCCGCGGAGAGAATCGGGTGTGGACGGTTCTTGACCTGCTTCGTTGGACCACGAAGCATTTTTCCGAGCAAGGCCTTGAGACTCCCAGGCTCGATGCCGAACTTTTGCTCGCCCACGCGCTTGGCCTCGAGCGCCTGACCCTTTATCTCCAATTCGACAAGCCCGTGGAGTCCGGCGAACGCTCTGCCTTCCGGGAATTGATTCGAAGAAGAGTAAGCGAACGTGTTCCCATATCTCTTTTGTTGGGCCAGCGGGAGTTCTGGTCTCGCTCTTTCCGCGTGACCGAAGACGTTCTCACTCCCCGCCCTGACACAGAAACTCTTGTTGAGGCGGCTCTCGAAGTGATCCGCCAAGCCTCGCCCAGGAGCTGTCGGGTGCTCGACCTCGGGACCGGTTCCGGGGCCATCGGAATCAGCCTCGCGGCGGAGTGCCCCGAGGCTCAGGTGACGGCCACCGACATCTGTCCGAAAGCGCTTCAGATCGCTCAGAGGAATGCCGATGAGTTGCAGGTCAGTGAAAACATTCGGTTCCTGCAGGGAGATCTCTTTGGTCCCATTGGTGCGGAAACGTTTGACCTGATCGTCTCCAATCCGCCTTATCTGGCGCGGTCCGAATCAGGCGGGCTTGCCCCGGAGCTTTCTCATGAGCCCGAGCAGGCCCTCTTCGGAGGACCCGACGGATATGCGGTGCTTCGGCCCTTCGCGGCGGGAGTCGGGGAGCGGATGGAACCGGGCGGTTGGGTGGGCGTCGAGATCGACCCCGGGCAGGCGGATGTGGTGGCAGGCTGGTTTGCGGAGGCGGGTCTTTGTGAGATCGACATTCTGAATGATCTGGCTGGGCGACCTCGCGTCGTCTCGGCTCGAAAAAAGACAGCGACCTAAGGCTTCGAGATGACGGACCTCTCGCGGCGAAAGGCCGCGTCAGGAGGTTCGGCAAGATGACCAGCAAGGCAGGCGCAAAGTGGCTTGAGGTACTCAAACCGGGAGATTCGGGCTTCGAGAAGGCCTGGGATTCCCTGTGCGCCCGGCAAGCCGCCCAACCTACCGAGTCCCAGGTCGCGGACGTCGCCGAGCGAGTGAGTCAAATTCGGGCGGGCGGTGATCGGGCACTTCGGAGTTGGATCCGATCAGCCAGAGGCCTCGATCTTGACCGTTTCGAGCTCCCCCAGGAAGAATGGGATCAGGGCTGCGAGGCCGTCGAGGCCTCAGATCGCGCCGCACTCGGCAAGGCGGCCATGCGGATCCGCGAGTTCCAGCGCAAGCGAGTGCCTTCGAGCTGGGAGATGCGCGAGGAAGGGGGCGGATCCATGGGTCAGCGCGTCCGTCCGCTTTCCCGTGTGGCCATCGTGGCTTCTGCGGAAGGCTTCATGACGGCGACGGACCTGATTATGAAGGCGAGCCCGGCCTCGGCGGTCGAGGTGCCCGAAATTCTTTTTGCAGCGCCCACCGATTCGGAGGGCCGCGTGCGTCCTGAGCTGTTGATGGCCGCGAGGATCGCGGGGGTCCACCGGGTCTACAAACTGGCGGGCCCCGAGGCGGTTGCCGCCTTTGCGTATGGGACCGGGGATTTGCCTCGCGTGGACAAGGTGGTGCTTGGCGAAGGCTCCGAACTCGAGATTGCCCGAAACGCGCTGTCTGGAGTGGTGGGCTTTTGCGGTGATTCAGGTCCTCGTGAGATCTGCCTCGTCGCGGACAAGAGCGCGCAACCCGCATGGGTGGCGGCGGACCTGCTGGCTCACGCCGAGTCTGGCGGCCGCGCCCAGACGATTTTGATCACCCATTTGAAGGGCCTGCTCACGAAGGTTCAGGACCAGCTGGTTCGCCAGATGAAAAATGCAGGTGAATTGGGTCACGCCGAGCAGAGTCTTGCGACCGCAGGGACGGCCATCCTGACCCCGAATCTAGAAACGTCGATGGCGCTTGCTGAGATTTATGCGCCGGAAAAGCTCGTCCTGGCTGTCGAATCCCCAGAGTCCGTCGCGAAGACGGTCCTCAACGCCGGGGAAATCTTCATGGGTCACTACACCCCGCCGGCTGTCGGCGCGTATCTGGCGGGTCCCGCGACCTACCGAGGCGGAGGGGGACGAGCCCGGTTTGAATCCGCCCTGGGGATTGAAGATTTCTTGAAGCGAACTCACTTCGTCAAATTCGAGCCCCCGAAATTACGGGAGCTGGGTGCTGAGACGATGCGACTCGCGGAACTCGCGGATCGCCCGGGGCATGGCAATTCCGTCGAGCTGCGGCTACAAAAGATTAGACGGGCCCGTCGCGAACGCGAGCAGGCCCGGGAGTCGGAGTTGTAGTCGCCCCGAACGACCGGTCCACAGGTCCGGCACGTGATTGGGCGTCGCCCTATGCCGCCGCCTCCATCCTCCGAGCTGTGGAAAGCTTGAGAACGACCGAGTTCGCGGTGAGGGCCCGCGGTACGGACCGGTCGCCGGGAGCAACGGCTCCAATGACAGAGCAAGCCGAGGGCCGCACGCCGCGCGTGGCTCGGATCGAACGCAAAACGAAAGAGACCGAGATCCAGATCGACTTGGCGCTGGACGGTCGAGGGCACTACCAGGTCGCGACCGGCATCGCCTTCTTCGACCACATGCTGGAGTCTTTTGCCCGCCATGCCCTCTTCGACCTTGAGGTCAAAGCTCAGGGCGATGTGGAGGTTGACCTTCACCACACTGTCGAGGACGTAGGCATCGCGTTAGGTCAAGCGCTCCGCGACGCGTTGGGCCCCGCCGAAGGCATTCGCCGCTTTGGAGCCTGTCTGCTTCCGATGGCGGAGAGCAAGGTCGAAGTCGCTGTCGACGTGTCCAACCGACCCTATCTCGTCTACCGGGTCGAGCTCGCCAACGATCGAGTGGGTGATTTCGATGCCACGCTGACAGAAGACTTCATGTATTCTTTCAGTCAGAACGCTGGGCTCGATCTACACATCGATAAGCGGTACGGAAGAAGCCCGCACCATGTTGTCGAGGCCATCTTTAAGGGCGTGGCCCGAGCGCTGCGCGAAGCGGTCTCGATTGACCCCCGTGAGTCGGGTCTTCCGACGGTCAAGGGTGCGCTCTGAGCCATGACGCGTGCACGGGTCGCTTTGGTCGATTACGGAGCTGGCAATCTTCGAAGTGTCGCCAAGGCTTTGGAGAGAAGCGGGCTGGAGGTCGAGCTGGCCGCAGACGCCGCGGTGGTTGAGCGGGCTGATGGGGTTGTGTTGCCCGGGGCCGGCGCATTCGCTGATGGCATGGCGGGGCTGCGCCGCAACGGGCTCGATGAAGCCTTACTCAAAGCCCTTGAGCTTCGCCGACCTTATCTGGGCCTCTGTCTCGGCGTTCAACTGCTTTTTGAGCTGGGCGAAGAGCATGGTCTGACCGATGGACTGGGCGTGGTGAAGGGCCGTGTTCAGCGGTTTGCGGACGTTGACTCCAGGGGTTCGCGCCGGCGGGTGCCGCATATTGGCTGGAATGAAGTTCAGTTTTCCGGCGAGCACCCCATGCTTGAGCACCTGCCCGAACGAGACTTTTTCTACTTTGTCCACTCGTATCGCCCGGTTCCGGCGGACGAGAGGATCGTAGTCGGTCGAACCCACTACGGAGATGAATTTGCTTCGGTGATCGCGCAGGACTCGATTTTCGCCGTGCAGTTCCACCCAGAAAAAAGCCAACACGCGGGCCTCCGGCTCTTGAACGCGTATTGCTCTTGGGTCGAGTCGAGTCGGTAAAACTCGATTCGACCGAGGCCTAAGCGCTCTGTGAGATGATGAAATGCTTTTGAAACGCATCATTCCCTGCCTCGATGTTGATCAGGGCCGCGTGGTGAAGGGCGTCCGGTACGTCGACCACGTCGACTGTGGCGATCCGGTCGAGGTGGCGAAGATGTACGAAGAGCAAGAAGCCGACGAGATCACCTTTCTCGACATCACTGCGAGCCATGAGGAGCGCGGCATTTTGCTCGATGTGGTTTCCCGGACCGCTGAAACGGTCTTTATGCCGCTGACAGTGGGGGGCGGTGTTCGTTCGATACAAGACATCCGGGATTTGCTGAACGCTGGAGCAGACAAGGTCTCGATCATGACCGCAGCAGTCAATGACCCCGAGTTGGTTCCGGAGGCGGCTGCGAAGATCGGGAGTGCGAACCTGGTTCTCGCCATCGATGCCCGCGCGGTGCGCGATGACTCAGGTCGTCCGATTGAGAACCGTTGGGAGGTTTGTACGCATGGCGGTCGACGGCCCACTGGGCTCGATGCCGTCGATTGGGCGGCTCATAACGCCGAAGCAGGCGCTGGCGAAATTTTGCTGACCAGCATGGATCGAGATGGAACCAAGAGTGGTTACGACCTTGGACTCTTGCGAGCGGTCGCGCAGCGGGTCTCCATTCCCGTGATCGCTTCGGGGGGCGGCGGCAGTGCCGCGGACTTGGCGGCGGCCCTCGGCGAAGGGCCCGATGAGGGCTGTGCGCAGGCCGCCTTGGCGGCCTCGATTTTTCATTTCGGCGAGACCACCGTTGGCGCCGTTAAGGAGGAGTTGGCCGCCCGGGGAATCCCGGTTCGACCGCCCTCCGGGCGAGCTCGGCCGGTCCAGCCGAGTTGATTTGAGGCCCGACAGTCCCTCTGCTAGCTTGCTGGGCCCGCTGCAAATCGATCGACAAACGGTTGTTTGGGCGGGCGTTTTGCCAAGACCTCGCCTGAATCGGTGAGTCTTGCGAACCGGTGGTGCAGATTGCAGCCCCATCGGAATTAAACAGGAACATGGAAGTTACCGAAAACAAAGAGTAAAATCCTCGATTCTTGTTCGACACGAACGGGGTCAGACAGCCACCTATAAACACGGCGCGTGCGGTTCGCCGGCGCGCACAAATCGGCGAGCGTCACAGCGAGAAAGGCCCCAAGGCATTCAAATCGAGTCACCCCGAGGGGGGTAGCCGTTGAGCTTGGGGCGCATTCTTGTCAGTGGCCAAAAAGCCGGGAGTGAGAAGAGAAAACATGCCCGTCGTCAAAGTCAAGGAGAACGAGTCCTTCGAGCAGGCGATGCGTCGCTTCAAGAAGACGTGCGAGAAAGCCGGAATTCTGACGGAACTCAGGCGTCGAGAGTACTACGACAAGCCGAGCATTCGAAAGAAGAAGAAGGCGGCCGCCGCACGGAAGCGGGCGTTGAAGAAGATAAGGCGCATGGGCGACTGAGCCGACCCGATGGAACCCCTCGCCGCGGCCTGAAGAATTGGCTCGCGGGCTAAAGAGAGGCGGTTCTCTGAAACGGGCGGGCCATCGTTCACGTCTTGAGAGGCAGAGATTGGGCCGGATCCCGGAAGATACAATCCAAGAAGTGCGAGATAGGGCCGACATCGTGGCTCTGATCGGGCGCTACGTTGAGCTCAAGCAGTCCGGCCGAAATTGGAAAGGGCGCTGCCCGTTCCACGAAGAAAAAACGCCCTCATTTAACGTCAACCCGGATCGCGGAATTTTTCACTGCTTCGGGTGCCAGAAGGGCGGCAACGCCATCACGTTCTTGGTCGAGTTTGAGAACTTGACCTTCCCCGAGGCGGTTCGGAGTTTGGCCAGCGACCTCGGGATCGAGGTGCCTGAAACCGGCGGTCGTCGTGAGGACCGAGGGGAACGCGAGGCCCTCTACGAGTCGATCGAAACGGCCCAGCGTTGCTATCGGGACCATTTGTCCGCTCCAGAGGGCAAGGGCGCTCGTGAGTACCTGCAACGCCGCGGTCTCGATGACGCCACGATCGACCATTTTGGCTTGGGTTTCGCGCCGGATAGTTGGGACAGCCTCGTGGGCCAACTCGACCGCGCGCGCGTGGACCGAAAGGTGTCGACGTCAGCCGGCTTAATCATGGAAGGTCGCTCGAAAGGGCATTACGACCGCCTCCGCGGGCGCGTCACCTTTCCCATTGCCGACGTCCGAGGACGAACGATTGCCTTCGGGGCGAGGGCCATGGCGGCCGACCAAGAGCCCAAATATCTCAATACGAGTGAGAGCCCCGTCTATCACAAGCGGCGTGCTCTTTATGGGTTGCATCACGCCCTTGAGCCGATGCGCCGGGCGGGTCGTGCAATTGTGGCCGAGGGTTATTTCGATGTGATCGCCCTGTATCGCGCCGGACTGGGTGAGGCTGTGGCTACCTGCGGGACTGCGTTGACGCCCGACCATGCGCGGGATCTTCGGCGGCGGACCGCGAACGTGACGTTGCTCTTTGACGGGGACCAGGCGGGGCAGAACGCCATGGAGAAAGCCTTAGCGATTTTGCTGCCCGAGGGACTTCGGGTGCGTGCTGTCTCCTTGCCCGATGGACAGGACCCCGACGACTTTCTTGCTGCCCAGGGTGCTGAGGCGCTTCAGAATCTAGTTGACCGGGCCCCGGATGCGATTGAGGCGGTGATTCGACGTGTTCTCTTGAAGGGTTGTACATCCCCCGCAGAAAAAGCCGACGCAGTTCGCCATGTAGCCCCCCTGGTCGCCGCGATTTCAGACCCGATCGAACGCAGTGAGCATGCCCGCCGTTTGGCGATTGCCACCGGGACCGAGCCATCGGCGGTCGAATCAGTCATTCGCAAGGTGCAAAGCGGAGGGTCCGCAGAGGCCGATGAGTCTCTGGCGCAGACCCTCACGCCCCGGGCCAGTGGAGGCGAAGAGCGTCACCTGCGATTGATCGCCTTGATCCTGACTCGACATCCGGGTTTCGTGACGGACGAATTCTGTTCGCAGATGCAAGAGGTACTGCCCGACAGTCCCTATAAGCGGCTCGCCCTCGCGATCGCCGATGCGGCCGCGGAAGGCTGGCTGGCCACTGAGGGTGGCATCGATCTCGGAGCGTGCGAAGCGCAATTCGAACCCGAACTGGTCCCGCTGCTGCGCGATGTCGTCGTGGACGATTCGATGCTCGACCAAGAAACGCCGGCTTCCGAAATGCTGGTCCATCTCGTGGGTCGCTATGTCGCAAAAGACCTAGAGGCACGAGAAAAAGAATTGAAGAGGCAGATGCAGGAGCCGGATGCGGACCTGCAGTCGCTCCTTCAAGAACGACAACAGCTGCTTGAAAGAAAGCGCGCCAGCGTGAGCGCTTCTTCGTGAAACGGAAAATCAAATGATTCAATGATCGTGGATCACCCCATGTGTTGAGCGGGATCAGCCGAAGTGGTTGAAACCGAAAGTCGCATGGCCCAGCGAGAAAAGAACTTGATGTTGCTACGCCCCCTAAGGAGACCCCCCCATGGCCTCAGACGCGTCTAGCTCCTCCGAAAGCCTGAAAAACTCCACGGAGCCCCCTTGCCTAGAGGCGAGTTCGACTCCGTCCCGGCGCCCGTCCGGCAATCAGGCGACCGGAAAGAAGGCGCCCGCGCGCGAAGCAACGGCGATCGCCCAGAAATCCGCTCCGAAGCTTCGCAAGGCGAGTGCCCGCACGACCGCGGCATCCAGGGGAGTCGAGAGTCGCACCTCCGCCGACCCCGTTCGCGTCTACTTGAGAGATATGGGCCAGGTTTCCCTTCTGACTCGCGAGGGCGAGGTGGAGATCGCAAAGCGGATCGAGGCTGGTGTGCACGATCAGGAGCTGGCGGTGATCGGACACCCCTATGGGATGGCTCAGGCTCTGGACTTGCTCGACCAAGTTGAGCATGCCGAGCGACACGGCGAGTCAATGCTTGATTCTGTTCTGGATGGCCTCGACGTAGAGGGGGCTGCACCCCGGGAGGAGCGCCTCGCGACCTTGATCGAGGCGACCAACCAACTTCGCAAACTCGAAAAAACGATCTCGAAGAAAGCGGCTTCTCGCTCGAACCCCCGGACCACCCCACCCACTCGAAATCGCCTCGCGAAGGAGATGGCCGAGCTTCACGCAGAGGGTGTCACGGTTCTGCGTGCCGCCGGATTTGCAAAGGCTCGCATCGAAACCTTTAGGCACGCTTTGCTTGAGTTAGGTCAATCCTTTCGACAGATCGACGATCGAGCTCACCGGCTTGCTAAACATCTCGGTGTCCGGACCCGGGAATGGGAGACTTTCTGTCAGGCCGTGATGACCGGCGGGTCAGAGCTTGAGAACGCCTCCCCGAGGCTTGCGCGCGATCCTGAAGCGTTGACCCTCGTTCGAGGAGAAATCGAAGAGATCGGCCGTCTCCGCCTACAGCTTTCTGAAGAGGCTCGACTGGACGCCCAAGAGCTCGTCGCGATTGAAGAGCGCCTTGAGGAGGCTCGCATCCGGACTCATCAGGCGAAGAGCGAACTCACCGAGGCGAACCTTCGCCTAGTCGTCTCGATTGCAAAAAAATATACAAACCGGGGACTGCAGTTCCTTGACCTGATTCAAGAGGGCAACATCGGCTTGATGAAGGCGGTCGACAAATTCGAGTATCAGAGGGGATACAAGTTCTCTACCTACGCGACTTGGTGGATCCGCCAAGCGATTACCCGGGCCATCGCAGATCAAGCTCGAACGATTCGAATCCCGGTGCATATGATCGAAACGATTAACAAGCTCGTCCGCGCGACACGCCACCTTGTGCAAGTGCTCGGTCGAGAACCCGCCGCAGAGGAGCTCTCCGAAAAGCTTGAGCTGCCCCTTGAGAAAGTGAGGCAGGTCCTCAAGATCGCTCGGGAGCCGATTAGTCTGGAAACTCCGGTGGGCGAAGAAGAAGACAGCAGCCTTTCCGATTTCATTGAAGATTCTAATGCGATCAATCCCCAAGAGGCTGTGATCGATGCGAATCTGGCCCAGCAGACTCGCGAAGTACTTGCGACCCTCGCACCTCGAGAAGCCCGGGTTTTGAAAATGCGATTTGGGATCGACGAGGATTCCAATCACACTCTCGAAGAGGTCGGCCAGGATTTCGATGTCACCCGGGAGAGGATTCGGCAAATCGAGTCCAAGGCGTTGCGAAAGCTGAGGCACCCCTCGAGAAGCCGGGCTCTGAAATCTTTTCTCGATAGCTAGCAGCGCTCAGCAATTCGAGCACGCCTTTCTCCCCCGCCGAGCAAGCGCCGTGTGACTCGACAAGCCAAGTTGCTTGAAAGTTGCCGACCCCCGAAAGCGCCTGATGGACGTTTTCGAGCGCTCCACGCCCTTTCAAGTACCCCGGGCGGTCCGCCGATGAAGAACCTGCGCAGTCGGGTTCAACCGGCTCCGCTCGGGAGATTCTGTGCGCCTGCTTGCTTGTTCGAATTGCCATACACAGTACGAAGCCAGCGCATTCGTCGGCCCTGAACTCGAGTGCCGATGTGGGACGGTGATTCCGAATCGCCTTGCAGTTGGGCTTGAAGCCGCGATTCATCGATGCAGCGCGTGTGGCGGGCAAGTGAGTGCTGATTGCCATTCCTGTGGGTACTGCGGCTCGGAGATCATTCGCGACCTCCGTGGCCCGAGCCTGATCTGCCCCGAATGCCTTGCTCGCAACCCAGAAACAGCCCGGTACTGCGCTGCCTGTGGCGTGGGATTTCGACCCGAGCCGATTCCGTCGCAAGGAAAGGAGTGGCCTTGTCCCGCTTGCAGCGGTCTCATGCCGGTGCGTTCGATTGGCGGGATTGAGATCAATGAGTGTCCGAATTGCCAAGGGCTTTGGATTCCCGACCATCGTTTTGACGAATTGATGTCGCGGGCTTGTGAGACGGCCTTACAGACCGAGAAGGACAAGGTGTGGTCGAAATCGCCCCGATGTTCCAGTTCAAATCCGTCCATGGAAAAAATCGTCTATCGAAAGTGTCCCGTCTGTGATCGGGCAATGCAGCGGGCCAATTTCCAAAAAAGATCGGGCGTGATCATTGACCGCTGCCATGCACACGGCACTTGGCTTGATGCGGATGAACTGGAGTGTGCGGCAGGCTACATCCTTGAGAGCCAACGTCGAGCTGAGTTCGCCCCTGGGAACTTTCGAAGCCAAAACAAGGCTCAAATTCGTCGCGAAGCGGCGGCTTTGGCACGAGCTCAAAGAGGAGAGAGCGTGGCCTTGGCCTCAAGCCGCGACGCGGTCTCCAGTGGGGGTTGGCTTGGTGACTTACTTGGGGCCTTGCTCAACTGAGTCAAGTCGAGGCCGTGGCCTCAAGCTCCACAGAAATTCAAATTAATCATCTGAACTGAGCGTAAAGGACTACTTCATGGGTTGGATGGATAAACTGCGCGCCGAATTGATTGACATCATCGAGTGGATCGATGACAGCGAACACACCTTAGTTTGGCGATTCCCTCGCTATCACAACCAGATCAAATATGGAGCTCAATTGATCGTACGGCCGGGTCAAGAGGCCATATTTGTTTGCCAGGGTCGGATTGCGGATGTTTTTGGGCCGGGTCAGCATCGTCTTGAAACAAAGAACTTGCCGATCCTTTCGACCCTGTTGGGCTGGAAGTATGGATTCGATAGCCCCTTCAAGGCGGAGGTGTACTTCGTCAGTACACGCCAAATCACAGACCTGAAGTGGGGCACGCCGAATCCCGTCATCATGCGGGATGCAGAGTTTGGCCCGGTGCGTTTGCGAGCGTTTGGGTCGTACACGCTCCGTGCCGTGAGTCCGCGCATTCTGTTGAAGGAATTGGTTGGAACGGACCACGCATTTGAGGCGGCCGAAGTGACCGAGATGTTGCGGTCCGCAATTAATATGGCCTTCGCGGAGATCGTTTCCAATTCTGGTTTGGCCGTGATGGATCTCTCGACCCGTTACGCCGAACTGGCCGAGGCGGTGAGGGAAAAAGTTCTGGCGCGCATTGATGACGAATACGGGCTCGAAATTCCGCAGCTTTTTTTGGTTAACATTTCACTCCCTGCGGAAGTGGAGAAAGCATTGGACGCACGGTCGGGGATGGGCATCGTCGGAGACTTGAGCGCCTATCAGGCTTTTCAAATCGGACATTCGGTGCCTGACGCCGCCCGGAACCCCGCCGGCGGGTTAGCGGGTGCGGGCGTGGGACTTGGAATGGGGGCCGCGTTGGCGGCGCCCATGATGCAGAGCGTTGGGAAAGAGACCGGTCAACCGGCGTCGGCTTTGTTGAGCCCGCCGCCGTTACCGGGGCGCTCCTGGCATCGCGTGGAGTCCGGGCAGCCTGTAGGACCGTTCAACCTCCAGGAGCTCGCCGAGGCTGTGGGACGTGGGCAATTGGTTCCGAGTTCCTTGGTTTGGTCCGCGGGCATGATGAATTGGGTCGCCGCGGGCGAAGTGTCGGAGCTGTCACCCCTGTTTCCGCCGGGCCCTCCGCCGATTCCCGAAAGCTGATTCCGAGAAGGCTGCCTTCGGTCAAGCTCTAAAGAGAGGAAGCTCAGACTTCAGCGGGCCAGGGGCCACATCAGCAAGGCGGCCCCGCCTGGTCCAGCCACCCCTCAAGTTGTCCGGTGTAACCCACGGCGACCTGGCGGGCCTTGATTTTGGCCTGAAGGTTGATGCGGGTCGCCTCGTCCAAAGGCACTTGTCGGTCGACGTGGTCGCCGATTTTTTCAGCCGCTTCCGAAGCCGCCTCCGTTAAATCTTCTGCCTGAGGCGCCTCGGCTCCATCTCCAACCCCGAGGTACGCTTCGATGGCCTCTTCGGAAACCTTTGAAGCATGTTTCCGGGAAGCGACGATATTGCCCTTTCCCGTGACGACATTTCCGACAGAGAAAACCGTTGGAAAATCTTCAAGGCGCCCGTAAGTCCAGTCCGAGAAGTCGAAGAGTTCGCCGTTCATCGCGATGCCTTCGATGGCTTGAGGGATGCTTCCGATGGCACTGATGACGACCGGGCCCTTTCGCTCAAAGGTTTCATCCGTCACCTGGACCCGCCCACCCTCGATGCGGGTTCTTCTGAATCGCATGCCCACGACGTGATCGCTTTCAATCAGCAGTTCGTCTGGAGCTGAGAGCGGCTCAACCCGGATGTGAAATTTCTGCATGGCTTTGTCGAGCATCGTACGACGAGACTTTTTAATTTTTTCGACGCGTTCGGGCGGGGCGTCCTCGGGAATGGCCACCAAGGGCATGTCTTCCTCCGCGCGCCGGTAGTAGATCGTGCAGTCTTCGATGCCCAGTTCTTCCCAACTCAGATCGTGTGCAGCGAGAATCTTGGGAATGCCTTTGACCTCAAGTTCTGTGGTCGTGATCTCGACTCCCCGGGCGGCGAGTGCGCACTGCGTGTTGGAGAGCGTCACGATCTTGGCCACGTCGATTGAAGCCAGGCCTCCGCCGACGACGATGCTCCCATTGAGAATTTCAAAGCGCTCGCCGTTGTAGCTTGGATCTTCGGCATGATTGAAGGCGATCACATACGGATTCTGATAAACGAGGCCGCGCCCGACGAATTGATCGGCATTCTCTAACGGAAGGGGTCGATCCTTCCAAGCCCCGTTGGCAAGAACGACACAGCTGAAGCCCCAGCTTTCAACGAGTTCCTTCCAGTCGACGTCTCGACCGATCTCGGTTTGCGGGATGAATTCGACGCCGGGCTTGCCCAATTTTTTTCGGATGGCTTCGTATTCCTTCTGGCGCAGCCCCTCGTGCCAGCGAGGCAATCCGTCTTCGATCTTGCCGAAGGGACGGGCATTTTGCTCAAAGACCGCGACGTGGATGCCCCGGTCCGCGAGTCGGCTCGCCACTTCGGCGCCCGCTGTGGCGCCACCAATCACTGCAACATAGTGCTTCGAGGAAGTCGTCTCTGACATGCGGGCATTTTGCCAATAACCGGCGAATCCCACAACGGACACCCTACCGAACGCGGTCCCCGCTACACTGGCGAGGCCGGGCCCTTAGCTCAGTGGTGAGAGCAACCGGCTCATAACTGGATGGTCCCTGGTTCGAATCCAGGAGGGCCCACCACTTCGAGCGCCGCCTCAGCGCGCCAAGGGCGGCTCTGGGCCCCCTGGCCGTCAGGGGCGCGCGCGTCGCATGGTTGAAATCTGCAGGCTTCCCGTCGATTGGGGGACAGCACTCATCAGAAGGGCCACGTCGGCCTTGGCATTGGATCGGCCTGGAGCCGTTGCATCTGCGGGTCCTGCAGCCAGACTCTGGGTTGAGGCCGAAAGGCGGATGTATTGGGTCTGTCCGCTGCTCACCTGAAACCGCAGCTCATTCCACGAGCGCGCGAACAGGCCAAACCACATCAAAGCGCTGCCGGCGGTGTGCCGGCCTGCGTAGACGACCAGGGCGGTGTATTCGCCGTTTTTGAGCTGCCCGAGGTCCTCGTCATCGAATTTCAGCCGAGCTGACCCCACGCCCCGAACCTGGTCGTCGCGGTAGATGTAAACCAGAGCAGATCCAGCCTCAGGCGGCGCGAGGGCTTCAAAGCGAGGCCCCTTGGGTTTGCCCGCGCATCCGAGGCTCACGGTGGCCAATAGGGCGGCCATGAAAGCCGCCTGGAGAACAGCCGTGAACGCTTGTCTCTTGATCACTGGGGCTCCTTCTCAGCGGCCGCGAAGTCTCGGACTCCATGGAGTCGCTTTCCAGGAAGGTTCTGGCTTCCCGGGGGCTTCCCGAGCAGGCTAACGCAATTCGCGTGCGAGTGGAGGGCGCCGCCGGTGCCTGGTTTGTCCCAGGGCTCTTTTCGGATCGTTCTCAAACGGTCAATGGCCTGGGTGGGCTCTGCTATGATGGGGGATTACTTAGGATTTTAGCGTCATGAAGAAAGACAAGGATCGCTACTGGGACTGTCTCGACCAGGCGATGGAAGCCTCTCATGGCGGCCGGGTCGACGAGGCCCTGGCTTGGCTGGATGAGGCCCTGAAAGCGCATCCGGCGGGGGCAGAGGCCCACAATGGGCGCGGCGAGATCCTTTGGGATGAAGGTCGCGCGGACGAGGCTCTTTACGAATTCGAGCGAGCCATTGCAGCGGACGCCAAATTCAGCGCGGCCTACTTGAATCGGGTCGAGTTGCTGATCGAAGATATGGGGGAGTGCGAACTCGCCCTCGAGGCCTGCGACGAACTCCTGGCGGCCGCCCCTGAACTCCCGCGGTTGGATCGCGCTCTGCAGGCCGAGCTGTACTACCTGAAAGCCAAAGCGCTTTTTTTCATGGACGATCTGGAAGGCGCGGTGTTTTTGGTTCGTCGAGCGATCAAGTCGGCGGGGGACCAGCCCGCGTACTTTGCGTTCGAAGGTCACGTGCTTTTCGAGCTGGGACAGTACGAAGACGCTCGTCGCATTCTCGAGCGGGCCGCCGCGATCGAGCCGGATTCTGCGCACATCGTCTACAGCGTGGCGCTGATTCTGGAACGAATCGAGCCCGAAACGAGTTCTCCGGAAGAGTCCCAAGCGCTTCGCCATGCCATCGAATTGGCTTTTGAGCGGGCCAACGCTCTTGACCCCGGGCAGTTTCCGATCCCCACAGCGATGAATGATGCCGATTTCGACCGGGCGGTTGCCGACGCGCTCGATAATCTCCCGCGTTCGGTTCGCGAGTACATCGCGGATGTCCCCGTGCTCGTCGAACCGTACCCCTCTCGCGACCTGGTTCAGTCGGAACGAATTTCTCCCCAGATTCTGGGCCTCTTCATGGGCGTGCCTCGCACCGAGGCGGCCATCACCGAGCAGGTCCCTGATCTTGACCGCGTGATGCTCTTCAAGGCCAACTTGGAAAAGATCTGTCGGGATCGGGAAGAGTTGATCGACCAGATTCAGATCACCGTCCGCCACGAAATCGGCCATTATCTCGGCCTCGATGAGGACGACCTGGAGCGTTTGGGCTTGCGCTGAGAGCGTGGCTTCCCCTCGCCCGGCCATGTCGTCGGACCGCTACCCTTGGGGCATGGTCAACGGGGCTAATTTTTGAGATCGCGGAATCGAACTTCTTCGGGTTCGACAAGGGATGGTTGGATTGACGCCCTCCGAAAAATCGTCGGACCCGATGCCTGCCTGACCTCTCAGGCGGAACTCTATGCCTATGCGTGCGATGGCCTGACCCTGGACCCTCATCAGCCTGAGGTTGTCGTGCTGCCTCAGTCCACAGAAGAAGTGGCCGAGGTGGTGCGAGCTTGCCGCGCGGCGGGCCGAGCCTTCCTGCCTCGGGGAGCCGGTACGGGATTGTCGGGAGGCGCCCATCCTCTCAACGACGCGGTGGTGATCAGCTGTGCCCGGATGAACCAGATCCTCAATCTCGATCCGAGAGACCGCTTGGCGATTGTTCAACCCGGAGTCGTGAACGCCGATCTGTCGGTCGCCGCCCGGTCAGAGGGGCTTTTCTACGCGCCCGACCCGTCCAGCCAGCAAGCGTGCACGATCGGCGGCAACGTGGCCGAGAACTCGGGCGGGCCCCATACCCTGAAGTACGGGACGACCACGAATCATATTTTGGCCCTCGAACTTGTGCTGCCGGATGGCTCCGTGGTTCAGTTGGGTTCCGCCACGGGAGGGGCCACCGGCTATGACCTCTTGGGCGCCTGTGTCGGGAGCGAGGGCACCACAGGAATCGTGACCGAGATTACGGTTCGGCTTGAACCTCTTCCCGAGGCGGTTGAGACCCTGCTCGTAATCTTTGACGGGGTTCCTGATGCCTGTCGACTGGTGGGCCGGATCATTCGCGGTGGCTTGGTCCCGGCTGCTTTAGAAGTTGTTGATCGTCGAACCGTGGAAGCCGTCGAAGCCAGCGTGTACCGAGCGGGTCTTCCCCAGGAGGCCGGAGCGGTTCTGATTCTCGAACTCGACGGCCCGGCCTGCGCGCTCCCCGCACAGATCGAACACATTCGCGCTTTGGCCGACGAGGCCGGGGCCCAAGAGATTCGGGTGGCGGCGGATGAGACAGAGCGGACGCGTTTTTGGCGGGCCCGGAAGGGGGCCTTTGGGGCCATGGGTCGGCTGGCCCCAGATCTTTACGTGCACGATGCGGTGGTGCCCCGAGGCCGCCTCCCGGAGATCCTTGAAGAAATTTGTGCAATTGGCGATCGCTATCGATTAAAGCTTTCCAATGTCTTTCACGCCGGCGATGGCAACCTGCATCCCAATATCTCTTTCGACCGAAGAGATCCCGACGAGTTGGAGCGGGTCATTGCGGCCGGGCGAGAGATCCTTGAGGTGTGTGTCGCCGCCGGTGGAGTCTTAACCGGCGAGCATGGTGTGGGCACGGAAAAACGGGACTACATGGGGATGCTGTTCGGCCCGGATGATCTGGAGGCGATGAAAAAGCTTCGCGCGACTTTCGACCCGGAGGGCGTTTGCAACCCCGGGAAGATTATTCCGAGCACCCGGGCCTGTCTCGAGTCGAACCCCAAAGCGCGGGGCTATGACCGGGTGCCCTTCACATGAGGCAGACTCTGTCGACGGACTTCAAGGCGCAATGGGAAGAGGCTTCGGGGAGTCCTCTGAGGCTCCACGATCCGGCTCGGGCGTACGCCGGAATCAATCTGGAGGCCGTGGCCGAGCCCGCCGATGGGGCTGCCCTCAGCCGTGTCCTTCAGGTCCTCGATGAACATCAAGCGCCCGCGGCCATCTTGGGTTCCGGATCCCGGTCATGGCTGGGCAATCCATTAAGACCCACGCGAATCGGGGTCTCGACCTTGCGGCTGTCCGGGATAGACGAATTCGATGAAGCGGATGGAGTGGTCCGAGTCGGCGTCGGCACGACCTTAGACAAACTGGCGGAGAAGACGGCGCGGAGCGGTTGGTGGCTGCCGATCGACTCGCCAGGCCGCGGAGGCACCGTGGGGGGTGCCTTGGCCACAGCATTATGTGGGCCGAGGCGCAGGGGGTTTGGTCCGGTTCGCGATGCGGTGCTTGGCCTCGACACGGTTTTGGCGGATGGGGCACAGGTTCGCTGCGGGGCTCGCGTCGTCAAGAATGTGACAGGCTATGACATGGCCAAGCTCTATGTGGGGTCTCTCGGAACGCTGGGTGTGATGGAGCGCGCGTGGCTTCGGCTGCGGGCTGCCCCGGAGACAGCGTTGGTTTTGCAGGCGAGTCTGGAGGGTGCCGTTCTGGCCGACGCGCTGGCCGTGGCGCGCCGCGCCACCACTCGTGCGATCACCGTGATCGATGAGTCGCTGATCTCGGTGGGGGCGCCGCGGTTGGGCCGTCCCCCGGCGCTTGGGAAACGACATCGACTGGTCGCCGAATTTGCCGGCGACGGGCCGGCGGTCAATCAGGATGCGAACTGGCTCACCGATGAGTTGGGGGCCGAACCCGCCCCGGCCGATTCGATCGAGAGTCTCCGCGACTTACAAACCTTTCAGTTTCCGATCGGCGTTCGCGTGCGTTTTCACACTCGTCCCAGTCAAGGCGAGCAGGCTCGAACACTGCTTGAACGGGGGGGCGCGCGCTGTCTGATCTGTCCAGAGCCGAGCGTATTGACGGCTTGGTTCGAGGCGGGTCTCGACGAAGGAGAGGACCCGTGGTGGCTCGACCAAGTTTTCGCCGTCATCGATGAGGTTCGGGCCCATGCGGAAGCCGAGGCGATCATCGAAGCCCTTCCGGAGTGGGCACAAGGACGTCGGGATGCGTTCGGCGGGTCGCCTGTTTTGGGCCTGATGCGAGAACTCAAGGAGCGCTTTGACCCCAATGGGATCCTGAACCCCGGCCGTTTTGTGGGGAGGCTCTGAGTTGGCTTCTTCGAAATCCGATGCCTTGGCGAACTTCCCCGAATCGCTTTACGAAGGAACTCTGGATTGTGTGCACTGCGGTCTCTGCTTGACGCACTGCCCGACCTACCGGGTGACGGGGCGAGAGAGCAGTTCGCCTCGCGGGCGGATCTACATGATGCGCGGGGTGGCAGAGGGAGACCTACCGTTCGATCAAACCATCGCGGATGAGCTCCACCTCTGTCTTGGTTGTCGTGCGTGTGAGAGCGCCTGCCCTTCCGGGGTTGAGTACGGTTCTCTTCTTGAAGCGGGGCGCGCTGCTGCTGCGGAGGCGGGCTTGCGGCCCGGGGTGCGTCATCGACTTGAAGGTTTGGCCCTGCGCCACGTTCTTCCAGCCCCAAGGCGCCTGCGGGCTTTCACCACGTTCCTTGATTGGGCCCAGCGCCTTAAGTTGGACTCGTGGCTGACCGCCGTGTGGCCCCGGGGTCTTCGTCGGGCTTGGAGCCTTCTTCCGCCGGTTCCGCCGAGGGCTGCCCGCCGGCCCCTGCCGCAATTCACGCCCGCGGAGGGACCCCGTCGCGGATGCGTGGCCCTTCATGAGGGCTGCCTGATGCCCGAGCTTTTCGGCGCGGTCAACCGCGCCACAGTCCGGGTCCTGTCGCGCAATGGATATGACGTCGTGGTGCCCCAAGGCCAGCGCTGCTGTGGGGCTCTGCTCGCCCATGCCGGCGACCTGGACTCGGCGCGATCCCTGGCTCGGCAAAACGTGAAAGCCTTCACTTCGGATGCCTCGTTCGACATGGTTCTGAGCAATTCCGCGGGCTGCGGCGCCGCGCTTCGCGAAACCCATCACTGGCTGCCGGAAGACGGCGCCGCCCTGTCGTCGCGCGTGCGGGATGTTTGTGAGTGGCTCGACGAAGTCGGACTTCGGGCGCCGCTGGGTCATCTTCCGCTGCGGGTCGCTTATGATGACCCCTGCCACCTGGTGCACGCTCAACAGGTCGCGGCGGCGCCGCGTCGGCTTCTCGAAAAAATTCCGGGCCTTGAGTTGCTGCAGCACCGCGATGCTGAAGCCTGTTGCGGGGCCGCGGGAACCTATGGTCTGCTGCAACCTGAGATGTCCGCGCCGATTCTCGAAGCGAAGATTCAATCGCTTGCTGAGGTCGAACCTGAGGTTGTGGCGACAGGCAATCCCGGTTGCCTTCTTCAGATCCGGTCAGGCGCCGAAGAGCGAGACCTCCCGTTTCGGGTTTTGCACCCCATTGAGCTGATCGATGCAGCCCATCACGCGGCTTCGTGACCGGCCTGGTCCCTCGCGCCTTCCGTTAGCGATAGAGGAACGCGTCCGGCGTGGCCTTCGGCGCTCTCCATTTCGGGTAGGCGCCCAGTTGGAGGTCCTGAAGGTTGCCGCTGAAGACCAGATCAAAGGGAAGGATAGACTCTCGTCCGCGAACGACGCCATAGCGTTCCCGCATGCTCTGGTACACGTAAGTAGACTGTGCGGTTGGTCGTTTATCGGGTCTTTGAACCAGCCCTAAGCGCGCTCGCTCGAGAAATCGATCACGGTCCGCGTCATGTTCAAGGGTGTCATCGGGATCGATGAGCTGGTTGCGCCGGGAGGTTTCATCGAGCACCGAGGCCAGCTGAGCGAGACGCTCGGTGGAGATGGCCTGATCGACGTCTTCCGGAAGCTCTGTGTCCTTACCGCTTTCGGCGAGTAGGTGAAAACGTAAGACCCGACCGCCCACCAGAGTGATTCCCATCGCGTGGAGTTCGCCATTGGTCAACTCTCCGTCGACTAAGCTCGGATTAATCCCCAGACCATTGGGTCCCGCGACCCTCGGATTTTCGACTAAGAAGCTACGCGTCACACGAATTTGCTGGGCGCTGTAGTCTTCGATTTCCCAACGGATCCTTTTGCCCGCGAGCGTGCCGGTCTCTGTATCGGGGTACTCAGTGGCCGCATGGCGAAGCGTCTGATTGCGCCGATCGAACCGGTGCGTTCGATCGGCCGCGGCCATCACTTGGGCTGACGCGGCTTCGGCCAGAGCGGCTCGATCATCCGGGTCAAGTTCTTCCATAAAATCCGCCAGTCGCAAAGCGGCGACTTGATTGCCGCGCTCTTGCTCGTAGGCGAAGAGCCATTCGATGACCTCGCGGTTGTGTTGACCGTTTGGATACCGATCGAGGTATCGATAGGCGAGAACAGCGGTGGGCCCATTGAAATCGGGCCCTTTTTTCCAACGCCCGAAAACCATCCGCATGGGGCTGGTAATGAATGCCGTCGCGATGCCGGGCCCTTCGAGTGCGAAGCCTAAAGGCTCGGGGAGATTGGGGTAGCGCTTCGGTCCGTCCGCGTAGTCTGCGAAAAGACGCCAGCGGATCTGATCGGCTGTTTTGCGGGCTTTCATTCGCCGGTAGGCGGTGTATGGGTTTTGCCAGGGGTCGTCGATGAGATGACGGGCGTGGCGCACCATGGTGGATTCCATCGGGTCTCGCTGCGCCAAGTGTTCAAGGGTTCGCCAACTCTCCTCCTCGAACCCCGATTCCTTTTGGGCAATCGCGAAAATAAAAAGCGCGTCGTCGCCTTCGGGACCGTCCCGGTTTTCCCAGAGAACCCCGAGCATTTCATCGGAGAGGCCGTCTCCGGTCGAAGATGTATTGAGAAGTTCCACCGCCAAAGCGTGATCTTGCCGATCCGCTCGAGTCAGTTCGCCGGGCGCGCCCAGACTGGCCTGATGGAGAGCGCGAATTTGCGTCACATCTTCTTGGGCGATTTGGCGGAGTGTTTCCGCATCCTCGTGGGGTCCCCAAAAAAGCGCGCGTTTCGCTTCAAGCACCGCAATTTTTGGATTTCCCGAATCAAGCGCCTTCTCCGCCGCGCGAAGTCGACGGCGCTGCATGGTTCGAGTGAGCTTTTTCTCGGCCTTGTCGACCTTGGCCTGAATTTTATCAGCATCGGGTGCATCGGGGTGCCGTGCAAGGTACTCACGGTGCAATACAAGGGCCTGCCGGTCTGTCGTAGAAAGAGGTTCGTCGTTTGAAAAACTGGCGAGGTAATGCGCGGTGCTGGTCGCAATGGTCATTGGGGCGAGGGTAAAGCCGCTGAAGATGGCCTGGCCGATCGGCTTCGATGCCGCATTGAAGGTGCGGGCCCAAAGGTGCTCCCAGGTATCGAGGTTGCGGCGCTTGGCCAAGGCAAGGGGGTCATTGTCAACGACTTGGTCCAGTCGTGCTTCCAGGCCCGGATCGGTTCCGAAGCCCCGGGTCAGGGACGCACTGGCCTTTCGATAGGCCCGGGGGTCATCCAGGGTTGCATTGACGACATCCTGCGCGAGGGCATCCATGTCCTCTGGTTTGTCCTCTTTTGGAATCGCGTCGATTTCCGCCTCCGCCTTGTCGAGGTCGGGGCGGTTCGTCACCAAAGCCGAAGCGGCGAGGCGAGCGGCAGCTTGATCTACGGGCAAGGGCAGCCAGGCCGGCTGGCGCTGCATGGGCATCAAGAGCTTGGGGGCGACGCCCGTTCGCGTATGGCTGCAGCCCAATAGCAGACACGCCGCGATGAATACCCCAAGCAGGGTGCTCAAGATGGGCTTCGGATTAGAAGGTGAATCGATCACGGTCCACCACCAAGGTGAAGGCGAGGAAGGCTTCAAGCCGACGAGAGGCCTCTAGTTTTTCCGTCGAACCGTCATTAGACGCCACCGATTCATAGAGATGAACCGCCGGGTCAACAAGATCCTGAAAACGCGCCGGGTCAAAGTCCAGGCTCACCGGAGGGACTGCTTCGACATATTCATGGGCGAGGATGTCGTAGAGTTCGGCGAGTCGAAGCATGTGGCGCAAATACTCTTTGCTGGCGGCGTTTCGCGAAACCACACGCTGAAGCTCAGAGATGGAGCGAACCTGACCGTTGGGCAGATCGTATCGATGTTGCTCGAACCACGAGGCCCGGATTTCTTCGCCCCGCTCGATCTCCTCGCGGATCACCGCCTCGTAGTGGTTGTCTCGATTTTCTTCGAGCAGGTATGAGAGCAGAGCGGTTCGTTGGTCCATCACGGTGACCACCCAGTCGGCATCGATGACAGCGGGGAGTAGGAGTGGCTCCGGGTCGGGGTCTAAGGGGTCGACGGGCTGGAGTCCGATTTGCCGTGCCTCGGCGAGCCCATCGCAGACCTTCGCGCTCCGCAGGGCTTCGGCGGCGAGTTCTTCGTCGAGTCGCGCGGCTTCTCGATACTGCATCGCGGCCACGTCATATCCCCGGATCCGCTCCAGGGCGCGACCCTTTGAAAATGCAATCACGCCGCTCATGTATCCGGTTCGGAGGGCGTCGGCGTGAATCCGTTCGATGCTCTCTAAACGGAGCAGCGCCGAGAGATAGACGTTGCGACCGGTGAAGTCGGTCGCCGGAGGAAACCGATAGGTGTCGTCGGGAACATGCCGCCTGAGAGTGGCGACCACTTCGAGGATGCTCTCGCTGGGGCCGTAATGGGCTTCGAGTTTTTTCTGCTGATGGGTCGCACAGCCCAACACGCCGGTGAGGGCCAGCGTAAGCCAAACTACGCCCGCCCGGAGGCAAGCCGGGCTCATCCTGAGCGGCCTTTTTTGGCAGTAGCGGCCGCACTCCTGGCCTTGGCCTTTGCGGGCTTCTTCCCGACTTTCCCGCCTTTTCGGACGGCCACCGCGTTCAGCATTTTCTCTGTCGCGATGACGGCGGCGGCGAGTTGATCCGAATCGACTCCGAGGGTCGAGAAGGTCTCCGTGCGGGGTTTTTTTCTTCCCGCGACGGCGTGTTCAATCCGCCAAGAGACATGGGTCTCAACCAAAGCCGTGGTGCGTCCTCCCGGCGGGATCCGCACCCGGTAGTCGGCCAGCATCGGGACATCGAGTTGGAATCGCTTGGCTGCCTTTTTCAAAGCATTCATGAAGGCGTCATACCCACCGTCTCCGCTGGCTTCGGCTTTTTCGACGTTGCCCTGATAGCTGAGGGTGACTTCGGCGTGCGGGGCTTCTCCGGTCGCGACGGTGACTCGATAGTCGGTGACGCGCAGCATTTGTTCCGCGGGCCGGGCCAGCACGTCGGCGATGATATAGGGGAGGTCTTCCGGAGAGACGACATGTTTCTTGTCGCCCAGCTCAACGATTCGGCGCAGAACAACCTCTCGATCGGCGGCGGGCAGGTCGATCCCGAGCCGGTCGAGGTTGTGGTCTAGCGATGCCCGGCCTGAGAGTTTGCCGAGCGCATAGCGGCGTGCCCGTCCAAAGCGATTCGGGGCGAGGCGCGTCGCGTAAAGATCGCCCTTGGCGTCTCCGTCGGCATGGATGCCGGCGGTTTGTGTAAAGACGTCGCTGCCTACAATCGGCGCATTGGCGGCGACTTCTTTTCCGCTGAATGTGGAGACCAGCCGGGAAATTGAAGAAAGCTTTTTCTCGGAGACGGCCGTTCTGTAGTGGCTGTGATCGTGCAGAGTGGCGACGACTTCGGCCAGACTGCTGTTGCCCGCTCGCTCCCCCATGCCGTTAACGCTGGTATGCACGCCCCGGGCGCCGGCCTTCACCGCCGCGAGGCAGTTGGCGGCGGCGAGCCCGTAGTCGTTGTGGCCGTGGTATTCGAAGTCGACGTTGGGCCAGGTTTCTGTCATCAGGCCCACGTAGCGGGTCACTGTTTCGGGAGAAAGGATGCCCAGGGTGTCGGGCAGATAAATCCGAGCCACGCGTAACGCCCGGAGGCTTTCGACCAGGGCGAAGACATAGTCAAAAGACTCGCGGACGCCCTGGGACCAGTCTTCGAGATAGACGTTGATATCGAGTCGTTTGCGCCGGGCATAGCGGAGGGTTTCTTCGATCCGGGCGCGGTGAACTTCCGGGGCCAGTCCCAATTGGGATCGACAATGTTTTTCGGAGCCCTTGGTGAGCAGGTTCATCACCTTGCCCCCTGCGCCGACGATCCAGTCCACCGAGGTCTTGCCGTCGCAGTAGCCGAGCATTTCGACGCGTTTGATAACCCGCGCCTTTCGAGCCCACGCCGTGATCGCCTTGGCGGCGGCTCGCTCGCCTTCCGACACGCGAGTCGAGGCGATCTCGATGCGATCAACCTCAACATCCATCAAGAGAAGCCGGGCGAGCTGAAGCTTTTCCGCCGGCGTGTAGGAGACATCGGGGGTTTGTTCGCCATCGCGGAGGGTGGTGTCCATGATGGCGACGTTTTGGTGGTTGGCTGCCGGTTGACTCATTGCAATAACCTGACCCCGTTCACGGGTTTGCGGTGCCATCGAGGCGCGCTCGGCTCCGGAAAAACACCCTCCAGAAGGGTCTGCGGCCGCCGATCAGGCGGGCGCCGGGGGCTGGAAAATGGACCGGCAGGGTACCCGAGGCCTCAAGCCGCTGTCGAGCCATTGGGCCGGGCGGTTTTCGGTCGCCTGGGCGGTTAGAATGCGGCGTTCGTCGACTCAAAAGGGAGTGCTCAGTCAGGATGGAAAATTCGGTCCCCCGGCCCGACGCCGCCCCGCCTCCCCGGCGAATTCAGCTCGAGCCGGCTCACTCCGCTCAGCGGCTGGACCGTTTTCTGGTCGCCGAGCTGTCCCTGTCCCGGGGGCAAGTCCGTAGATTACTGGAGAGGGGTGCCATCCGGCTGGACGGGCATCCTCTCGGCCTTCGCGACAAGGGACGGAGCCTGCCCGCCGAGGGTTGGCTGGAAGTGGCGGCTTTCCGGTCGGCGGCCGATGAGCGGGTGCCGCCCGCCCGGGGTCCGTCGCCTCCGATTCTGGCCCAGGGCGAGGGATGGCTGGCCGTCGACAAACCCCCGGGCTTGCCCGTCCATCCGCTTCGCGCCGACGAATCCGAGACCGTGATTGGCCATTTAATCCAGCGCTGGCCAGAGCTTCAGGGTCTGGGCGAGGGCGGGCTGCGAAGTGGCGTGGTGCACCGCCTAGATGTTGAGACTTCCGGGGTCCAGCTGGTCGGGCTTTCGGCTTCGGGATGGCAGCGGCTTCGCGAAGGCTTTGCTCGTCACAGCGTGGCCAAGACCTACCGGGCTTTGCTGGCCGGTCGATTGGATACGGCCCAGATGGGCGCCGGTGCCCTGGAGATGAAAGTGCCGCTGATCGTCGCCCAACATCGACCGGCCCGGGTGCGTACCGCCCGCCCGAGTGAAATCGAGAAAGGCGGCGCCCGTTGGGTGCGTCAGAGTGTTGTGACCCAGGCGCTTTTCGACGACGCGACCT